>PBKP01000009.1 GCA_002721515.1 Nitrospina sp.
TTGTAAAAAATTATTAAATAAAAAATTAGAGTAAACAATTTTTGAAAGGAGGGCGTAATGGCCGCCACTAAGGAAGACGTAGTTTCCTTCATAGATAATATGACTGTTTTAGAAATGTCAGAATTTGTAAAAGAATTAGAGGATAAATATGGTGTTACTGCTGCCGCGCCTGCGGTTGCTGTTGCTGCTCCTGCTGCAGGAGGTGGTGATTCGGCCGCCGAAGAAAAAACTGAGTTTGATGTTGTCCTCACTGCTGCTGGTGATAAGAAGATTCAGGTTATTAAGGAGATTCGGACTATCACGGGCTTGGGATTGAAAGATGCGAAGGATCTTGTTGAGTCGGCTCCTAAACCAGTTAAAGAAGGTGTGAAAAAAGAGGAGGCCGAAGAGATTAAAAAGAAAGTTGAGGAGGCCGGCGGTACCGTCGAAATTAAGTAGCGGAGATTTGGTGTGGCATGTCGCTTTGTTTGCTTTAGCAGAAAAATTTCCCGTTAATCTTAATTTCAGAAGGGTGTTGCCCTATGTCAAAAAACCGTTCTCAACGAGCGCTTGGCAATCTTAGAAAAAGAAAAAATTTTGCGCGTATTCCAATAGTAATTGGCATTCCCAATCTAATCGAAATTCAAAAAAAGTCATTCGAGTATTTCCTTCAGTGGGATATTGCTCCGCATGAACGTCAGAAAAAAGGTTTGGAGGACGTCTTCAGTGATGTTTTTCCAATTTCTGACTTAAATATCAATGCTCGCATTGAATATGTCGGCTTTGAGGTGGGTATTTGGGAATGTGGCTGCGGTGAGTTTAAGGAGCTAGGTGGTCCAGGCATCTTTTGTGATACCTGTAAGCAGGAAGTNGCTTATAAAGAAAAACATAAGTTTAGTGAATGCAGGCAAAAGGGTCTTACCTATTCCGATCCTATAAAAATTATGGTTCGTCTGGTTCTTTTTGANANAGAGGCAGTGGACGTCAATCTTCGTGTTTTGAAAAATTTGCTTGGTAGAATAATTGTTGAAGACGTTAAAAAACCTGGCACTTCCAAAAATTTAATCCCAGCTAAAACTGAAATCACTGAAGAAGTAATAGGTGTTCTTCAAGAAGAAAAGGTGTCTCAGGTAACTGTGAATAGTGTTCGAGAGGTAAAAGAACAGAAGATATTTCTTGGTGAAATGCCTGTAATGGGTCCAACTGGCACTTTTATGATCAACGGGGTTGAGCGAGTTATCGTCAGCCAGATGCATCGCTCTCCTGGTGCGTTTTTTTCGCATGACAAGGGTAAGTCGCATGTAAGCGGTAAGGTGCTTTATTCAGCGAGAATTATTCCTGATCGTGGNTCTTGGNTCGATTTNGAGTTTGATATTAANGATTTATTGTATGTCAAAATTGATCGCAGAAGAAAGCTGCCTGCCACTATTCTTTTGCAAGGTTTTGGAATGGATGTCAAAACTATTCTAAAGACCTATTATNATATTGANAAGATAAGTNTCTCAAAAGACTTCCGTTTTTTTATGGGTAGTAAAAGTTTGCTTGTTGGATTCAAGGTTAAGGAAGATGTTATAGACTCTAAAACCGATGATGTGATTTTAAAAGCTGGTAAAAAGGTTACTTTGGGTGTTGCAAAAAAATTAGGTCGGCTAGCGAGATCGTCTAAGATTGAGATTGATCCGGAAGGCTTGATTGGGAAATTTTTATTTGAGGAGATTGTTGATCCCGAAACGGGGGAAATTGAAATTGATGTTAATCAAGAAATTACGGAAGGTGTTCTTGAGGTAATCAAAAAAAATAAGCTCACCGAGCTCCAAATTTTACGAATTGATGAAGAGGTCGCCGATTCGGTTATTCGTGATACTTTGGCAGTTGCAAAAATTCAGAATCAGGATGACGCTATTAAGGAAATTTACAAGAGGCTTCGTCCTGGGGATCCGCCAACCCCCGAAATCGCACGTTCCCTTTTTGCTAATTTATTTTTCAATCCCAAACGATACAACCTATCCGTGGTGGGCCGCATTAAACTTAACCAGAAATTTGGTTTGGATATTCCGCTTGAAAACCGATTGCTTACTTTAGAGGATCTGGTTGCAGTGGTTCGTCACATTATTGATCTTAAAAATGGAATTGGTGATATTGATGATATTGATCANCTTGGTAACCGTAGGGTNCGNGCTGTTGGCGAATCTTTAGAAAATCAATTTCGTGTTGGTGTAGTCCGAATGGAACGGGCAATTATTGAAAGGATGTCTATACAGGATTTGGATGTNTCAATGCCNCATGATTTAATCAATTCCAAGCCGGTNACAGCAGCTATTAAAGAATTTTTTGGAAGTAGTCANTTGTCTCAATTTATGGATCAAACCAATCCGCTTTCTGAGGTTACGCATAAGCGGCGTCTTAGCGCTTTGGGACCTGGTGGGCTAACAAGAGAGCGGGCAGGATTCGAAGTGCGGGATGTGCATCCGACTCATTACGGACGCATTTGTCCAATTGAAACGCCAGAGGGACCGAATATCGGATTGATTGCATCTTTGAGTACCTATGCCCGTGTTAACGATTACGGATTTATTGAGACTCCNTATAGAAAAGTTACAAACTCAATTGCCGGGGAAGACGTTGAGTTTCACACCGCCTTAATTGAAGATAAATATGTGATTGCNCANGCTAATGCAAAAATAGATAGTAATAGNCGTCTTTCGGACTCGATTGTTTCGGCTCGNAAGGGAGGAGATTTTGTTCTTTCNCCAAGGGAGAAGGTTGATTATATGGATGTGTCTCCAAAGCAATTGATAAGTGTAGCGGCTTCTCTTATTCCATTTTTGGAAAATGATGATGCAAACCGTGCGTTAATGGGATCAAATATGCAACGGCAGGCGGTTCCCTTGTTGCGTTCTGAGGCGCCCTTGGTCGGTACCGGGATGGAATCAATTGTAGCGCACGATTCTGGTGCTGTGGTGGTTTCAGAAAGTGATGGCGAGGTTATAAGTGCGGATGCGACGAGAATCGTGGTCCGCACAGAAAAAAAGCCAGCTGGAAAAGTTAAAACCCTTAGGAGTCAGTTGGGTTCTAATGTAGATATTTATACTCTTCAAAAATATCAGCGGTCAAATCAAAATACCTGTATCAACCAGCGCCCTCGAGTTTATTCGGGGATGTTGGTCAAAAAGGGTGACGTGCTAGCTGATGGACCAGCAACCGATCATGGAGAATTNGCTCTCGGAAGAAATATTCTTGTCGCTTTCATGCCNTGGGGTGGTTACAACTTTGAGGATGCNATCATTGTTAGTGAAAAATTGGTAAAAGAAGATGTTTATACTTCTGTTCACATAGAAGAGTTTGAGATCGAAGCGCGTGACACCAAGCAGGGCAAGGAAGAGATTACTCGTGACATTTCTAATGTAGGGGAAGANGCGCTTAAAAATTTAGATGAAAGCGGNATCATCCGAGTAGGTGCNAATGTCAAACCTAATGATATTCTGGTTGGGAAAATTACACCTAAAGGGGAAACGCAACTCAGNCCTGAGGAAAAACTGNTAAAAGCTATTTTNGGTGAAAAAGCAGGAGATGTTCGTGATACCTCGCTTCGTGTGCCACCGGGAGTTCATGGCACGGTCATTGATGTAAAAGTTTTTTCAAGAAAGGGAATCGATAAAGATTCGCGTACTTTGGAAATTGAAGAAGAGGAAATTTCTCTGATTCAAAAGGACTACAACGATGAAATAAATATAGTTAAGGGTGAAACAGGAAAAAAAATACGTGGCCTGCTTATTGGGAAAAAGGTCTCTCGGTCAACCACGGTTGGTAAGGTCAGTTTCAAAAAAGATCAGGTTATTGGGGAACAAGAAATAGCTAAATTGAGTATCAAGGATCTGTGTAAGATTCCAGCTCAAGGGGTAGACGCGACAACTATTCTTAAAATGGAGGCTAGCTCTAAGGAGCAGGTGGGAATTCTGAAATCCATGCTTGAAGAAAAAGTCTCTCGTTTGAAAAAGGGTGATGATTTGGCGCCGGGTGTAATCAAGCTTGTGAAGGTTTTTATGGCAATGAAGCGCAAGCTGCAGGTGGGCGATAAAATGGCGGGTCGACATGGTAATAAGGGTGTTGTTTCCACAATTGTTCCTGAAGAAGATATGCCCTACATGGAAGATGGCAAGCCTATTGAGCTTATTTTGAACCCGTTGGGTGTGCCATCGCGAATGAATGTGGGGCAGATTCTTGAAACCAATTTGGGAATGGCGGCTAAATCTATTGATAGTTTTATGGCAACTCCTGTTTTTGACGGTGCAAAAGAAAACGAAATTCGTGATTTGTTAAGAGAAGGAGATTGCTCGGAAACAGGCGAGGTTAAATTGATCGATGGTCGATCTGGCCAAGCTTTTAGGCAAAAAGTAATGGTGGGCTATCTTTATATACTTAAATTGCATCATTTGGTGGATGATAAAATTCATGCGCGTTCAACAGGGCCTTATTCCTTGGTAACGCAGCAACCTTTGGGTGGTAAGGCTCAGTTTGGTGGTCAGCGACTGGGGGAGATGGAGGTTTGGGCGTTAGAGGCTTATGGTGCAGCATACACTCTTCAGGAGATGTTAACTGTGAAGTCTGATGATGTGGAGGGCCGAAAACGCATGTATGAAGCTGTTGTAAAGGGGGATACTCATCTAAACCCGAGCCTCCCTGAGTCATTCAATGTTCTTGTTAAAGAATTGCAAAGCTTGGCTATTGATGTTGAGTTGATTGAGTCAGGAAAATAAACATTTGTTTCTATGATAAACACAAGGCGAGTTCTAAATTTTTCATTTTAGGTCTTGATAAAAATAATATTTTAAAAGTATGCGACAACTCTATTAAAGGAGAAATCCCCAGTGGATAACCTCACACAATTTGATAAACCAAAAAATCCGATCTTATTTGACGCGATTCGGGTTCGCATCGCTTCTCCAGAAAAAATTCGTTCATGGTCATACGGTGAAGTGAAAAAGCCGGAAACTATTAACTACCGTACATTCAAACCTGAGAGNGATGGGTTGTTTTGTGCCAAAATTTTTGGNCCAGTCAAAGATTGGGAATGCACATGCGGAAAATATAAGCGGATGAAACATAAGGGTGTGGTTTGCGAAAAGTGTGGTGTAGAAGTGATTCTTTCAAAAGTGCGTCGAGAGCGGCTTGGGCATATTGAATTGGCAACGCCTGTTGCCCATATTTGGTATTTCAAGGGGCTNCCAAGTCGACTTGGGCANCTTTTGGATATTCCCCTTAAAGATCTNGAGAGAATTATTTATTTTGAAAATTATGTNGTGACTGATCCTGGTGACTCAGATTTAGAAATTGGNCAAATTCTNACCGAAGAAGAATATCGTGAAATGGAGATGGANTTTCCAGATACNTTTCGAGCTATGATTGGCGCTGAAGGAGTAGCTGANCTTCTCCGNCCGATGNANTTGGATAATGTTTCTTTGCAATTAAAAGAGGAAATGACTACCACCAAATCGGTTATGAATAGGCGAAAAATTGCCAAGCGNTTGAAAATAGTTGANGCTTTTCGAAAATCAGGNAATAANCCGGAATGGATGATTCTCCANGTGGTTCCAGTTATTCCGCCTGAATTACGCCCTCTCGTNCCNTTGGATGGCGGGCGTTTTGCNACATCTGACTTGAATGATCTNTACAGGCGGGTGATTAATAGAAATAACCGCCTCAAGCGCTTGCAAGAATTAAAGGCTCCGCAAATCATTATCCGCAATGAAAAAAGAATGTTNCAGGAGGCNGTATCGGCNTTATTTGATAATGGTCGTCGAGGTCGTACCCTTCGAGGTACTAATAAACGCCCTCTTAAGTCTTTGAGCGACATGCTTAAGGGTAAGCAAGGTAGATTTCGTCAAAACTTATTAGGTAAGCGAGTTGATTACTCCGGNCGNTCTGTAATTGTGGTTGGNCCGCATTTAAAATTTCATCAGTGCGGACTTCCAAAGAAAATGGCTTTGGAATTATTCAAGCCTTTTGTGTTTAACAGATTAGAGGAAAAAGGTTATGCNACCACAATAAAAACAGCAAAGAAAATGGTTGAGCAAGAGCGTTCGGAAGTTTGGGAGGTTCTTGAGGAGGTGGTTAAGAATCATCCNGTGTTGCTTAATCGAGCNCCTACTTTACATCGATTGGGTATACAGGCTTTCGAGCCTTTGCTAATAGAGGGGAAAGCCATTCAAGTTCATCCAATGGTGTGTACTGCATTCAATGCCGACTTTGATGGAGATCAGATGGCGGTTCATGTTCCTTTATCCATGGAGGCGCGAACAGAGTGTAAGTTATTAATGATGTCATCTAATAATGTGCTTTCTCCTGCAAACGGCAGGCCTATTGCTGTTCCAACCCAAGATATTGTTTTGGGTTGTTATTACATGACAAAGAGTCGTGGCAATGTTAAGGGTGGGGGAAAGGTTTTTTCTGATCAGAAAGAAGTAATCGCTGCTTATGATGCTAATGAGCTAGACTTACAGGCTTTGATTATGGTGCGCATCGAAAATGTACTTACGCAAACTACAACCGGAAGAGTACTCTTAGGAGAAATTCTTCCAAAAGGTCTTTCTTTTGAATTGGTAAACAGGTTAATGGATAAAAAATCTTTATCTGATCTCATTTTTCAGGCTTTTTTAATAGTTGGGCGCGAAAGCACAGTAACTTTGCTTGATGATGTGAAAAGGTTGGGCTTTAAATATGCAACAGAAGCAGGTCTTACAATTTCTATAGAGCAAATGAAAATACCAAAAACGAAAGTTNAATTGGTTGATAAAACAAACGATGAGGTACTTAAGGTTCACAAGCAATACCGCGANGGGCTTATTACGAATGGCGAGCGTTATAACAAGGTTATCGATATTTGGGCTCATGTCACTGAAAAAGTTTCTGAAGAAATGTTTAAAGAATTGGAAAGTGAAGATGAGGCAACCGTCAATGGTAAAACGGATAAAGATTTTAATTCAATTTTTATTATGGCAGATTCAGGGGCAAGAGGAAGTGCGCAACAGCTAAGGCAGTTGGCGGGAATGAGGGGGTTAATGGCCAAGCCTTCAGGAGAAATTATTGAAACACCTATCACTGCAAATTTTCGAGAAGGATTATCGGTAATTCAATACTTCATTTCAACGCATGGGGCTAGAAAGGGTTTGGCGGATACGGCTCTCAAAACCGCAAATTCAGGTTATTTGACGCGACGTCTGGTTGATGTTGCTCAAGACATGATAGTTCAGGAAGAAGATTGCGGAACTTTGAAGGGGATCGACGCAGTTTCTCTTGTGGAGGCGGGTGAAATAATTCAGCCTCTAGGTGAAAGAATTCTGGGTCGGACAGTTCTTGAAGATGTAGTCGATCCCTTTACTGGAAATATATTAGCTGAAGCGGACAGCCTAATCGAGGAAAACACAGTTANGGCTATTGAAAACGCTGGAATAGAAANAGTTAAAATGCGCTCTTGTTTNACTTGCGAATCTAAGCAGGGGGTTTGTATTAAATGTTATGGTCGTAATATGGCCACCTTGGAATGGGTGGAAATAGGCGAGCCTGTAGGAGTTATTGCNGCGCAGTCTATTGGTGANCCNGGTACTCAGCTGACAATGCGTACTTTCCATATAGGTGGAACGGCAAGTCGAGTAGTAGAGCAGACAACCTTGAATACAAAGCGAGGNGGANTTNTTAAGTATGTTGGGCTTCGNACTCTTAAAAATCAAGCAGGCGAAATAATAGTAATGAATCGNAATGGAAGCTTAGTGGTTCAGGACGAAACTGGTAGAGAAAAAGAANGGTTTNCGGTTGTNTATGCTGCNAAACTTAAGGTTAATGATGGNCAGGAGGTTCAAGAGGGNCAAACCTTAATAGAGTGGGANCCTTACACTAATGCAATTCTTACNGAGGTAGAAGGTANCATTGCTTTTGGTGATATTGTTGANGGTGTGACTATGAAGGAAGANTTTGATGAAATTACAGGATTGTCAACTAAAGTAATTATTAGTCACCGTGATGAAAAGAAACANCCANGAATTTCACTNAAAAATAACAAGGGTGAAACGGTTAGGCGATATATTCTTCCTGCGGGTGCGAACATTAATGTTAATGAGGGTGATCATGTGAACGCTGGGGATTTAATTGTCAAAATTCCTCGCGAGTCTGCAAAAACAAAAGATATTACTGGTGGTTTGCCAAGGGTTGCAGAGCTTTTTGAGGCTAGAAAGCCGCATGAACAAGCAACTATAACTGAGATCACTGGTAAGGTTAAATTTGGAGGATTCGTAAAAGGAATGCGGAAGGTGATCGTTGAAAGTGAATCTGGGGATGAGTGCGAATACTTAATTCCNCGNGGCAAACATATTAATGTTCATGAGGGCGATGAAGTTATTGCTGGTGAATCNTTGATGGATGGTGCTTCTAATCCGCATGATATTCTTCGNGTTTTAGGTGAAGATGAGTTGAGAAAATATTTGGTCAATGANGTTCAAGAGGTTTATCGATTGCAGGGGGTTGCTATTAATGACAAGCATATTGAAGTTATAGTGCGACAAATGTTACGTCATTTGGTGATTGAGGATTCAGGTGATACTGAATTTTTGATAGGTGAGCAAGTTACGAAAAAAGTATTTAATGAGATGAATCAGGAAGCCATAAAGAATAAGAAAAAACCAGCCAAGGGGGCACCGGTTTTATTGGGAATAACAAAATCATCGCTAAGCACCGAAAGTTTTATATCTGCTGCATCGTTTCAGGAGACCACTCGCGTATTGACGGAGGTTAGCGTGAGTGGCAGGCGGGATAACTTGGTTGGGTTGAAGGAAAATGTGACGATGGGTAGGTTAATTCCTGCTGGAACGGGGTGTCGAGCTTACAGTGGAATTCGTATNGAAGAACCAGAAATGGATANTAATGCTCAAAAAGAGGAAGAAGAAACTCCGGTGGCGGCAGAGTAGGAGGCTTCTTTTTTTTAGCTTGACTCAAAGATTTTCAGTGGTACAATTCTAGCTTTTTCACGCCACATTCTGCCTGATTTAACCCTTTGTTTTTATTGACTTCATTGGGTATTTTTCAGTTTTGTTTGAATAGGTTATGCTAGTTTAATTAAAGCCCATGGGTTTTTTTATATTTGGGAGGTATATTTTTTGCCAACAATTAATCAATTGGTGAAGGCTGGCAGGTCAAAACCAATTAAAAAGACAGATAGTCCGGCATTGAAGGCTTGTCCTCAAAAACGAGGTGTCTGTGTAAGGGTTTATACGTCCACACCAAAAAAACCTAACTCAGCGTTGAGAAAGGTAGCTCGTGTGCGTTTGACAAATGGGATGGAAGTTACAACATATATCCCTGGTGTTGGTCATAATTTGCAAGAGCATTCGATTGTGATGATTCGGGGTGGGCGTGTGAAAGACTTGCCTGGCGTGCGTTATCATGTNGTTCGCGGTAGTTTNGATACNCTGGGGGTTGAGGGTCGAATGCAGAGCCGTTCGAAATATGGTGCTAAGAAACCGAAAAAATAGAATAAAAATACTATGGCTAGAAGAAGAGAAGCTCAAAAACGACAAATTACACCTGATCCAAAATTTAACGATATTTTAGTGGCTAGGTTTATTAATTGCATTTTGAATAANGGCAAAAAGGGTTTGGCGGAAACTATTTTTTATAAGGCATTGGGTAATATTGAAGCAAAGGCAAAAGAGGAGCCGCTGCGTGTGTTTCGCANGGCTATTGAAAATGCCGCTCCNTTGCTGGAAGTGCGTTCTCGTCGGGTAGGTGGTGCTACTTANCAGGTGCCTGTGGAAGTGAGAGAGAACAGGAGGCAGGCTCTAAGTATTCGTTGGGTAATTCAGAATGCAAGNNCTAGGGCTGGTCGGACNATGGCAGAAAAATTAACTGCAGAGATNATGGACGCCTTTAANAATTCTGGCGGAGCAGTCAAGAAAAAAGAGGAAGTGCATCGTATGGCAGAAGCTAATAAGGCCTTTGCGCATTACCGGTGGTAGAAGGAGACATTTTTGGGATGAGTAAAAAGATGGCGCTTGAAAAGACTCGCAATATAGGGATTATTGCGCATATTGATGCGGGTAAAACAACGACGACGGAAAGAGTCTTATATTATACAGGTAAAAGTCACAAAATAGGTGAAGTGCACGATGGTAATGCCACGATGGACTGGATGGAGCAGGAGCAGGAGCGTGGAATTACTATTACNTCNGCNGCGACAACCTGTTCTTGGTTGGNTCATAAANTTAATATCATTGATACACCGGGTCACGTGGATTTTACTGCTGAGGTCGAGAGGTCTTTACGNGTGTTAGANGGTGCGGTCGGGGTTTTTGATGCGGTTAGNGGTGTNGAGCCNCAGTCTGAAACNGTTTGGCGTCAAGCCAGTAAGTANAATGTNCCAAGAATNTGTTTTGTTAATAAGATGGATCGTGCTGGCGCTAATTTCATTGGATGTGTTGAGCAGATGAANGAAAAATTNAATGCCAATCCTGTCCCCATTCAACTTCCTTTGGGNGCTGAAGCNGATTTTCTTGGTGTGATNGATCTNNTTAATATGAAGGCNAATACTTATTCTGATTCTAAAAACAAGGGTGAGACTTATGAGNTTNTTGANATCCCNGATGAGTATAAGGANNANGCNGATGAGTATCGTGAAAAGTTAATTGAATCTATCTCGGATGTGGATGACGCGATTATGGAAAAATTTCTGGGAGGCGAGNATATCTCGGTGNAAGAAATTAATGACGCATTAAGANCGGGCACGCTTGAGTCTCGTTTCACNCCNGTNTTATGTGGTGCAGCTTTTAAGAATAANGGGGTGCAACAACTACTTGACTCGGTGGTANCATACCTTCCNTCNCCTCAAGAATTGAAAACCATTGTTGGAACAAACCCTAATACGCAAGCNGAAGAAANCCGNAAGTTGGATNTTGGCGACCCTTTCTCTGCTTTGGCNTTCAAGATTATGACGGATCCGTTTGTGGGTCAGTTAGCGTTTGTGAGGGTCTATTCTGGAGAGTTGANNAGTGGTTCTTATNTTTACAATTCNACCAAAAATNAAAAAGAGCGNGTAGGTAGAATTTTAAGGATGCATGCTAATAANCGTGAAGAGGTTGATTCNGTTAAAGCGGGTGATATTGCTGCCGTTATTGGATTAAAAAAATCCTATACGGGGGATACGCTTTGCGATAAAGACAAACCTATTATCCTCGAGGCAATTCAATTTCCTGAGCCGGTCATTTCTGTGGCAATTGAGCCTAAGACAAAGGCGGAGCAGGATAAGCTCTCGGATTGCCTGGTAAAGCTTTTGCAGGAAGATCCTACATTTCAGGTTCGTGTTGATCCCGATACCAATCAAACGGTTATCTCTGGAATGGGGGAGTTGCATCTTGAGGTTCTGGTGGATCGAATGCGGAGAGAGTTTTCTCTTGATGTTGATGTTTCAAAACCGCAGGTTGCCTTTAAGGAGACAATAACGAAGGCGGTCGAGCATGAAAATAAATATGTCAAGCAATCAGGAGGTCGTGGTCAGTACGGTCATGTTGTTATAAAGGTGGAGCCAAGAGAAGCTGGTACAGGGTTTGAATTTGTAAATAAAATTGTAGGCGGTGCTATTCCGAAGGAATTTATTCCAGCAGTGCAAAAGGGGGTTGTGGAGTCAATGGCGCGAGGTATTCTTTGCGGATACCCAGCGGTTGATATCTCTGTGACGCTGCTCGATGGATCCTTTCATGATGTGGACTCCTCTGAGATGGCGTTCAAGATTTGCGCATCTATGGCGTTTCAGGAGGCTTGTAAAAAAGGGGCGCCACAAATGTTAGAGCCGATAATGGATGTCGAGGTGGTTACTCCCGAAGAATTTATGGGGGATGTGATTGGTCGGCTTAATTCAAAGCGTGGCAAGATAAAAGATTTGGCAGATCGAGCAGGTGCAAAAGTGGTTCGAGCAGAAGTACCTTTATCGGGCATGTTTGGGTACTCTACTGATCTGCGGTCGGCAACGCAGGGGCGGGCAAGTTATTCTATGGAATTTGCTAAATACGACGCGGTTCCTGCTTCTTTGGCAGAAGAATTGATTGCAAAATCTACCGGTTCAAGTGAAAAATTAGCAGTTTAATAAATAAAAATAATACATATATTGGAGTGAATCAGCATGGCTAAAGAAAAGTTTGTTCGCGACAAGCCGCATTTGAATGTAGGAACTGTCGGTCACGTTGACCATGGCAAAACTACCCTCACTGCGGCCATTACAGAAGTNTTGTCAAAAAAGGGTTTTGCGGAAACTATTGCTTTTGATCAGATCGATAAAGCGCCCGAGGAAAAAGAAAGAGGAATCACCATTGCTATTGCGCATGTAGAGTACAANACAGAAAGTCGGCACTATGCTCATGTGGATTGTCCGGGTCATGCGGATTATGTAAAAAATATGATCACTGGTGCGGCGCAGATGGATGGTGCCGTGCTTGTGATTTCTGCTAACGATGGGCCAATGCCTCAGACCAGAGAGCATATTCTTCTTGCTCGTCAGGTGGGTGTTCCTAAGATCACGGTTTTTATGAATAAGTGTGACATGGTTGATGACCCTGAGTTGCTTGATTTGGTTGAGTTGGAGGTGCGTGAACTTTTGAGTAAATACGAGTTTCCAGGAGATGATGTTCCGGTTATCCGTGGAAGCGCATTGCAGGCTTTGGAAAACCCAGAAGATGAAGAGAAAACTAAATGCATCTGGGAGCTGATGGAGGCTCTGGACACCTATTTCCCCGTTCCAGANCGTCCTGTTGATAAGCCTTTTTTGATGCCTATTGAGGANATCTTCAGTATTTCNGGTCGTGGTACTGTTGCGACGGGNCGTGTTGAAACAGGCGTTATTAAAGTAGGTGAAGAGATAGAAATTGTAGGATTTAAAGATACCACCAAAACAACGGTAACCGGTGTGGAAATGTTCCGCAAGCTTCTGGACGAAGGAAGAGCGGGTGAGAATGTTGGTGTTCTCCTAAGAGGTACTAAGCGTGATGAGATTGAACGTGGTCAGGTTCTTGCCCAGCCAGGTTCGATTACACCTCATAAGAAGTTTAAAGCAGAAGTATATATTCTTACAAAAGAAGAGGGTGGTCGCCATACACCATTTTTTAATGGATACCGGCCGCAGTTCTATTTTAGGACAACCGATGTTACTGGTGTTGCTACATTGCCTTCTGGGGTTGAAATGGTTATGCCTGGGGATAATGTTGCAATGGAAATTACTCTAATTACACCTGTGGCTATGGCGAAAGAGCTTCGATTTGCAATCCGTGAAGGAGGTCGCACCGTGGGCGCTGGAGTTGTAGGTGAGATCCTAGAATAATGAGTGATCAAAAAATACGTATTAAGCTAAAGGCTTATGACCATAAGCTACTGGATTGGTCGGTAGCAGAAATAGTCGAAACCACTAGACGCACAGGAGCTAAGATTGTAGGTCCTGTTCCATTGCCTACAGCGAGGAATAGGTGGACGGTATTGAGATCTCCCCATGTGGATAAAAAATCTCGTGAGCAGTTTGAGATACGAACCCACAAGCGAATTATGGAAATTCTTGAGCCTACACCACAAACTGTGGATGCTTTGATGAAGCTGGATCTTTCTGGTGGTGTAGATATTGAAATCAAGCTCTAAATATAAGGTAATATGAGTGCATTATTAGGAAAAAAGATAGGCATGACTCAGATTTTTAATGACAAGGGGGATTGTGTGCCTGTTACTGTCGTGCAAGTAGAGAAGTGTGTGCCGATTTTAAAGCGGACTGTTGAAAGGGATGGTTATAGTGCGGTAATGGTTGCCTACGGGGAGAGAAAACCAAAGCATATTAATAAACCGTTGAAGGGGTTCTACGATAAGTATAAAGCTGATCCTGCTCGAATTTTAAAAGAGTTTCGAAATCAGGATATTGATGATGATGCGATGGGTAAGCCAATTAAGGTAGATATCTTTAATGTGGGAGATGAGGTAGAAGTGGTTGGTACTACTAAGGGTCGTGGTTTTGCCGGGGTTTTCAAGCGCTTTAATTATGGTGGTGCGCCAGCCTCGCACGGTCATCATGAAAGCTATCGCGGGACTGGTTCGATTGGTATGCATACATATCCCGGTCGAGTTCTTAAAGGCATGGGTATGCCTGGTAGGATGGGTGGTAAAACAAAGCACCTGAAAAATCTTAAAATCGTACGAGTCGATGTGGATAACAATGTGCTTTTCTTAAAAGGTTCGGTGCCGGGTGCCAATGGCGGCTTGCTTAGAATATTTAAATCGTAATAGGAATTTTTTTGTGCCTGAACTAGATATATTGGATAAGAATAATAAAAAGGTGGGAACGGTAGAAGCATCACCAGATGTGTTTGAGGTAAAGGTGCGCGACCAGTTAGTGCAACGTTATGTAACTATGCAGTTAGCGGCAAGGCGCGGAGGTAATGCAGCTACCAAGCAAAATAAAGGTGACCTTAATGGAAGTAATGCTAAGCCTTGGCGGCAGAAGGGTACCGGTCGTGCTCGATCTGGAAATACGCGTTCGCCAATTTGGCGCGGAGGAATGACAGTATTTGGCCCTACCCCAAGGAGCTATGCTTTTAATCTCTCTAAAAAATCAAAAAAGCTAGCCATTAAATCCGTTCTTAGCGAAAGATTTAAGACTAAGAATGTTACTGTAATAGACTCTGTAAATTTAGACCATCCAAAGACAAAAGATGCTGCTGCACTGCTAAAAAAATTCAGCTTTCCTAAAAAGACACTATTCATTCTATCTGAAAAAAATCAGAATTTTCAATTGGCAGTCAGAAATTTACCTTATACAGATGTTTTGCTGGTGGATGGTTTGAATGTCTTTGATCTCTTGAAGCACGAAACCATCGTTTGNACAAAAGATGCNCTTAAGAAAATCGAGGAGAGATTAAACTAATGGATTTTTACCAAATAGTGGTTAAGCCATTGGTGACAGAAAAAGGCACGACCATTCTGGGTGAAGGTAATTGGGTGACATTNAAGGTTCATATGGATGCTAATAAAATTGAAATTCGTGATGCTATTCAAAAGATTTTTACTGTTTCTGTTCTGCAGGTTAATACGCAGATTGTGCGTGGAAAGCGTAGAAGGTTTGGTAGGACGATGGGTCAGTCCAAGGCTTGGAAAAAGGCAATGGTGCGACTGAAAGAAGGGGATAAAATTGAAATATTTGAAGGAGTGTAAGCGGTAATGCCTATAAGAAAATTAAAACCAAGATCCCCTGGTGTTCGGTTTCAAACCATTTCTGGGTTTGACGAAATAACAAAATCTAATCCAGAAAAAAGTTTGCTTGTGTCTATCTCTAGATCGGGTGGGCGNAATAACCATGGTCGGGTAACAAGTAAGCGACGAGGTGGTGGGCATCGTAAACAGTATAGAATNATTGATTTTAAGCGNGCTAAGGATGGNGTTCCGGCTAAGGTTGATGGAATAGAGTATGACCCTAATCGTTCAGCTCGCATTGCTTTGCTAGTTTATTCCGATGGTGAAAAACGATATATCATTTCTCCGGCAAAATTGAATGTAGGTGATATTTTGATGTCGGGTGCAAACGTTGAAATCAAGGCGGGTAATTGTTTACCGCTTAAGAATATTCCTGAAGGAACTCTGATTCATAATATTGAGATGCGACCAGGAAAAGGAGCGCAAATTGCTCGAAGNGCGGGTAATAGNGCTCAGTTGATGGCAAAAGAAGGAGAATACGTAACGCTTAAGTTAAAATCAGGTGAGGTTCGCTTAATTCATAAGGATTGTCGAGCAACGATTGGTGTTGTNGGGAATTCTGATCACGAAAACGTATCCATAGGCAAAGCCGGGCGCGTACGTTGGATGGGTAGGAGGCCGAGGGTTCGAGCTGTTGCCATGAATCCAGTCGATCACCCTATGGGAGGCGGTGAAGGTCGGTCTTCAGGTGGTCGTCACCCTTGTAGNCCTTGGGGTCAAATTGCTAAAGGGTTAAAAACTAGAAAAGTAAATAAACCATCAAACAAGTTTATTCTGAGTCGTAAGAAGAAAAAATAGATTTTTTAATTTAGAGGATTGGTGTAATGGCGCGATCATTAAAAAAAGGACCATTTGTTGANTTNCATTTGTTNGGCAGGATTGAGGAAATGAACCGCAAAAACGAAAAAAAAATTTTTCAGACATGGTCACGGCGCTCTACTATAACCCCTGAATTTGTCGGTCATACAATCTCGGTTCATAATGGAAAACAATTCTTTCCTGTTTTTGTGACCGAAAATATGGTGGGGCATAAATTAGGAGAGTTTTCTCCAACGCGAACNTTTAGGTCGCATGGNGGAAAAACTAAAAAAGCAGTTACNAAATAGANGTTCGTAATACTTGCGNGTTTTGTAAAAAATATTTTAAAAATAAANAAGNNATAAGAGTTGGCGCAGCTTTTGAAATAANAGGGATNATAAGGTTATGGAAGTAAGAGCCTTNCTTAGGCACACGCGAACTGCACCTCGTAAGGCGCGGTTGNTCGCAAATTTAATTCGNGGAAAAAATGTAAACGATGCCATAAATGTTTTACAGTTCACCCGCAAAAGAGCGGCGAATACGTTTCAAAAACTATTAAAATCTGCTATTGCTAACGCGGAAGAGAACCATAAGGTNCTTGATGTNGAAGANTTNTTTATAAAAAATGTNAGGGTAGATGAAGGTGTTACTTGGAANCGTCATATGCCACGTGCTCGAGGTACNTCTACAAAAATTGAAAAAAAGACCAGTCACATTACCTTGGTCTTAGAAGAAAGAGAATCTTAAGGAGAAAAAAGTGGGTCAAAAAGTTCACCCTTATGGGTTTCGGTTAGGATACAACAAAACTTGGATTTCTAGCTGGTACGCGCGAAAAGATTACTCNGGTCAGTTGGTTGAAGATATAAGCCTCAGGAAGTATATTTTCAAGGNNTTGGCTCATGCAGGNATTTCGCTGGTAGAGATTGAGCGNTCGGCGAATCGTGTTCGGATTAATATCCATACAGCGCGTCCGGGAATAATTATTGGGAAAAAAGGCTTGGANGTTGATCGNCTTAAAGAGGAATTGCAGAAGGTTTTGTTAGGAAGGCAGGNGAGCCTCAATATTAAAGAAGTGAGAAGAGCTGAATTAGATGCCACTTTAATCGGTCAGAATATTGCGTTGCAGTTGGAAAAACGTGTTTCTTTTCGCCGCGCAATGAAAAAGAGTGTGGTGTCAGCCCTTAGATTTGGTGCAAAGGGTATAAAGGTTAGGGTTTCGGGAAGATTGGGCGGTGCAGAGATTGCTCGTAGTGAATGGTATCGTGAAGGNCANGTTCCTTTGCATACGCTTCGAGCGGATATTGATTATGGAACGGCTATATCAAGTACAACATTTGGAATTATTGGTGTGAAGGTTTGGGTTTATAAGGGTGAAATACTTCCAGGTAAGACAATCGAAAAACCAGAAAAGTTTGGAGAAGAGCAGGCTGCAAAAAAAGTGGCCCAATAAATAAAAAATTGTTTGAGATTGCTTGATATAAACAAGTTAGTGGAAATTTACATTAAATTTGTATAGTTGGAGAACAGCATCATGTTGATGCCCAAGAGAGTAAAATATAGAAAGCGACATAANGGTAAAATGCGTGGGGTTGCTTACCGCGGCGGGGAAGTTAGTTTTGGAAGCTTTGGTTTGCAGGCTATGGAGTGCGGGCGTATCACTAATCGTCAGATTGAGGCNGCTCGAATTGCTATGACCCGNCATGTAAANAGGGGTGGAAAAATCTGGTTGCGAGTTTTTCCTGATAAGCCAGTNTCAAAGAAACCACTTGAAACGCGNATGGGTAAGGGTAAGGGTAATCCGGANTTCTGGGTCGCGGTTATTAAGCCGGGGCGNATGCTTTATGAAATGGATGGTGTCCCAGAGTCAATTGCAAAAGAAGCGTTCCGCCTTGCAGGTCATAAATTGTCCGTAGCAACAAGGTTTGTTACAAAATAATTTAATTNTAAATGGGTTATGAAAGCAGAAGAAATTAGAGATCTTTCTGAGAAAGAAAGGCATGAAAAGGTGCTGGACCTTGGGCAGGAAATTTTTAACTTGAGGTTTCAGTTGGCTACGGGAAAGATTGAAAACCCCAGCCGACTCAAAAGTCTACGCCGGGATATCGCAAGAATTAAAACTATTCAGAAGGAGATGGCAGCTGGGCCACCTCGACCGGTTGAAGAGAAAAAGAAAGAAAGTAAATGAATAGAGTAATTAGGATAAATTGCACTCAAAACTAAATTAAACAGGAAACTTCTTTGGAAAAGACAACAAAAAGAAAGACTTTGCTAGGTTATGTTGTAAGTAACAAAATGGACAAGACGGTGGTCGTAAAAGTCGAGCGCAAGTACATGCATCCCAAGTTTAAAAAGGTAGTAAAAAATACCCGTAAGTATAGCGCGCATGATGAGAAAAATGAATGTAACCCTGGGGATTTTATCAGTATTGGGGAAACACGTCCATTGAGTAAAACTAAACGGTGGCGAATGCTGGATGTCATNAAAAAAGNTGTAGAAGAAGGTTAANGATAATGATTCAGTTAAGAACAGTTTTAGATGTTGCTGATAACTCTGGAGCCAAAGTAGTGCAGTGTATTAAGGTGCTGGGTGGATCACGCCGCCGTTATGCTCGGATTGGTGATGTGATAGTTGTTGCGGTTAAAGAGGTTGATCCCCAGAGTAGTCTTAAAAAGGGTGAGGTAAAAAAGGCAGTTGTGGTTCGTACNNGAAAAGAAATACGAAGATCTAATGGAACCTATATCAAATTTGATAGCAACGCTGCNGTTTTGATTGGCGAAGGAAAAGATCCNTTGGGNACTCGAATTTTTGGNCCTGTTGCTAGGGAACTNCGTTCCAAACGTTATATGAAAATTCTTTCGCTTGCTCCTGAGGTGCTGTAATGAAAAAAGTAGCTTACAAATTACACCTTAAAAAGGACGATATTGTGGAGGTAATTGCTGGAAAGGAAAAAGGGAAAAAAGGNAAGGTTCTAGCAATNTTTCCGTCTCAAGNNCGAGTAACCGTAGAAAAATTGAATATGGTAAAACGNCATACTAAGGGTGANGGAAAATCTANGCAATCCGCAATTATTGAAAAAGAGGGNAAAATCCATCTTTCNAATGTCCTNTTGGTTAGNGANAANGTTGGNAAAGGGGTGCGAACAAAATTAAAAAAACTGGCTGATGGTAAACGNGTTCGNGTNTGTTCTAANACCGGTGATGTNTTGGATAAGGTNTAAGATATGNCCAANTTTAGACAAGCTTATAATGAGAAANATAAGTCAGCCATTCAGAAAGANCTTGGTCTAAAAAATGTAATGGAAATTCCNANGATGGAAAAGATCACNGTCAATATGGGNTTGGGNGAAGCNCTGCAAAACTCTAAACTTATAGAATCAGGAATCGAGCAGTTGAAGGTGATNTCGGGTCAAATGCCAGTTGTGACTAGAGCAAAAAAATCCATCTCTAATTTTAAGTTNCGAGAAGGNGTGCAGATTGGGCTAAAGGTNACAATGCGAGGCAACCGTATGTATGAGTTTTGGGANAGGTTGGTTTGTTTTGCGCTCCCTAGGGTAAGAGATTTTAAAGGCTTGTCCCCGAAGGCTTTTGATGGGCGAGGAAATTACACTATAGGTTTAAAAGAACAGTTGATTTTTCCTGAAATTAACTTTGATAAAATAGAAAAGATCAAGGGTATGAACATAACTATTACTACCAGTGCTAAAAATGATGAACAGGGTAAGTGTTTGCTAACGCATATGGGACTCCCCTTAAGAAAGTAAGAACATGGCAAGAAAATCATTAGTAGCTAAACAAAAAAGGCAGCCTAAGTTTAAAGTGCGCGGTTATAGCCGCTGTAACATATGTGGTCGCCCGAGAGGTTTTCTCCGGAAATTTGGTATTTGTCGGATTTGTTTTCGGGAGAGAGCTTTACGTGGAGAAATTCCAGGAGTAACAAAGTCCAGCTGGTAATTTAGAATATTTGTGGAGTATTTTTGAAAAATGATGACAGATCCTATAGCTGATTTATTCACCCGTATTCGNAACGGGCAGATGGTTGGGCATCCTCGGGTAGATGTGCCTGGTTCTAAAATGAAATCGCGAATTGTGGAAATTTTGAAAGACGAAGGTTATATTAAAAATTTTCGTTATTACGAGGATGGTAAGCAAGGGATTTTGAGGGTTTATTTAAAATACCAAAATAGCAAACCTGTTATTCGTGGAATAAAAAGAGTGAGTAAGCCAGGCAGGAGAAATTATGTGAATCGCGATACTATTCCAAAAGTTTTAAATGGATTGGGTGTAGCGATTGTTTCAACATCCGCGGGTATTTTCACTGATGCGCAATGCCGGGAAAAAGGTGTAGGAGGCGAAGTCGTCGGGCATATTTGGTAAGATTTTTATAAAATGTAATTAACTTGGGATAATCCCCACAAAGAATTTGGCAAATAAAAAATGTCTAGAGTAGGTAAAAAACCAGTTCCGATACCATCAGGGGTTGAATTTAAAGTAAATGGTTCAAGAGTTGATGTTAAAGGACCAAAGGGGCAGCTGAGCCGCGATATGCATCCAAATATGCAAATCGAATTTAAAGATAATGAGGTGACAGTGACTCGCCCTACTAACGATAGGCTAGATCGATCCTTACATGGTCTTACTCGAACCTTAATTAATAATATGGTGCTTGGGGTTTCCACGGGTTACTCAAAGCAACTAAATATTGTAGGTGTAGGTTATAAGGTAGCCGTAAAAGGTAAAGATTTAGAGTTAAACTTGGGGCATTCGCATGCTATAAATTATCCCGCGCCTAAAGGAATTGATTTTGAAGTTGATGGGAAAAAAAATACTATAGTTGTTAAGGGCATAAATAAAGAATTAGTTGGCCAAACAGCTGCTGAAATTCGTGGTTTACGTCCACCTGAGCCATATAAAGGAAAAGGTGTGATGTATTCTACGGAAAGGATTATCCGGAAAGCTGGTAAGGCTGCTGTAGGAAAAGGAAGTTAAGATGAAAACTCTAGAACGAGAACGTCTGCGCCTAAGCAGGAAAAAAAGAATTAAATTAAAGGTGCAAAAGCAAAAAAATAGACCTCGTCTGACAATATTTCGTAGTAGTAAACATATTTATGCTCAAATCGTAGATGATAAAGATGGGAAAACCTTAGTTTCCAGTTCTTCTTTGGTAAAAGGATTTAAAGAACAAATGAAAAATGGTGGTAACTTGACAGCAGCTGCTTTGGTTGGTGCCTTGATTGGTGAAAAGGCTGTTGCTAGAGGAATTAAGGAAGTTTATTGCGATAGAAACGGTTTTCATTATACCGGCCGTGTGAAAGCGCTTGCTGATGCGGTCCGTGAAAAAGGTATTAAATTTTAATCTAAATTAGTAGGAGGAAGGGCTTGCGACAAAATCAACCAGAAAGCCAAACAGAGTTTGTCGATAAAGTTGTTAAAATTAATCGCGTTGCTAAAGTTGTGAAAGGCGGACGTCGGTTTAGCTTTAGTGCCTTGATTGTGGTAGGTAACCGTGATGGAAAGGTTGGTTGGGGACTAGGAAAAGCTAATGAAGTTCCGGAAGCGATTAGGAAAGGCGTTGAAAAAGCAAAAAAAAACTTGGTGCCTGTAAGTCTTGAGGGTTCCTCAATACCTCATGAGGTAATAGGTGCTTATGGTTCTGGTAGGGTAATGCTCAAACCTGCATCTAGGGGAACGGGGTTGATTGCTGGTGGAGCGGTTCGTGCTGTCTTGGAGGCAGCGGGGGTGCGAGATATTCTCACTAAATGTCTCCGTACTAATAACTCGCATAATGTTGTTAAAGCCACAATTCAAGGGTTGATGGATTTGCGAAGTGCGGCGGATTGTTCTAGGGCAAGAGGCAAAAAAGTTGATTAACTAAGGAAAAAGTATGTTGAAATTATCCAATTTAACAAGCTCGGCCGGTGTAAAGAAAAGTAAGAAACGGATTGGTCGAGGGATTGGTTCTGGTAAAGGGAAAACCTCTGGTAAAGGTCAGAAAGGGCAGAATAGTAGGTCTGGGGGAGGTGTTCGCCCATGGTTTGAAGGTGGTCAAATGCCATTACAAAGAAGGCTGCCAAAACGTGGGTTTACGAATATTTTTAAAAAATCTTATGAGATCGTCAATGTTCAGCAACTTGCAAGATGTGCTGGAAATGATCCTGTTACCCCTGAAGTAATGAAGGAGAAAGGGTTAATAAAGAAAATTCGAGCCGTTAAAATCCTAGGAGCGGGTGAGCTAAAAGAATCACTAAATGTGCATGCGCATAAGTTTAGTGGATCTGCTCAAGCAAAAATAGAAAAGTCCGGGGGAAAGGCTATAAACCTTTAAATGGCCGCAGAGAGCTTTGGTAATATATTTCGGGTACCTGAGTTAAAAAAGAGAATTCTCTTTACGTTGGCGCTATTGGTTGTTTACAGGGTTGGTGCACATATTCCTACCCCTGGAATAAACTCGGTAGCTCTGGCTGAATTGTTTGCCCGAGCTCAGGGGACAATACTTGGTTTTTTTGATATGTTTTCCGGTGGTGCATTGAGCCGGTTGACAATATTTGCCTTAGGGATAATGCCCTATATCAGTGCATCTATTATTTTACAACTGATGACAATTGTTTCCCCTTATTTGGCAAGGCTTAAGAAAGAGGGTGAGCAAGGGCAGAAGAAAATTACTCAATATACGCGTTATGGGACAGTGTTTCTCAGTACGATTCAAGGTTCAGGGATAGCAGTTGGTTTAGAGGCAATGAAAAGCCCGGGGGGTAGTCCAATAGTACCTGAACCTGGATGGTCATTTAGGGTGATGACAATCATTACTTTGACGGCTGGGACGTCTTTTTTAATGTGGCTGGGAGAGCAAATTACCGAGCGAGGAATTGGGAATGGGATTTCCCTAATTATATTTTCTGGAATTGTAGCAGGGACTCCAGCGGCAATTTTTCAATCGCTGGATTTAATGGGTACAGGTGAAATGTCAGTGCTCGTTATGCTTTTTCTGCTAGTTTTAATGGTCGTTGTGGTCGGTGCTATAGTATTTACAGAGGGAGGTCAACGCCGGATTCCCATTCAATATGCAAAACGTGTAGTGGGAAGAAAAATGATGGGAGGGCAATCTACGCATTTGCCCTTAAAAGTGAATACATCGGGAGTTATCCCGCCAATTTTTGCTTCTTCCATAATAATGTTTCCGGCGACGATTGCACAGTTTATTACACATCCTTGGATGCAGTCGGTTTCAGCCATGCTTACGCCAGGGACGATTGTTTACAGTTTGATTTTTGTAGGGGCTATATTTTTCTTCTGCTATTTCTACACAGCAGTAATTTTTAACCCTGTCGATGTAGCTGATAATATGAAAAAGCATGGCGGCTATGTGCCTGGAATAAGACCGGGAAATAAAACGTCGGAGTATATTGATACTATTCTATCTAGATTAACTTTTTATGGGGGTTTGTATTTATCACTAGTCTGTATTTTGCCTGATTATTTGATAAAATACTTTAACATTCCATTTTATTTCGGTGGAACCAGCTTATTGATTGTAGTAGGAGTATCCTTGGATACTATGCAGCAAATAGAGTCACATTTGGTCATGAGAAATTATGACGGTTTTGTAAAAAAGGGGCGTTTGAAAAGCCGCAGAGGCTGATTGATGAGGTTGATTCTTTTAGGACCGCCAGGTGCTGGTAAAGGTACCCAGGCAAAAATGCTGAAAGAAAAATTTCGAATTCCGCAAATTTCTACTGGGGATATCCTTAGAGAAGCGGTTAAGAAAAATACTGGGTTGGGTGCCCGTGCGAAAACATTTATGGATGCAGGGCAACTGGTCCCCGACGATCTAGTTATTAGCTTAATTAAAGAGCGCATTTGGCAAAGAGATTGCGAAGTTGGCTTCATTTTGGATGGGTTCCCAAGGAATATTGTTCAAGCTGAAAAGCTTAAAGAAACCTTGGTTGAAATGAATTTAGTGATTAATAATGTCATTAACCTGGAGGTTGATGCTGAAGAAATTTTAGAAAGATTGACTGGGAGAAGCACATGTTCGGATTGCGGAAATATGTTTCATAAGGTCTCGCATCCTCCAAAAACCAATGGTTTTTGTGATAGTTGTGGCGGAAAACTAGAGCAGCGACCCGATGACAATGAAGTAACAATTCAAGAGAGATTAAAAGTTTATGAGCAGTCCACAGTGCCTCTAAAAGAATTTTATACAAAAGAAGAAAATTTGAAAACAGTTAAAGCAAAAGGACCAGTAGAAGAAATTTTTTCCCATGTATGTCAAATGATTGAATGACGAATGTCTAAAGAAGAGTCGATAGAAGTAGAAGGAACAATTTTAGAACCATTGCCAAATGCAATGTTTCGAGTCGAATTGGAAAATGGGCATAAGGTACTGGCTCATATATCAGGAAAAATGCGAATGCATTTTATACGCATTTTGTCTGGAGATAAGGTAAAAGTTCAGCTCTCGCCGTATGATTTGACGCGTGGGCGGATTACCTATAGGTATAAATAAAAAGGATAAAAAAGTGAAAGTCAGAGCTTCAGTCAAACCGATTTGCTTGAAATGTAAAGTAATTAGACGACGTGGTATTGTGCGGGTAATTTGCGAAAACCCTAAACATAAGCAGCGTCAAGGATAAAGGAGAAACAGTGGCACGAATTGCGGGGATTGATATTCCAAAAGATAAACAGGCTTGGATTGCATTGACNTATATCTATGGTGTAGGTAGAACGACTTCACGAGAAATCCTGAAAAAAGCGCAGGTAAGTGAAGAAATAAGAATGAAGGACATGACAGAAGAAGAAGTAACGCGGATTCGAAATATCATAGANAAGGAATACGAGGTTGAGGGNGANTTAAGAAGAAATGTCACAATGAATATNAAAAGACTTATGGATNTCGGTGCGTATCGTGGTTTGCGCCATCGTAGGGGTTTGCCGGTTCATGGNCAAAGAACTCATACAAATGCTAGAACAAGAAAAGGCCCTAAGAAAACGGTGGGTGCCCGTGCTAAAAAATAAAGATTTGGAGAGCTTAATTTAATGGATAAAAAATCCAAAGGTAGTAAGAAAAAGCAAAAAACTGTTCCTGAGGTTGGAGTTGCCCATATCCGCGCGACTTTTAACAACACGCTGATTACTATTTCAGATATGTCGGGGAATGTGGTCTCATGGTCTAGTGCAGGAGCACAAGGTTTTAAAGGTTCGAGAAAAAGTACCCCCTTTGCTGCNCAGGTNGCAGCAGATAANGCAGCTATAAAAGCTAGAGATATGGGAATGAGAAAGCTTGAGGTTCATGTTAAAGGTCCGGGTTCAGGGCGGGAGTCTGCAATCCGATCCTTGCAGGCAGCAGGAATGGAAATTCTAGTCATTAGAGATAAGACACCCATTCCTCATAATGGATGCCGGCCCAGAAAGCGAAGAAGGGTATAGGATGCGGGTTTATTAGAGCCGTTTTTTTGTGGGAGCAGCGTATCTTTATATACTTTAAATTCAAAATTGCCTGGGTTTATTAGGAGCATTATTTCCAAATAGGCAAATGTTTAAACTTGAAAGGAGAAGTTGAATTTGGCTAGGTATCGAGGTTCTGTTTGTCGGCTGTGTCGACGAGAAGGGATAAAACTATATCTCAAAGGTTCTCGTTGTGAGACAGCGAAATGTGCTATTGAAAAAAGGGCATACCC
>PBKP01000010.1 GCA_002721515.1 Nitrospina sp.
CGCATGGTATTTTCACTTAAATATATTTGTCGAGCGACTAAAGGTATACCGTTAGATGGTTGGGCAAGGACAATAGTCTCTCAAATAGAGAAAGATGGAAAAGAGAAAGCTTACGAATATTATAATAATCTTGGTAATGATCCAACTGATGTAGAAAAATGGATATCTTTTGGTGAGATGGCCATTGAAAGCAAAAAACGCAATATTTCTTATGAAAGTGTTAGTCAGTCCATTTCGCGCTCAGCAAATATGGTTGCATTATACGAGAAGCTTTCGCTTCAAACACTTGATAAAGATTCCCTTCAATCTTTTCTCAAGAAGGCGTCAACTCTACTGAATGTCATCAAAGATAGTTTTGTCTCGGACTCTAACATTGCAATCTCCATCAAGGAAGAAAATTTTCTGTCGATTCACGACCTAGAAGCTGATAGTGCGTAAAGCAACTGGAAATTGATCTCAATTTAAGGAAACTTATTTTTTAAATAAAATAATAGATTGATTTTCTGAGTTAGTGGTTTTTCTTTACAGGCGTGGTATGGCGATTAGGTTTGTGAACCTGTGAGCATTGGTTGCTAAAATTCAATTTGGAATACATTTTTTGAATCTTTTCCTTTAGGCGATCTATTATACGGTTAGAATTATGATTCTACAGTTTCGAGGGAAATCTTTTCCTAATATTGAGTCTTCTTTGAAGATTGCTGAGATTCAGTATTGAAAGTTCCAACCATCCAGCTTTTACAATGAAATTAGCTATCATTAGCGGAACTACTTTGCCCGGAGGTGGGCCTAGGCATATTTATAGTTTGCTTGAAAGTATTGATCGCAAAAAATGGGATATTATTGTTTGTACCCATAAAGATGGTTCTTACTGGAATAAGCTGGTTGCTTTGGGAATTACTCCTTATGACTTGGTTTTAAGACGGCTATCCTTTTTTACATTTTTAGAGTTATTTAAAATTCTTATCAAGGAGAAACCGGATTTAATTCATACTCATGGGAAAGGTCCTGGTGTTTATGGAAGATTGATTGGCTGGATTTTAAGAATCCCTGTTGTGCATACTTTTCACGGTTTTCAATATAAGCTCTTACCCTTTTTAAATAAATTATTCTATCTTATTGTTGAAAATATTTTAACCCTATTGACCCAGCACCATATTTTTGTAAGTGATGGAGAAAAAAGAAAAGCAAAAATATTAAAGTTTTTAAATGATTCAAACTCCAGTGTTATTAATAACGGCATTGATCTTGAATTTTTTGAAAACTTGGCCTCGGCAGAAGATGCATTTGCTGAACAGGGTTTAAGAAGTTCTGAGGAAATAAAAGTTTTTGGGACCCTTTCAAGAGTTTCCCCTGAAAAAGGAATAACAACTTTACTAGAAGGGTTTAGTGAGGCTAAAAAAGTAGCACCGCACATTAGATTAATAATAGTTGGCGACTGCCCCAATGAGCACCAAGAATATCTTAAAACCGCCAGGCAGTATATTTATAAAAACGGATTAGATGAGGTAGTAAAAATTTTAGGTTCAAGGCCAGATGCATTGGGATTTTTAAAGTGCATTGATTTTTATGTCTCTCCATCTAAAAGCGAAGGATTACCATATAATATTATCGAGGCTTTGGCAGTTGGAATTCCTGTAGTTGCAACCGATATTCCAGGTAATAACGATATTATAAGGAAGTCAGTAGAAGGGCTGCTGATTCCAGTTAATTCTGCGAGGTCTTTGGCTCACGGCTTATTAAGTTTGCTGGAAATGGGCGAAGAAGAATGTCAGGCAATGGTACAAAACGGCAAGGTGAGAATACGTAACCAGTTTTCATTAAACCAGATGCTTGAAAAAACTTTTTCTTTATACCAAAAGGTTTTGGAAGGATCTGATTGAGTTAAAAATATTTTGAAAAATAAATTTTACTTTACTGGTGTTAGGCTATGGTTTAATTCACCAAAAATTTTTTCTATTAGCGTTAGAAATTCTTTTTCATCCATTGTGCAGGTTCTGAAAGAAACAGCGCCTGCATGTCCACCTCCTCCCATATAAAGATTACCAAACAATTCTTTTAAAATTGTCTCTGTGTAACGCAAGTCAATTAGTGAAAGCTTGGTACCCCTTCGAAGCTTTATGAAAAAGCAATCATCTCCATTAACATTTTTNCCTTCAAAAACTACCATTCCAATGCAGCTTTTATCCCCGGCTATCGAATTCAATATTAAATTTATAATGTCTGGAAACCAGTATGGGTTAAAAGCTTTGATTTTATCGTTAACTTCCTTTTGAATCGAGTGTAATAAATTCAAAAAACCAACTTGCCCCTTTAATACGATACGTTCGCTTAAGAATTTGAAACAGGCTTCTTGCTCTTTTGTTAATCGATTCAGGTATTGAAAAATTTGTTTTGGGTCACCAAACTTAGAGACTTTATTGTCTGTATTTCTTTCTGTATCGCATTCTCTCCATCTTGTTATATTCTTCAGGCTATTTTCTAAAAGGTCTATCCAGTAACCATAGTCTTTTTTAAAAGGAACAACCTTGCCGCCCACTGTATCTCCCAATAATCCAGTTATCAAACCCAGAAGAATATTGCGTTGGTCAAATGGATTGGGTCCAGCAGGATATTTTTGATGGTAGGCTAGAAGGATTTTTCCGATGATTTCTGTATTGGCATTGGCCTTCAGAAACAATTTTATTCCATAATCGGTCAATTCTTCACTATCTGCGCCAAAGTGATGATCAATCTCGATCACCTTGGGTTTACGAACTAAAATACTTTGTTCAAGATATGAGTAATTAGGTAATAATTTAGTATTTGGGGTATCACAAAAAATAACTGTTTCAACTTCATCCTTAATAGCTTGAATTTCCTCTGTGTTTCTTAATACGGGGATTGCATTGTATTCAATAATTTTTTCAAAAAAGTCCAAATTTTTACCGAGCTTTTCTGGAAGAATCAAAAAGACTTTTTTTTCTATTTGATTTAAATAGAGAGAGAGAGACAACATTGAGCCAACAGAATCTGGATCGATATCCCCACTGAATAAAAAACTTTCACTTTCATTAATTATATTTATTGCATCACGAAGATTATCTTTCCATACATTGTCATTAAGAGGTTTTTTCCCATTCATAGAACTCTAGATTTGTAAATTCAGAATCCAAAAATTTATATTATATTTTTTATTGAAAATTAAAAATATAATCGTTTAAAGGTAAGGATGGTGTATGGGGGTTTTCTTATTATGGCATTGTTTATTTGGCGAACCCAGGATCATCATCAAATATATTGTTATAGTCACCTTCTAATTGTTCATCTGGCGCTGAACGGCACCAGTCAAAATCTTCCTCAATATTTTCAGAATCTTCCAGTTCCGGAAGTGGAGAATCATTGACAAAATCGCCAACTTCCACAGGGTTGAAATTGCTACTGCCGCATTGGCATTCAGATTCCCCAATTACAAAGCCGGAACTCTTCTTAAGCAAATAAACCATCCCGCATTCTTCGCAGCTATGACCTGTATGGGAATTGATTAAATCCTGCCCCATTAGATACTCACGGCATTGATTACACACAGCCGTAGACTCAGACACTTTATCGCCCAACAGATTTTCTATCCCACAAGCAGGACACTCTACTAGTAAAGATTTTTCAACTGCCATTTTGTTTTTAGGATTCTGTGCTACCCGGAAACATTTTTGACATGTCCCCCATTTTTTCCATTGCTTCTTCTTTAGACATTTTGGTNATATCGATTCCCATTTCAGCTAAAGCACCCGAGAATGGGCATTTGCTAGCACCACTTTTGGCTTCTTCGCCTTCGGCTTGCGCAGCGGGTTTTTCTGTTTCAATTTTTCCCGCTTCTGCCATGATGATCCAATGCATCGATTCAATTGTTTGTTGTTTCTCGGTGGTTAATTTTTCTAGGGTTTCTTTGGTTTCCTCATGCTTGACCAATGCAGTGGCTTCTTGATATTTTTCCAGAGCTTTCTTTTCAAANTCAACAGCTTCTTTTAGTGCTGCGGCAGAATTGGACATTATTACTTCTCCTGACTATACGGGTTCATTAATACTTACTAGGATAAAGAAATATACCAAATAATTGCCCCTATTATCAACAATTACAATCCGATAAATTGATGAGCTTGCAGGTTAACTACTGTATAACAATGTATATGTGCTTGGAACTATTAATTATAGCTTATAAAAATCGATAGCAATTTAATTGAAGGGACGGCGGGGATTTTTAAAAATATTTCATTCNNCACGATANTGAATTTTTATTTNAAATTGATGAGAAAAGGTGTAAACTTCCAGCCTCAATCGTTGTATGGATTTCAATTTTTTATACTNAAGGTAAAATATTAATGGATTATGCTGATACNGAAANAAAAGNTTCTAAAAANCCTGTAGAGAAAGATGAGCCTGGGNTGATGGAATCGTATGGATCNTTTCCNGTATGGTCTCTAAAATTAATTGATGCGTTAACGCCAGAGTTTTTGATTTCTAAGGAACCGATTGAAAAAAGAAAACTTCCTAAGTAACAATTTCCTTTTTTAAATTTNAAAAAAAATGAAACCGATTCAAAGGGCTTTAATAAGTGTGTCGGACAAGACAGGTGTCCTTGAATTTGCCCAAGAACTGCACAGTTTTGGAATAGAAATTCTTTCCACAGGTGGTACGGCCGAGATTCTGCGTAAAGGTGGAGTACCTGTTATTCAGGTATCAGATTATACAGGTTTTCCTGAGATGATGGATGGGAGAATTAAAACTTTACATCCAAGGGTGCATGGTGGAATTCTTGGTAGAAGAGATGTTCCTGAGCATATGAAGGCTATGGAAGAACATGGTATTCGTCCTATTGATCTTGTAGTTATAAATCTTTATCCATTTGAGCAAACTATAGNTAAAGAAAGTTCCACATTGGAAGAAGCAATAGAGAATATAGATATTGGCGGTCCTGCCATGGTTCGCTCTTCTGCTAAAAACTGCAACGATGTAGTGATCGTTGTCGATCCAAAAAATTATGACGTCATATTAGAGGAAATGAAAAAGGGGTCCATTTCTCTAGAAACGCGTCGTCGTTTGAGTCGCGATGCCTTTGCGCANACAGCAAGGTACGATTCNTTGATAGCTGCTTTTCTATCAGGNCAATGGGAGAATGAATCNAATTTTCCGCCTTTTCTAAATCAACCTTTTTCTAAAGTTCAAGATCTCCGGTATGGAGAAAATCCTCATCAGTCAGCAGCTTTATATAGNGAAAGCAATCCGCTTNATAATGATATTGTTTCCGCAAAACAGCTTCAAGGTAAAGAATTGTCTTTTAACAACTATATTGATTTAAATGCAGCGTGGGAATTGGTAAAGGAGCTGGGTTCGGGAGCTATTGTAATTATTAAGCACACCAACCCGTGTGGGGTTGCTGTGGGGAAAGATCAGTTGAACACATTTATTCTAGCTAGAGAAGTGGATCCTGTTTCAGCTTTTGGAGGAGTTTTAGGATTCAATCAATTGNTTACTGCTCAAACTNCAAAAGAGATCCTCAAAAACTTTGTAGAAGCCATTGTAGCTCCCGGATTTGAGCCTGAAGCAATAGAATTATTTGCCTCGAAGAAAAATATTAGGTTGATGGAAATGCCTAGTGCAGCATTTAACTCAAAAGATAAAAGATTTGATCTGAAACGAATTAGTGGTGGNCTGCTAGTACAAAGTTTAGATACTTTAAATTATGTTGAAGATCAGTTGAAAATTGCTAGTGAAAGAGAACCTACCGAACGTGAAATGGAAGATATGAAATTTGCCTGTTTGGTGGCAAAGCATGTCAAATCTAATGCCATTGTTTACGCAAAAAATAAAGAAATTTTAGGCATTGGCGCTGGTCAAATGAGCCGAGTTGATTCTGCTAANATNGCAGTTGAAAAAGCTNGAAAATCATTATCTGGCGCTGTAATGTCTTCGGATGCTTTTTTTCCTTTTAGGGACTCTGTGGATGAGGCTGCAAAAAATGGGATCACGGCTATTATCTCTCCAGGTGGTTCTATCCGCGACAAAGAAGTTCTTCAAGCCGCCAAAGAGCACAATATTGCTATGGTATTTACCGGNACTAGACACTTCAAGCATTAAAANCTAAAGTTCCTCAGATANATCCCTTCCCCTATAAAGAACAAATTGATAATTTTTTTAANAGAAAGCTTGTNAATAAATTCAAANTTAATTTTGATTTAGTTATAAATAGTTTTATCTAAAAGCCGTTAAGAAATCGAGAAATACTTTTTTATTCTAAGTTTCAACCTTTATTTTAAATAAAACAACTCCCTAATTAATCAAGGGTGGTTAAGAAATGAAAATACTTAAGAAGCTGGGTATTAAAGCTATACAAATTAGCCTTTTGGGATTAATGATTTATGGTGGATGGTTAGCCTACCAAAAATGGGAGTACTTAAAACCAATATTAACTAAGCTTGAGGAAAAAGATCCGGAAAAATATGAGCAAATGTGGGAAGAAGCCAAATCATTTCATATTNNCGAAGCGAAAAAATTGTACCGTGAACTAAATACAATGAAACTAGCCGATGTTATTGATCTTCGTTATAGAAAAATGTTAGCAAAAAGAAATACAGATAAAAAATTTAAGGAAGCTTCTTATGATGAAGAACTTCAAATCCGAATTAAGGAAAGAGAATCTAGACTTGCAGATAATTTATCCAAAATAGAAGAATTAAAAAACCTACAAAAAAGAAAATCAATTAAAATTAGGGTCGAGCAGTGGAAGGAAAAAGAGCCTTGGCAGCAAAGTATGATTTTGCAGGAAAAATGTATTAAATTTTTTAAACAGGAATTGGAGAACCAAAAAAACCAAAAAGGTGAGTTGAAAATTTCCAAATTTTCTACCTTGATATCGCGCGTTGGAAAAGAACCGTTAGAGACAGAAGACCTTTGTGAAAAATTAGTATTTAGTTCAGCCAGCGCGAAAGATATTCAAGATTCAATTTTAAATTTAAAGGAGTCGATGAACTTTTTTTATTTTACAAAACTGTTAGATGAAACAGGAATTCCTAAAAATAATGTATTTAATTTTTATGAGAAATTAAATGGAATGACTCAAAATTATAATGATTCTTGAATAAAAATCAGTAAGAAGAATTTTTTTCTTTTTGATTTAATTTTTCTGTAAGGGTAGTAATAGCAGTTGCCAATTGTTTTATTTCTGTGTTGGATTTTATTTCGGGTAATTCTGTTTTTCCATTTTCCTCTGCAAACCTGACTAGTTTTTTTAGGGGTTTAATCACCATGCTGATGGTGTAAAGGCCGCCAATTATAGAAACGATGCTTCCTACAATAGCCATTCCAATCATTTCATTCTTAAGTTGCCCGGCACTGCGCATGATTCGATCTTTCAAAAGCTCTATTTGATCAGGTTGCAAAGTCTCGGTATTCATCGTTGATACAATTCGTTCAACTTGTCCTAATTGAACATAAAGAAAAAAAGCAGCATAACCCAAACATGAAATTACTACTATATAGCCTGTCATTAAAAGATTAATTATGCTCTTCTTCTCGCCTGGAAGCTCGTCTCGAAAGATGGAATTTTTTGCCATTTTGGTTTTAACTAGACCTCAGCTTATATTTTAGTGAAATAGTTTTTTGAATAGCACCAACTTCTCTTAAAAGAACAAAAAGATCAACTCAAACTTCCATAGTAGTAGATGTTCGCCTATTAAGATCGTGTTTTTCGGAAAGCACGGTGTAAACGACCCCAGTTGAATGCAGACCCTGGATCGTATTTACACTCCAAACCGGTCGAACCGTTTTGCACATGTCCGTGACCTAATACTCCGGCAAAACGAGAGTAATTTTCTAATCGGTTTAAAGGGTGTCTCCCGGTTTTTTTATCGATAGGTACCTGGAGTTTTATTCTTGGTAGCAATTTATTTAACCCAAAACTCAACTTGATCAATGTTTGATATTGCTCTTCAGTAAAATCCCACATGCGGACTATCTTACCGTTTATTTTTTTACTAAAATAGCCTCTATTTCCATAAACCCTTGATGGACTAGCTTTAAATGAACTTTTAAAAATTTTAGAGCTATATTCTTTTGGGAGGTTGAGTTCCCAGCCTTTACGAGTGTTTTTATATTTGTCTTTATCTGAAGGAAAATATTCAGATTCTGCTGCAAAAGCCTCCCACGAAAGATTTGACATCTCGACATGCACTGCTCTTTCGTTACCCTTTTTATCGTCAGCAGGGGCTGTGTTAGTTTTCCAATACAGATCACAAGTTTGGAAAAGAGTACCATCTAAGTCCAGATAAAAATGACTCCCCTTAAAAGGACTTTTCAGCATCAATTGATGACAGTGGTAGGAGGTGTAGCAAACATCGTAATGGAGAATAAACTGGTATACGTTTTCAATTAATTCTTTGTATGCAATTTGATTATTAATGATTTTATAATTTNTGGGATTTTGGCTCGGTGCATCATTTAAATTNGACTTGTGTTGATTGCAAGCAAGNCGCCCACGTTTATTAGGGCATGCAAAGCCCTTTTTTTCTGTCCATAAAATTACTCGGGTACCAATATCTACTTTATGATCGCAGGCAATGATATTTTGGTTCATGGCCAATCGGCTTGATAGATGTTATGAATTATTTTCTGCTGTGCCACCCCAGTGTAGTTTTTTTCTTAATAACTGATAATAATTTTTCCCTGGAGTTTGAATCAATTTTACAGGGATATCAGCTTTTTTTGCTTCGAGAATATCTCCTGACTTAATTGAATATCCCGTTTGCCCATCTAAGGTAATTCTTACATCTTCTTCAACATTTCTTGTTGTCAATTGGACCTTAATAATAGATGAATCGGGTATTACTATAGGCCTATTTGTCAATGCAAAAGGGCAAATAGGACTTAGCACCAAAGCGTGCATACTGGGGTGGATGATGGGTCCGCCGGCAGAAAGTGAATAAGCTGTGGAGCCTGTTGGGGATGCGATGATTAGTCCATCGGCTCTATAGGAAGTCATATATTGGTCATCGACAAAAACTTTCAGGTTTAAAATTCTAGCCAAGGCACCTTTATTGATAACAATGTCNTTAAGCACATTAAANTTTTCTATACTTTTCCCATGGCGTANAACACTTGCATTTAAAAGCATTCGGTTTTCTATGCCACATTTTTTATTCAAGACTTTTTCCAATGTAGGATAAAGGTCTTCGATGGTCGTTTCGGTTAAAAACCCTAAACTACCAAGATTAACTCCAAGAATGGGTACTTCATGCGGGTGAGCAATTCCTGCAACATTTAAAAGAGTTCCATCTCCCCCTAAAACAATTATGAGATCAGTATGGGCGGCCACATCTTCTTTGGATAAATAGGGCGCTGTGCCAATAAGATTGGCTGTATCAGGCTCTAAATAAACTGTACAACTTTTAGATTCCAACCAGGTAGTGAGTTTACTGACAATTCTTGCGTCAACATTTGGTTTTTGTTTACAAAATATTCCAATTTTTTTCACGATAATGCTTCAAGCCTTTTTAAAAGCGTTACTCGAATTTTTTAAGTTAAACTTGGCAAAGTTACCAAAAAAATATAAATTTTGTTAATTAAGCATATTATTTTGGAAATACGGTTGGGCTGGCACTTTGACAAAGAGATTTATAATTTGCCAAAATCTTCTGGTTTTATTTTATTTAACCAGTCTTGCCATTGTTTTTCGTCATCTGTATTTGTTTTTTCAGGATCAGGGAGGTCTAAGCTTTTGGCAGCTTCTATTACTTTTTCTTCTACAAATATGGGCGACTTAGTCCTTAATGCAAGAGCGATGGCATCTGATGGCCGTGAGTCAATAGAGACTGTGCTATCNCCAAAGACAACAGAAATGACNGCATAAAAGGTATTATCTTTTAATTCATTGACCAATATATGATTTACGGTGGCCTTCATATTCTGTATCAAGTTTTTTAAAAGATCATGAGTCATTGGACGGGGAGTTGAAATATTCTCAATTTCAAGGGCAATCGCATTGGCCTCGAAATAGCCTACCCAGATTGGTAATGCTTTTGCACCCGTNGAGTCTTTTAAAATAATTATAGGCATATTAGTNAGNGGATCCAGAGTTAACCCCTCAACTTTCATTTCAATCATTTTTATTAATCTCTAGGACAGTGAGCACTCATACAAGTTATTTATATCCCACCAAATATTTAAAGGCAATGGATTTAAGGAGATTTAAATTATAGCTAAACCTTTTGATTTTGTCTATTGGTGGGTTTTTTTAATAAATGGTTTTATTTAAATGGATAATTGTATTTTAAATAATTAAAAACTATCTCTATTCTTTTTTCTCGTTAAGAACTTTAAGCAGAGAATCCCGAACTGCTTGAGGAATTTCAATCTGGCTCAGGGTTTCTCGGCAAATATTNGTTGTNGATTTNTAGGTGTTTAAAAATGAAATGCACGGAGGGCAATCTTCAAAATGCTCTTCAAGGGATTGCGTGGTTTCCAAATCCAACTCGCCTTCAAGATAATCGTAGAGTAAATCTAGGCATTCTTTNCAACAAATCACTTTTCCACCTTCTGGGATGAAAATTCCTCAAAATAGTTTGAAAGTTTTTTTCTTAAAAATAACCTTGCGCGGTGCAGCCTTGATTTAACAGCAGGAACAGTTAGATCAAGAACCTCTCCAGTTTTTTCGGTTGATAGACCTTCTATGTCTCGCAACAGAAAAACTACCTTTTCTTTTTCTGGAAGAAGGTTTACAGCCTTATTTATTTCATCGCGGGTTTCGTTGTTGAATATTAACGATTGCGTATCTTCTGACCAATCCTGAATTTTCTCTTGCTGAAACCCTGAGCTATTAAACGAAGGCATCAATTCATCTATTGATACATTCGGTTCTTTCTTTTTACTACGTAGTCTCATATAGCTGGCGTTCACTGTGATCCGATAAACCCAGCTGGAAAAAGCTGATTTCCCTTGAAACAATTTGATCTTACGAAATAAAGTCAAAAGGACTTCTTGAGTTACATCTTGCGCATCCATTTGATTGCGCGTTAAATTAAAACTTAAACNGTAAATTTTTTTTTGATAAATCTNAACAATTTTGTCATAAGCTTTTAGGTTCCCATTTTGAAAATCGCGAACCAAGACCTCTTCATTTTTTCTATCTTGTTTAGGCTGGGAGAAAGACATAATTAGAAATGCGACATAATATTAGTAGGAAAAGTGTTTGTCCCTCAGTACCGATCAATGCCGCAAATAGTATTTAACCCATCTAGGTTATGATGCACAAAATAGAAAACTGATTCAATTTGAAGGTAATAATTAGGGTAAATTTTTGGGCATAACCCCAAACTAAGCTGTAGGGCGACCGGAACTGTATTTATTTCTGTTCCGTTTCGGTTGTAGATGGAACAGGAGTCTCTTCGGCACTGTTATTGTCCCCGTCTTCACCAGTGGGCTCTCCCTCTGTGATGCTGGTTTCCGCTGTTCCAGAGCCTTCTGGTAATTCTTCGTTTTCTTGCTCTGCATCCTTCATCGATTTTTTAAAGTTCCGGATGCTGTTACCAAATGCACTGCCTATTTCAGGAAGTTTACCTGCCCCGAAGATAATCATAATAATGACCAGAATGATCATTAATTCTGGAAAACCAATTCCCATCATAGTAAAAATCCCTTTATTTATTTGAGAAAACGCCGATTATAACACTAAACCTCTACCATGCAAACCCAATTATTGGCTAGAGAATTCAAGGTTTTATGATACAATTTTGCTATTTCCGTGGATTTTAAACAATTTAGAGTAATAGGAAACAATAATTTATGAGATTTTTGCTTTTTGCAGCAGCAGTTTTTTTTCTTACCTTCTCGACCGATTTACCTTTTGCTGATGCTGAGACTTTTTCCAAACGATTTGGAAAAGGTTCCAACGATTTTGGCGCCCAAATAGGATGGGGTCATACCTTTGATCTTCCTACTGGACGAGATAGAATCAACATAGGTTTCCTTTATTTTTTCCCGAACTGGCAAAAGAATCTTACAGGTTTAATAGGCGAAGGTTGGTATCGCGGTGCACTGTATTACCATGCAGAAGCTGGTTTTGCTAATGCAGTGGATCGCGGAGGTAACTGGTTATGGGGTTTCTCGCCTCTAATGGCTCAATATAAGTTTCTAAGCCCAAATAGAAAATGGGCTCCGAATATTCTTGCAGGCGCTGGTTTCTCATACGGTGACTGGAATGACCTGGCTACACGCGAAATTGCAACTGAATTCGAATTTTTGCTACATATAGGGGCAGGCATAGAATTTTATAACCAAAACAATGCCTGGTCTCTTAATTACCGACTTTTCCACGTTTCCAATGCTGGAATTGAGTTTCCCAACATCGGCCTTAATGCCCATGTTTTTAGTCTTGGCATGCGTTTCTAGCTCTTTTGTCCACTTGCGTGGAAGACAGTCTAAGAGTTATTATTTCCCCCTCTTAATTAGTAGGGGAATGAATTAAATGAGTCTTAATGACCCTGAAAAAACCTCATCTAAATTGCTGAATAGGCTGTTCTATTTTGTTGAATATTTAGCCTTCAGACACTCTCTTATCGTCGTTATCGTTTCTCTTTTTTTATCTGGTTTATCAATTTGGATTACTGGTCAAAAACTGACCTTTAAAACGGGTCGAGGAGATCTTGTTTCAAAAGATCTGCCATATGTCAAACTTTACAAAGATTACCGCAAACATTTTAAAGATCTCGAAGGTATGGTTATCGTTTTGGAAGGGGGATCACCAACGCGAATGGCTCAATTTTCTGAAAGGCTAACTTCTAAACTAAAAAGTTATCCGGATCTGTTTTCAAAAGTCATTTATAAATTTGATACTAGCTATTTTCGCGAGCGCTTTTTGCTTTACCTTGATACTGAAGACTTAAAAAGCCTGAAAAAAAAATTTGAAGAACATCAAGACTTTATTGAATCTATTAATGCTAGTCCCGGAATCAACAATCTACTTAACCAGGTCAATAATGAAATTAGTTCAGGGATGGTTGATGAGCTAATGACCGGTTTTCTTGGCGAAGATGAAAATGAAAATGGAGAAAAGAAAAATGATGAGAATGATTTAAATTTTTTGATAACGATACTTAAAGAGATGAGTAGATCTCTAGAAAAGAATTATTATTACCAATCGCCCTGGCAATCACTTTTTAGCTCTCGTAAAGAATCGTTGCGAGATAAAGGTTATCTGGTTTCCAAAAACGAAAAACTGCTTTTCATACTAGTAGTGCCAAACGAAGATGAAACAAGCTTTACGGGTTATAAAGATTCAGTGTATTTTGCGCGTAACCTAATTGCCGAAGTAAAAAAAGATTTTCCAGAAATTGAAGTTGGACTTACTGGCGAGGATGTTATTTCAACGGATGAGATGGTTACCACACAAAAAGATGTTGAGTTGGCATCAAAGATCGCACTTGGTGGTGTTTCTATTTTATTCATCCTATTTTTTAGAGGCATAATTAAACCGTTGCTTGCAGTATTCAGTTTGCTTGTAGCTTTGACATGGTCCTTGGGTTTTACATCTTTGACCGTGGGACACTTGAATATTTTGTCTGTGGTGTTCACCACCATTCTGATAGGTCTAGGTATTGATTTTGGGATCCATATTCTAGAAAGATATAAAGAAGAACGCCAGTATGGAAAAGATATTCGGTCCTCGCTACAACAAACATTGCAAGGAACTGGGCAGGGAAATTTTTCAGGAGCTATAACCACTGCAATGGCATTCGGTGCCATGGTACTTACTGATTTTATTGGAATTGTTGAGTTAGGGTGGATAGCCGGATGGGGGATTCTCTTCTGCATGGTAGCGATGATATTATTACTCCCAGCGTTGGTTATGCTTGATGAGAAATGGCGAAAACCTAATTTACCCAAACCCAAAAGGGACCCTGTCACTTCGAAAATCAGCAAACTAGACAAAATTTTTAACCATTACAAACTTATTATTTTAGTTTGCAGCGTTCTGGTATTAGTAGCGTCGCTTTCTCTTCGCAAAAACTTTTTTGACTACAACTTGCTAAATTTACAAGCTAAAGGGACTGAGGCGGTGAGATATGAAATGCGTATTTTAGAAAACGCAGGCCGCTCTGCATGGTCCGCTGCTTTTCTAGCTGATTCGTTAGAAGAAGTTCAGCAAAAAGAAGCTAAACTGAAAAATCTACCTACTGTAGAAAATGTAGAAAGCATAGCTGCAATGGTTCCTGATAACCAGGTAAGCAAAGCCGAATTTGTGAAAAAAAACTTGAGTCCTATGCTTAGTGAGATTTTTGTTGAAGAAGAGAACGAACCATTCTCACTTAAAAACCTTAAAAAAACTTTAAAACGTATCCGCTTTAAACTTCAGGGACGGGGAGGAAAAGAAGATAAAGTTGCGCAAGCCGCAAGAGAGGTTGATAAGTTTTTGAAGCAGAACGAAGCCTTAGAGCCTGAATTGATCGAAGCTAGTTTAGAAGGGTTCTCACATGAATTATTTGTCGATTATAGAAAATTGATGAGAGATTTCAAAATAAATGCTGAACCGAGGCTTATAGAAATCGCAGGTATTCCCAAAAAATTGCGTGATCGCTACATCTCCAAGCAAGGTAAATTTCTAATTACCGTATTCCCTAATGTAGATATCTGGAACTTGGAAAAACGCCAGCAATATTTAAAAGAACTAAGCTCAGTTGATCCCAACGTAACGGGCAGTGCCGTGCATATGTTTAATTCCACTAGATTGATGACTGAAGGCTATATCAACGGCGGTATCTACGCCATGGCAGCAATTGTTATTTATGTATTTATTATTTTTAGAAATTTGCGTACGGTTTTATTTATATTGGTNCCCGTTGTTGCAGGTTCTATTTGGACACTGGGAATCATGGATCTAACAGGACTTAAACTTAATATGGCAAATTTGGTTATTTTACCTTTGATTCTTGGGATAGGTGTAGTAAATGGAATTCATATTACCCACCGTTATAGGGAAGAACCAGATAAAAACAAGGTTGTACTAAGCAGAAGTACTGGGCAAGCAGTTATACTTAGCTCGCTGACTACCATGATAGGATTTGGTAGTATGATGGTGGCAGATCACTACGGTGTATATAGCTTGGGACTTGTCTTATCGCTTGGGGTTTTTTGCTGTTTGATTGCTTCCATAACTTTTCTTCCAGCACTTTTAAAACTTAGTACCGCACAAAACTGGAAAGTGTGAACGCACAAACACTTTTTAATGATCTTCGTTGTTTTCACGTTTATCGTTGAATATTCCTTTCCTTGCTAATTTGCCACCCTACTAAAGGGTATGATATTATTGACCTGCTTACCTTGTTGGAATTCACGTTCAAATTGGTCGACCTTTTAGAACCCTTAAGGGTAATTTTACATCTAAATTTTTTGTTTTAGATCCTCCTTATAGGTTTTTTAAGAAAAACTCAGTGAAATTGTTATTATAGTGATTAAATTTACAAAAATGAGCGGTAGTGGAAACGATTTTGTCATCATTGACAATCGCATTCCGGTTATGGATGACTCGCAGAAAGCCGATTTTGTCAAGCGTGTCTGTGACAGAAAAATGTCTGTAGGTGCTGATGGAGTAATTTTTGTCGAAAACTCTAACAAGGCTGACATTAAATGGGATTTCTATAACGATGATGGTTCTTCTGCAGAGATGTGCGGCAATGGTGGGCGTTGCGTTGCCCGGTATGCAGCTGAAATGGGGATTACTTCAAGTGAGTTAACCCTTGAAACCGTTGCTGGAATAATTGAGGCAAAAGTGAATGGTGCTAATGTCAGGGTCAAGCTGACTCCTCCTGAAAATTTAAGGCAAGATATTATTGCAGAGTTGAATGGTTTGCAATATAAGATCGATAGCCTTAATACGGGTGTTCCACACGCTATAATTTATACCGATGATGTTGAAAACGTGAATGTAAAGGAAGTTGGCAATGGTATTCGGTTTCATGAAGTATTCTCACCTTCAGGAACCAATGTGAATTTTGTCCAAAAGGTGGGTNAGCATGACTTAAAAATTCGAACTTATGAGCGCGGAGTGGAAGACGAAACTCTTGCTTGTGGGACTGGTACGGTAGCTTCAGCTCTAGTTTCTTCATACAAAAACTTAGTAAANCCTCCTGTTAAAGTGGAAACACGCGGTGGCGAGGTTTTGAAAGTGGACTTTAATCCTTCTAAAAAATCAGATGTTTTCCTAGAAGGCCTAACCCGAATTGCTTACGAAGGTACACTTAAGGAATATTAATAATAACCCTTCTGATTAAAAAATTATGTTTGAAGGCTCATTTGTTGCAATTGTCACACCTTTTAAAAATGGAAAAGTTGATGCGGNAGCTCTTAAAAAGCTCATCGAATTTCACATAGAAAATGGCACCAATGGTATTGTTCCTTGTGGAACTACCGGNGAATCGGCAACGCTTAGCCATAGNGAACACGAAGAGGTTATTCGTATAGCGGTAGAAACCTGTAAAGGAAGGGTNCCGGTGCTTGCGGGTACCGGTTCNAATGCTACNCACGAAGCTATTGAATTAACTTTAAGCGCNCAAAAGTTAGGTNCTAATGGAGCGNTACTTATCACGCCTTACTATAACAAACCAACACAAGAAGGTTTGTATCAACATTTTGCGACTGTAGCAAAAGAGACTGAGTTGTCAGTTATTCTTTATAATGTTCCAAGTCGGACATCGATTAATATGTTGCCCGAAACAGTTGCGCGGCTCTCCAAAATAGAGAATATCGTTGGCATTAAGGAGGCCTCTGGTAATCTTGTGCAGGTTAGTGAAATTATTCAATTATGTGGTCCCGATTTTGAAGTTATCTCCGGTGAAGATGCGCTTACTTGGCCAATTCTAGCATTGGGTGGAAAAGGCGTGATCTCTGTCACGGCAAATATAGTTCCTAACAAACTTTCCAAACTCTACGAAGCGGCATTAAAAGGAGATATGGATACGGCTGGGTCTTTGCATTACGAACTGTTGAAACTCAATGACGTTATGTTCATTGAAACCAACCCGATTCCTGTCAAAGCCGCATTGGCAATGATGGGTCAAATAGACAATGAGTTTCGTGCACCACTTTGCCCCCCGTCCGAAAACACGCTGGCGATTTTAAAGTCTGTTTTACAGGAATATTCACTCGTAGATTAAAAAGGTAATTAGATAATTTAATTGTAATCCTATACAGGAGCAGGCGTTTTGACAAAAATTTTAGTAATAGGAATAGCAGGGCGCATGGGCAAGACCATTGCCGAGTGTATTGAAGGTACCGAGGGAGTTCAATTAGGTGGAGGTACCGAATTTGCGGGCAGCAGTTTTATTGGGCAAGATATCGGAGAAGTAGCTGGTCTTGGGAAAAAAGGGATTTCTATTGTAAACGATCCGTCAATTGCAATCGAAACTTGTGACGTGGCGATTGATTTCACCACTCCGGATTCTAGCATGTTAACCCTTAATGCGGCATTGAAAAGCGGGAAACCTGTAGTAGTTGGTACGACTGGGTTCTCCACGGAACAAAAAAAGGAAATTACTGAAATTGGGAAAAAAACCCGTTTAGTTGTTGCTCCTAATATGAGTATAGGTGTAAATGTATTATTCAAATTGGTTGCAGAGGCTTCACGCGTTTTGGGTGACGATTATGATGTGGAAATTATCGAAGCTCACCATAAATTCAAAAAGGATGCCCCAAGCGGAACTGCGGTTCGNATNTCTGAAATCGTTGCNGACTCANTAGGTCGCNACCTAGACGANGTNGGNGTTTATGGGCGANAGGGNTNTACTGANCGGNCATCNANGGAAATTGGTATTCATACAGTGCGNGCAGGCGATATAATAGGAGAACACCGTGTTTTATTTGGTGGTATGGGAGAAAACTTTGAGATTTTTCATCGGGCCCAAAGCAGACAAACCTTTGCCCGTGGTTCAATTCGTGCTGCCCAATGGATCCTTAAACAGCCTGCAGGTGTTTACGACATGCAGGATGTTCTTGGGTTGATATAATTATGGGATAAATCTTATGAACAACGAAAATCGTAACAGAGATATTAAAGAGAAAAAAAATTCCGCTTTTAAATTTGTTCGTCGTGATTTTTTTAAAATGATTTCCTTTGCTGGCATTTCTTCTCTCCTTCCCAATTCTGTTTTTGCCAAAGAAGATTTTCGCAACGATAAAAATATTCCCAAAAAATACATACAAAATCGAGATATCCCTGGTTTTCATATTCGCAGTGCAAACCCTTTTATGGGTGTCGATATGGGAAATTGGGGGCTTTCGATTGGCGGCATGGTAAAGAATCCAATTGCACTAAGCTATGAAGACTTATTTGGAATGAGGATGATGTCGCAGGTGTCTCGACTTAAATGCGTAGAGTGCTGGTCTGCAAAAGCAAAATGGGAAGGTTTCCATTTTTCTGAAGTAGTAGAAAAGCTTCAACCTGATCCTTCTGCTAAGTATGTTTATATCCAGTCGGCTGATTCCTACTACGAAAGTTTTACAGTTGAGGAATTGTTGCGTCCCCGCGTGTTATTTGTTCTTCGTATGGATGGGCAGCCTTTGAGCAAGGATCACGGTTATCCACTTCGCTTAATAGCACCATTTAAGTATGGTTATAAAAACATAAAGTATATTACAAGTATTAAATTTCTTGATACTCGCAAAAGAAACTATTGGTCTAACAGCGGTCCCTATTCTGTAGATGGAACGATTCAGCCTGGTATTGATCATCCTCTTGACTATAATAAAAAACCTATTCCAATAAACGGTGGTGAGGTTTTCCATTTTTTTGACAAGCGTCCGCCAGCTTGAAACAGATCAATGGGTTACTTGTGGGGTGTGGACAAACTCTATTAAATTTACAATCATTGTGAAGCTATTTGCTCTATTACTCCTCTCTTGTTTTCTATTTTCCTGCGACTCCTATGAAGTATTACAAATAAAAGTAGAAATTCCAGCTGGAGTCAAGGTTCCCAAAAATATGATTTATATTCCCGCGGGGGATTTTATTATGGGGCATGAAGAAGAACCTAGAACTCGGTTGGGCAAACTGGTTTCAACACATGCCTATTTCATAGATCGTTATGAGGTTAGTCACGAAAAATACAAAAAGGTTCAAACGAATCATACTTTTTCTCCAAAGTCTGCTCTTTATCCTGTAACACATGTATCATATTTCGAGGCTTTAGATTATTGCAAGTCGTTAGGTAAACGATTGCCAACTGAAATTGAATGGGAGAAAGCAGCAAGGGGAACCGATGGTAGAAAGTGGCCATGGAGACTTTATGTGGATCATCCCAATAACGGTTTTTCGGGTTTTATGTCGGAGCCGGTAGATAAACGAAAGGAATGGATTAGCCCTTATGGTGTTTATGGCATGGGGCATAATGTATGGGAATGGATAGATGAAATTTATACTTATCCTGGGCAACCTGGTAACGAGAGCGAGTTATTTAAAGTTATACGTGGTGGGTTGCTACAGACTCATATCACAATAAAATTTTCACCTACTTATTTCAGGAACTGGATGAACCCTGATTCTAAACTAAACTTTATTGGATTCCGTTGTGCAAAAAATGTGGGCCAGAAAACTTGATTTAAAGATCGCCTCTAAGATGGCTGATGATTTCTTTTGCTGCACGCTCAAATAGTTTTGCTTCAGTGCCACCAGTTGGGCCACCTTTTACCCATGAATTAACTTCCCAAGCACCAACCATATTTCGGTCATCAAAAAGGGCAGCCTTGACCCTTAGTGTGGATTTGCCGAAATCAGAAAGTCCCATGGTTGCCATGCGTGCTATACGATTACCTTCATCGTACTCAAGAACTTTGAATTTTAGACGGTAGCGTGCATTTTCACTTGAAATTTTATAGCTTGTGTCTAACATCGCATCTTCTATGGCTCCTTGTAATTGGGAACCGGCATCCTGCAAATCAAAGTTTCGAGCGGTCATGTCATAAATTAATATCGTATTCTCAGAGTTCTGGTAACGCTTTTTTGTCACTGAACCGACGCCCGAACAAGCGGTTAGAGTCAGCATAGATACTAGCAAAAGATGAGTGATTAATTTCATATCCTTCTCGAAAAAATTAATTGCTTACATTCTACCAAAAATCAAACCGTTATTACAATGGTAGCATGCTAAGTTTATATTAATGGAGACACTAATAATAAGCTCCTGAAAAAGTGCTCAATCAATTTTGTAAAAAAAGTTTTTGGGTCTAGTTCCTGTTAGTGAACCAGTGAAGGATGCTCTCTTCAAATTCACTAAACCAAAGCTGGACTTCAATGGGGATGATGCTGTTGATATAGGTCATATAGCCAGTGGCAAGAACAACTCCTAATACTATTAGCAAAATTCCGCTAAAAAGATTGGTGGTATGTAAAAAAACAGTTTTATCTCCTATGCGAAGGTACCATCCTTTGCCGCGTAATAAAGTCCAAAACCTACTATCTTTAGGAAGGTTTCCGCAAAACGTAGCCACTATGATTAGAGGCAAACCCAACCCCACTGCATAAAAGAATAAAAGGTTCATTCCTTGAAGAACTGTTTTTTCTGAAGCGGCTAACATGAGAATACTTGAAAGGATGGGCCCTACACAGGGAGTCCAACCCAAGGCGAAAGTGGCTCCAAACAGAAAAAACCCGACAAATGTCGAAGCAGGTTTTCCCTTAAAACTAGCTCCAGAAAATCCTTTTCCAAATAAGGTCATGATGCCGAATATAACAACAATCCCGCCTCCAACTTGTGAAATTTGAAACATATAGTCACGTAATAATTGGCCTATTGCGCTAGCAGAGGCACCCATTGCTACGAATAAGCTAGCAAGACCAAAAAAGAATGCGAGGGACATCATACCCATACGAGCTCTATCAGTTTGTGCGGTAACAGCAAAATAAGCAGGAAGAATGGGTAAAGTACATGGTGATAAAAAACTGAAAACACCAGCAACAAATGCCAGTAGTGTTAAGACTACAATTCCCGAATCGGGAAGGTTGGTTTTGGGCGCGAAAGGATTAAACAAGGCTTTATTTTTAGATTCAGAACTAAAAGAGTTTTTAATTGTTTTGCTTTTATCTGAAATGTTAGAAGTTGTTTGTGGATTTGATAAAAATAAGCCTTTTTTAATGGACATGGGTTTATTCTCACTTGCACAACGAAAGCCTACATCTGGTCCAGGTTCATCAGGTCTTGTGAATTGCCGGTACCCGCTACGGGCAAACATTTGGATGGCTTTTTTATAGAGAATTCCAGGAAAATGTCCGATATCACTTGCCGAATGACCTCGGATTACTTTGTATCCAGAATCGTAATAATCATTTTTATATTTACTGCCCTTATAGGGTCCGTAGTCATCCTCTACCCATTCCCAAACATTTCCTACCAGATCATGTACCCCTTCTTTACTGGTTGATTGTGGATAACTGCCCACTTTAACAGGCTGATTTTTGCTTCCCGCATTTTTGGAAAGATTTGCGATGCCATGTTGAAATTTGTTACCCCAAGGGTATTCATTGCCCTTTGCACCTTTTGCTGCTCGTTCCCATTGTTTTTCACTAGGCAGCTTTTTTTGAGCCCACTGACAAAAATTTGCTGCATCAAACCAGGTAACCCATGTTACGGGATCTTTGTTTTTTCCATCAGGGAAATTATTGTCTTTCCAATTATTGGGAGGAACAGCTCCTAGATCGTCCACATATTTTTTATAGCGTTCGTTGGTGACTTCAAAAGTGTCAATGTAAAATCCTTTTAAAAATATTTTTTTTCGGGGACTTTCATCTGCATACCATGGTTTAGGGATACCCATAGAAAGTGCTTCAGCGACGTCATCTTTTTCGTTGGTTCCAAAAATAAAATGGCCAGATGGTATATGGATCATATCTCCTTCAAGAGAATAATCTGGTGTCGACTCACACTGGGCCGTTAATGGAAAAGAAAAAACGGCGAATACGATGAGAAAGGTTTTTAATTTATTAAATAACAATGATTTCTCCTTTATTTTAAGAGGTTTTCAAAATAAAGGATATTACTTGGTGTTGCCCAGTCCTCTGCTCCATAGAGGGCACCAATAATTTTCCCTTGAGGATCAATCATAAATGTGGTGGGTAGGCTGACCACGCCAAATTTGTTACTGGTTTTTAACCGCTGGTCAAGAAGAATTGGGAAGTTAATATTATGGGCTTTTACAAAAGGTTTTACAATAGTTGCGCCAAACATATCGTTAGAAATTGCAAGTAAAGCAAAATTTTTATGCTTAAACCTTTTGTATAAAGCACCTAGAGAAGGCATCTCTATTTTACATGGTCCACACCATGTAGCCCAAAAATTGATAAGTACATATTTCCCGCGAAAATTGCTTAGGCTAATTTCTTTTCCGTCCAAGTTTTTTAAAGTAAAATTAGGAGCATCCTCCCCTTCTTTAACTTGGCCTGAAGCAGTTGCACAAAAAAGAATTAAAAGAGCAACACTAGTAAAGAATTTGAGAATTTTTTTTTTAATTAGGATATTCACAGATTATTTATATTTTGACGAAAAGTGAGGGAGGATAATGATAAAAAGGTATTTAAATTTTAAGCTAAGTTACTCAACTGATTCTATACAGCGCACCATTGGGATGGCTTTTTTCAGGGCTTTTTCGATCCCCATTTTTAAAGTCATGGTGGAACTAGAACAGGAACTGCAAGCACCTACTAAGCGTAACTTAACGACGCCATCATCAATATCTACAAGCTCTACATTGCCACCATCTTGCATTAGCATTGGNCGAAGGGTTTCAAGCACTTCTTCAACTTCTTCTTTCATAGACTCCATTTNGCTACCGTTTNAGANCTAGATTATGCTTTTGATAAGACNACCAAAAAATGTNNCTTGCAAAATNTGGGTNCTTAACCCCCATTAACTAGATTTTCTTTTTTTTCCAATAACTGTTCATGTGTTTCCTCGTGCTCAGGGTCTTTAGGAATACAGTCTACCGGACAAACTTCAACGCACTGAGCTTCTTCATACCAACCCACACACTCGGTGCAGTGTTCCCAATCGATAACGAAAATATCATCACCTTCTGATATTGCTTCGTTGGGGCATTCTGGCTCACAAACACCACAGTTGACACAATCTTCATTGATCATCAGCGCCATACAAATATCTCCAATTGTTACGATTACCCTAATTATAAAGGGTTTCGTTCGAAAGTTTTTGTTTTCGGGTTCCACCCAAATAAGGCCTGATCCCGAACTTTTTTACTGTAAACGGAAACAACCAAATATTGGGTGCCTGGGTAGATGGGCGACTCCCCATCAAACAGGGCCATTTTGGTATCTTCTTCCGAAAAATAGGCATCGTGTTCAGGGTGAGAATGGTATAAAACTTTAAAAACCCAGCCCTTTGAACCTGCCTCGTCTAAAAGCTTTTGCAATTCTAATGCACTAATATTATATGCTGTACGGGCATCCCTAGTAAAGTTTTCAGGATCTGTTTCGTGCAGCTTGTTTTGAATATTTTTGCATCGGTACACTTTATTTTCTTTATTATGCTTTGGATGCCCTACTACAATTCCGCAACATTCAAACGGATACTCCTCCACTGCATGCTGGTGGATTTCATCCAACTGTTTTTTCTCAAGTGGAGTCATAAACTATTTTGGGGTGTTTAGGGTGCGTTGTCAAATAGTTTTGAGAAAATTGGCTTTAGAAAATCAGGGATTTGTACGGATGACAAGATTATCGGTCACAGAAACCTGACAAGCCATGCGAAAATCATCGGGTTTNTTGCTTAGCTTNTCAATTTCAGTTTCATTTCTTGGTTCAATTTTTCCTGATAAAACTTGGACCGTACAGGCAGTGCATAGCCCCCGACCTCGGCAATTGAGAATTTTGGTAATATGGGGATAAATACTAAATTTATTTNGAATTGCGGCTTCCCGAAGATTTTCTCCTTCTTCTATTTCAATGGTTCTATTTTCTTTTTCAAAATGAACTTTTATCATTTGCATATTTTTCANTAGTTGGCGATTTNAGGATCATATCTAAATCTACCNTGTCAACGCAATATATTTTACAAACCTAATACANTTTATGAACAGGCTTCGATTTGTATGAATTCACNGATAGATCCTTTNCCCCAATAACCGTAAAAAGCGTTACCAGCAGTNTTACATTNAGTGGTCATATGTATAAACTGNTTTTCACCTTTTTCTGCTTTCAAAATGCCGACATTAGAATATGGAGGTATGATTCCACCGCAATTAGCGCACTCGGTAGAAAAGTTTTCACATAAAATTTTTAGGCAGGGTTTGCAGACCACCGGATGGAACAAAAAAATTTCTTCCCCTTTGTACTCCAAGATTGTGGGGAGGGATTTTACTTTTGCCTCACATTCTGTGCAAGTTAGATTCTCTAATAGGTTCATAAGACATATTCTATTGAAAAACCTGGAAATTTTACCGCAACGATTTTAATTGATACAAACTTTTTTTAAATTATCAAAATCGTCAAGAACNGCACCGGCACCTTTAACAATNCTAAGAAGNGGGTCATCAGGAATANAAACCTTTAAGGTAGTCTTTTCTTCAATCATTTTATCNAGCCCCCNGATGAGNGATCCACCTCCNGTAAGATAAATACCATTGGAATGAATATCCGAGGAAAGTTCGGGNGGGATTTGTTCCAANGCATGCATGATTGATGAGANAATNGTAGCTAAAGGNTCTTTNAAGGCTTCGCGTATTTCATCATCATTAACAGAGATAGACATGGGAACCCCTGTTTTAATATTGAGTCCTTTTACTTCAGTCTTGAGCTTTTTCTTTTGAGGAACGGCGCTGCCAATTTCCTTTTTAACGCGNTCACCTTCAAAAACACCAATNCTGAGATGATGTTGGAGGCGCATGTAACGGACAATCGACTCATCGATTTCATCTCCGGCAACGCGAACCGATTCTCCATGAGCGATTGCGGATAGAGATATTACAGCAACATCGGTTGTGCCTCCACCAATATCAATAACCATGTTGCCTTCTGGTAGATGAACGGGAATCCCTACACCAATAGCGGCTGCCATTGGTTCTTCGATGAGATGAACTTCTCTTATTCCTGCCATGGCCGAAGCATCAATTACGGCTTTCTTTTCTACTTGNGTAATGCAGGTAGGTACTCCGACCACCATCCTGGGTTTCAAGAACCGNTATTTGTTNAATATTTTTTTTACAAAATATTGAATCATTTTATTNGTTANGTCAAAGTCGGCGATNACCCCATCTTTCATTGGGCGTATGGTGTTNACTTTAGAATGAGTTCNGCCAAACATTTTTTTGGCTTCTAATCCAACAGATTCAACGTTTTGGTTTTCAACATTTANAGCTACCACNGAAGGTTCATTGAGAACAATTCCTTTTTCAGTTATGTATGCAAGGGTATTNGCAGTTCCTAAATCCATTGCCAGATCGATAGAAAAATATCCAATTAATTTTTTAAGTAGCTTCATAATTATATTTATTTAATATTTAAGAAAAGTTTCACCGGTTAAGGTTCATCAAAGAAATATATTCTTGGTATCACCAGTATAAACGGAAAGATCGTATTTAATTTTTACCAGACTCATTGTTTTAAATTTTAATTAAATTAGCTATATCGTAAACGTGAACGAACTATTGACCTCTTTTTCGCAGCATATCTTTATAATTCTTTACTGCATCCTTGGTGATGGCCATTGCTGCTACTGTTAGTTTAGGGATGGTCCCAGTTTTGGTTTCAGTAATCCTTACGGCCTGGCAATCGATAATTTTTTTTTCTCCGGTTGAAGGAATTCTAAAGGAAACTTTTAAAAGGTCACCGTCTATAACGATTCCTTTTATGGAAAATACAAGGCCATTAACGGACATTTCTGTAATTAAAATTTTATGTAATTTATAAAAAAACTCTTTTTCTCTTTCAATTTCTACATTTCCAGAAATTTTTACTTTTGCTCTTTGGCCTTGGCGCTTGCCCAGTTCTTTATCAAATTTGTTTTTAATTAATTGGTCCAGATCTTTTCGAATTTTTATTAATTCGTCAGTAGAAAGATCCTCCAAAGAGGCCATGAATTTTTCTGTCATGGTAGGGAAAATTGGGATTGCTAAGATACTAATGAGAAACTAAAAATACTTGCAGAAAGACCGAATTGCAGCAGATCTTATAAAAACATCTTATAGTGCAAACCACTAACTGTCAATTATTTGCCAACTTTTGAAGTGGTTTGTTTTTTAAATGTACTTTTTTGTTTTACAAGAGAAGGTATTTTCTATTGAAGGGAAATCGCTTGACAGGGAGCGCTTGGCATTTATATACTCCCAGACTCTTCTAGAGGTGTTCGAAAAAGCTTGGGCGGGTAGCTCAGTTGGGAGAGCACCGGCCTTACAAGCCGGGGGTCACAGGTTCGAGCCCTGTTCCGCCTACCATATAAAGACGACCGCGGGGTCGTAGTTCAGTTTGGTTAGAACGCCGGCCTGTCACGCCGGAGGTCGCGAGTTCGAGTCTCGTCGGCCCCGCCATATAATAGAGGGTCCAGGGCACATCGTGCTTTGGGCCCTTTTTATTTGTCGCTATAGTCCCATTTTATAGATACAATGGGTGCAATTTACTTATGGGATAATTTGTTGTGGAATATCCTAAAACCCCTAAAAGCAAATCCCATCCAAACCTTCTTTTCTTTCAGGTTCTTTTATTAATTGTCCTTACAGCGCACACCTCTATTGCCCGAGGGGAATCTCCAGCGATTTCCACGGACCGTATTTTACAAACAAATTCGCCTGACATACTTCAGCCTGGTTATCACCAGTTGGAAACAGGGTTCTATTCCTATGAGACAGATAAGGAAAATAACATAAAGTCTAAACATACTCTGCTGAACAATAATTTATATAGGATTGGATTTCTCGAAGAAATGGAATTAAGATTTGCTCTTTATGGGTACAACATCCAACATACTGCATCCGGTGAAGATAGCGGGTTGTCTGATGCTGAAGTAAGCACTAAAGTTTTGTTATTTGACAGTTCCGCTAACAGACCCAAAACAACATTAAACGCAGGATTTACTCTTCCTATAGGTGATGACGTATTTACATCCGATAAGGTTGACCCTTTTTTTTCCTTTATACCATCATTCTCTAACCTGCTACCGGATTCGATTTACAATGATAATAGCTTGGGTGTAACCTGGAATGATGGCAATGCTGATTTTAAATATGCAACATTATGGGGGCATAATCTCTCTGAATCTGTAATTCTTTATGCGGAATTCTTTGGGGCCACACCTATTGATAGTGGAAGCAGCTCCTATGGTTTCGACTGGGGGCTTACCTGGGCGATAAAAAATAATGTTCAATTAGATTTTTTTGCAGGAAACTCACTTAATGATTCAGCCACTGATTTTTTTATCAACCTTGGGCTTTCAGTAAGGCTTCCAGAATAACATTTTAATCCAAACCAATTTCAAGATACGAATTTATCCTTTTTTATATCCATATTCTAATAGTTAATGATTTTTGGATTTATAAATCCTTATAAGTATTTGACATGCATTATGTTTAATGGTATATAACGAATATCGGTAATATATAAAAAAATATAACGATTAGAATAATGAATATAACCAAAATAAAATGGATGGGTTTTAAGTGTGGGTTGGCATTGGCATGCTTTGTGTTTCAGGGGCAAATCAGCTCAGCACACGAACTGCGCGTTGCCGTAGCCTCTAATTTCATTTTCCCAATAAAGGAATTATCTCGGGAATTCGAAAATATAACTGGAAATAAAGTAGTGGTGATTTCAGGTTCAACCGGAAAGCTTTATGCGCAAATACATCAAGGTGCTCCTTTTGAGGTTTTTTTGGCAGCAGACGCAACTAGACCAGAACTTTTAGAAAAAGAGGGAATAGGGGTGCCTGGATCTCGGTTCACTTATGCAGTTGGAAGATTGGTTTTGTGGAGTATTAAACCGGAACTTTCTTCAAAGCTTAATTTGCAGGTTTTAGATCAAAAATTTTTTCGATACTTGGCAATTGCTAATCCCAAGACTGCACCTTATGGAAAAGCAGCAGAACAGGTTCTAAGGAAAACAGGCTATTGGGAGAAAATTCAATCTCGCTTGGTTAGGGGAGAAAATATTTCACAAACTTTACAGTTTTTGATGACCGGAAATGCCCAAATAGGTTTTATCTCTCTCTCTCAACTAAACAGCAAAAGGGGCCCGCGTGGTGGAAACTCTTGGTTGGTTCCCCCTAATTTGCACGAACCTATTGAACAGCAAGTCATATTATTAAAACACGCAAACTCTAATAATGTAGCACAGGAATTTTTAAAATTCTTAAAAAGCAAAAAAAGCCAAAGAATAATAAAATTTTATGGTTATGACGTAGACCAATTTTAAAGGAAAATTATGGGATTAAACTCTATCGATTTCAGTTCTATTTGGGTCACCTTGCAACTTGCAACTACAACCATAGTGATACTTTTAATAATAGGAACTCCAATAGCATGGTGGCTTGCCAATACTTGTTCAAAAATAAAAGTGGGCATAGAAGCAGTTGTGGCCTTGCCACTGGTTTTGCCGCCAACGGTATTAGGGTTTTATTTGTTGATTATGCTGGGTCCTAATGGTTGGATCGGTGGTCCCATTCAAACTCTAACAGGCTCTCCATTGTCTTTTACTTTTGCGGGATTAGTATTTGCATCCACTCTTTATTCTTTGCCTTTTGTTGTGCAACCTTTACAAAGTAACTTTGAATCGATTGGAAACGCCCCAATGGAAGCCGCCTATTCTTTAGGAGCTTCCAAGCGGGATGCCTTTTTTTCAGTGATACTACCCCTTTCAAGGCGAGGTTACCTTACTGCAACGGTTTTAGGTTTTGCTCATACGCTGGGAGAGTTCGGTGTGGTATTGATGGTGGGAGGTAATATTCCAGGAAAAACGAAAGTGATATCTATTGAGATTTTTGATCGTGTTGAGGTTATGGAATATGCACAAGCACATATACTTTCTGCAGGATTATTATTATTTTCGTTTCTTGTTCTGGTCATGGTTTATTCCATTAATAAAAAATTACCGGTACACGTTTAATGACTGCATTTATAAAGGCAAGCTTTAAAGTAAATTATTCAGATTTTAACCTTGATGTTGATTTACAACTACCAGTCTCTGGAATAACGGTAGTGTTTGGTCCTTCAGGTTCGGGTAAAACTACTTTATTGAGATGCCTAGCAGGCTTTGAAAAATCCGGTAGTTTGGAAATAGCAGGAGAGGTTTGGCATGATAAGAATAAGTTCGTTCCCACGAACGAACGTGCGATTGGTATGGTATTCCAGGAATCCAGGTTGTTTCCACATTTAAAGGTACGTGAAAACCTGTTGTATGGATATAAGCGCACTCTGATGAATTTAAGAAAATTACATCTAGATGAAGTAGTGCGCGTGTTGGCATTGGAAAATCTTTTAGAGCGCGGTATCGAGAAATTGTCGGGCGGAGAAAAACAGCGGGTCGCACTCGGTCGAGCATTACTTACAAGCCCAAAGTTGCTTTTGATGGATGAACCTCTCGCAGCGTTAGATGCCCAAAGAAAGGTAGAGATCATTCCATTTATTCGAAAAATAGAACAAGAACTTTCGATTCCTATTATTTATGTTACCCATTCTATGAGTGAGGTTTTGCAACTTGTCGATACGATGGTGATTTTAAAAGAGGGAAATGTTGTAAAGTGTGGGCCTGTTGAAAAAGTTTTTTCTGATATACAGTTACGTGATGCCATTGGCGACGAGCATTCTGGAGCAATACTTGATACAAATGTCCTAGATCATGATAAGGAATTTGGGATCACTCGACTGGATTTTATGGGGCAGGAATTAAGTGTGCCTCTTCAAAACATTACTCCCGGAGAGGGACTTCGAGTGCATATTCATTCAAAAGATGTGAGTTTAGCAACACAACCTCCTGAAGGGTTGACCAGCGTACTCAATATCTTAAAGACTAAAGTTAAAAAAATTGGAAACAATATTGGTTATTCGGTCGATATAGAGCTGGATGCAGGCCGTCCACTTCTTGCGACAATAACTAGAAAATCTTTATCCAATCTAAACTTGCAACCGGGCCAACCGATCTATGCCTTGATTAAGGCAATCCGAATGGTTCGTGAAAACGTAAATCTATAATAAAAGTAGGTTTATTTTCTAAGATTCAAAGCTTTTAGAAAATTTATTACTTTAATTTATTGAGTATAAATATTAGCGAAGGTTTCGTACCGCGCGAACTCCGCCTTTATTGCATTTATCGAGAGTGCGCAGAAACGGTAAACCGGTTACGAAATAAGCTGTGCGGGCGCAGCAATATCCGTGTTCGGAGGACCAGTACCAATAAGCTGCTCCGTCTGCGAACAAATTCGACAAGGCCAAGGGATAATCTGGGTCATGATCCATGGCCATTACATTAGATTCGGTATTATCATAAATTTCACCGTACTCCCACACCTCAGGCATTCTCCAATCGGTGTACCCTGCTGTGGTAAGGTTCTCGACATAATTTTTTGCGTCATGCCAGTTTAAGCATTTTCCTAAATCTGAAAAGCTGTCTTTTTTTGTCCACATCAGTTTCGATTTAGTTTCGGTGATTGTTCCGTCATTATTATCTATGAGATTGAGTCTAGAAGGGAGTGGTGGTGGAGCAACATAAGGCGGTGCAACATAGGGTTCCCTTTGAATGTATCTACTCGCATTAACTATGGTTGGTGCAAGAAAAATTAATATAGTAAATGCGGAGTTCTTTATAAATGTTCCATATTTCATACATCAGTTTCGCGCATGGTTTTCAGAGGTTTNTTTTGGATGACATCGAGACTGCTTANAATTCCAGTAGTAATAGTAAGCACCACGCCAAAGCAGAAAGCTAAAAAAATAATTCCGGGTTGTAAATGCCAAGTAGATTTGACTATGTATTTCATGACAACCCAAGAGAGACCTTGAGCCAAAAGAATGCCAATCAGGGCAGCCATAATTCCTAATATTGCATATTCAAACCCAAGAATGGATGCCACTATTTTTCTTTTTGCACCAAGAATTTTTAATACAGCTGATTCACGTAAACGTCGGTATTTGGTCGAAGCAATCGAACCCGATAATATGAATAACCCGGCAGCGATTGCAAAGCCCGACATAAAATTTACCAACGTGGTTAATTTAGAAACCGTCGATTCNACTGTNTTGACAATGTCACGAGTGCTGAGNGCNGTGACATTGGGTAAAGCGTTGACAACTGCGTTTTGCAGTTTCAGTTCCTTTTCATCGGGAACATGTACAGTTGCTACATAGTTGATTGGTGTGCCAGCAAGTGCTCCTGGAGAAAAAATCATATAAAAATTTGTTCGCATATTTCGCCAGTTTACNCTGCGAATACTGGTTACCTCTGCAGATACGGGTANACCCTGAATGTCTATAGTTAATTTGGACCCAATATTAGCACCNAGCCTTTTNGCCGCATCTTGTTCCAACGAAACNTCTGCATTTTTTGCTCGACCTTTATCCCACCACTGTCCTTCAACAATTTTATTGTCTTTTGGAGGAGGGCCTTCCATATATGTCACAGCGAATTCACGATTTATGAACCACTCTTCTCGTTGTTTGTCCTTGTATTTCCAATTGGCTCGAANTTTTTCATCGACACTATNTAAGCGTGAACGAATAAGAGGTGTGANANTGTGTTCGGCTTCAGGTGTAACTTGATNNAGTACCTGTATAAATTTTTCTTTCTGGTCTCTTTGGATATCAATGAAAAAATAATTAGGCGGATTGATTTCAGTGTTCTTGTTAAGCATTGCGAGCATATCCATTTGAACCAATCTCACTGTCAGGATCAGCATAATGCCCATTCCCAGACAAGTGATAATTGATGCCGCCTCACTGTTTGGTCTTTTTAGGTTAGTAATTCCATATCTTAGGGTTATAGAACTGGGTTTAGATAATACTAGAAGTAATTTTAACAAAAGGATTGAAACCGACGCTAATGTGGCTATAGAAATTCCCAAAGCAGATAGAAATACGAGGCCTCGTTTTAAAGATTCAGCTTGCCAGCAGATCATTGCGCCAAGCCCTAGAATTAAAGTCAGCCCGGCCATCCAACGGTCTTTGTAAGAACCTGAAGTGAGTTCCTCTTCTTCAAAGTTACGACGGAATAGCCTTAAAGGGCGGGTCCGAACCGCTTTTAATAAAGGCCAAATACAAAATAGAAGAGTTGTTGCTAGACCTAAAACAAAGGACTGTACGGCAGGTATGAAATAAAAAGCAGGTTCGACTTGGTAATTGATTAATCCTTCCATTTTTGAGGGTAATAAGTAAGTAAAAAGAAACCCAAAGGTGATCCCCAATATGCTGCCCACCACTCCTAGTAAAATCGCCTGGAAAAGATAAACTTTTAGTAACGTGCGAGAAGATGCTCCTAAGCAATTCATAATGGCAACCGTATCTAGTTTCTGCGCCATGAAGGTTCGGACTATCATTGCGACCCCAATACCACCCATGAGCAAGGCGATAACTCCCAGAGCCCCCAGATACTGGCCCATTCGTTCTATAGAACTCGAAAGAGATGATTGCATGTCTTTATAAGTACGAATTGATATGGTTTTATCAGATAGGCCACGTTTCAAAAGGGTCACGGCTTTTTCAATGTCTAAGTTGTTGGGGATTTTGATTAAAGTACGATGCTTGATTCGGCTTCCAGGCTGGATCAGCCCAGCTTTATCTAAAGAAGCGCGCGAAATAAATAATCGAGGTCCTATGCTGAAAGCACGTGAGATGCGATCTGGTTCAGAGACTACAGTGCCTGTGATTTTTAATTTTGTTTTGCCCAAGGAGAACTCATCGTTCAGTTGCAACCCTGTTTTTATTAGAAATGATGGCTCCACGACCGCACTATTTCCCTTTAGTAACTTCCTTAAAGGAAGATCTGGGTGGTTTTTAAGTTCTCCATAGAAAGGATATTGTGGGCCTGATAATGGGATGGATTTTAATTCTGTTATCAGGGATCCAGATTTTACAGTTTTGATTCCCTTTTTATACTGGGCCATTCCGTGCAGTTCTTTTATAAATAAAAACTCTGTTTCGATGGGAAGGGTTTTTGTCTGGTAATTCAAATCCTCTTTGTTCTGTTCCCAACTACCTTTGATTGCGATATCTGCGGCCAGAAGACCTTTGGCCTGGCTCTGAATGGTTTCCTGGACCATATTTGAAAAGCTTTTGACCGTCATTACTGCACACGTGCCAATTGCGATACAAATAATGAAAAAGGTCATGCGTTTCCATGCACCACGTAATTCGGCAAGGGTAAGCGTAATTAACTTGGCAAAACTAATTTGAACTAATTTCATAGTTTTTCTTTTTCCTGATCGGAGATAATTTTTCCATCTTCCAAAGTTAAAATACGCTGACTTTGATTTGCCACTTGCGACTCATGAGTAACCAGAATAATAGTTGCCTGTTTTACTTGGTGTAGTTCTTTAATTAAATCCATAATGTGGGCACTATTTTTTGAATCGAGGTTTCCTGTTGGTTCATCGGCAAGAATGATATCCGGTTCATTGGCAAAGGCCCGAGCTATTGAAAGACGCTGTTGTTCTCCACCTGATAATTGTGCTGGGTAATGCTTTAGTCTATTTTTCAATCCAACGATACGTAGCAAGTCCTCGGATTTTTTTTTTGAGTCTGGGGTATTATTGAGTTCTAAAGAAAGTACAACATTTTCCAGAGCTGTAAGAGTTGGAATGAGATGGAAGTTTTGGAAAATAAAACCAAAACGCTTGCCACGCAATAAGGCTAGTTCGTCTTCATCGAGTTTCGTGATATCCTGCCCATCTATGTTAATTTTTCCTTCAGTCGGTGTGTCGAGTCCGGCAATTAGACTGATTAGGGTGGTTTTACCACTTCCGGAATGACCGGTAATTGCTATGAATTGGCCGGTTGGGATTAAGAGGTCAATAGATTTTAAAATTTCTACTTTGTGACCGCCGCCATGCAGAGTTTTAACTAATCCTGATATTTTGATCAACTTATTGGTAATTGTTGGTTAATGATAGGATTTTATTGTATTACAAAAATATGCGAAATATTTTAATAAACTTATTTATCATTTCGGGGTATGTTTTTGCAGGATTGTTGATTATTCTTGAAAAAACGGAAAATGTAATGGCTACCGAAGTAAAACAGGAGAAACTCGCGGTTCTTGCCTTAGGAGATAGCTTGACCGCCGGATTTGGTGTTCAAGAAGAAGAGAGTTTTCCTTCGCGCTTACAGTTAAAAATTGATCAGTTTAATTTAGGATACAAAGTGATCAATGCGGGTGTTAGCGGTGATACGACAGCTGGNGGCGTCCGCCGTATTGAATGGTTAATGAAACATAAACCAAATATTGTCATTCTTGCTTTGGGTGCCAATGATGGGTTGAGGGGATTATCTATCAAAGAAATGCGAACNAATCTCGAAACCATGATTCGTATTTCCCATGATAATAATGCCAAGGTTTTGTTGGCAGGCATGAAAGCCCTGCCCAATTATGGAGAAGATTATCAAGTAAANTTTGAAGCGGTATATTNCGATTTAGCCAAAAAATATGATTTGATTTTACTCCCTTTTTTANTAGAAGGTGTTGCNGGAGTTAGAGAGNATACTCGACCTGATGGGCTCCATCCTACGGCATCTGGTTATAAAATTGTTGCCGATTTGGTTTGGAGATATTTGCATCCAATGCTTAGAAAATGACACCTATGTTTTTAAAAAACTAATCATTTTCATAAGAGATTCATAACAGTTCCCCGATTTTAAAATTTTTATTGCTGAATTAAATCCGTCTTGCGGCGATGGGATAATATCAGCTAGATGACTTAAGCAGGAAGCTTGACTGGCGATTTGTATTGCGGCTGGGCCCTCTCCTGTTTTTAAAGCTTTCTCCCCCAAATCGGTTATGGTGGCGAGCTTTGGATCAATTTTTTTTAAAGCTTCATGAGCTTCTGAAATTTGTTGCGAAGTTTTTTCACTAAACATTTCTGAATATTTTAGTGAGCAGGATTTCGTTTCATCATTTCCATCTTGAATAAAAACTTTTGCTTCTTTGTGAATGCCGAATAAGGTAGTTCCTTCCATTCCATTGCCAACAATTACACGATTAAATCCACTTAGTTTTCCGATCTCGGTTAATGAAATTTCGTACCCACGATGAAAATAGGTAGTGGCAAGGAAGTTTTTTTTCCTAGCTTGAAGAGGCATGAGGATTTTTTCAAGCGTTGCTAGCATGGGTCGCTTGACAATTTCTTTTCGAATGGATCGAAGCTTCTCNAAAGAGGGAATAGAGNCAGCAGTATTGATATAACCAAAANTGTNCTCTNCTATTTGTTTGATACGTTGTTCGTAGTGACCACTTTCTGGNACTTNATAATGGTTGATCAGTATGTCNTCAAAGGTGATCCCAAACTTCGGAGGAAGAGGNAGAGCAGAGTGACCGTAAGNAGGGAGTCCTAATTGGGCTAAAACTGGNATCGCATAAAATCCAAAATAGGGAGTACGCTGGAAGCCATCAAATGGATCGGCGATCTGCAGGAGATTGTCCAGNACGATATTTTTGCAAGNCATNTTTTTTTNNAGGGCCCGCCAATATCCTATATTTTCAGCTACTGTTTCAATTTTCATTCGGGCGGCAATGAGAAAGACACCCGCTCTTACCTTAGAAACTTTTTCGTCTAGTATCATTGACAGGGCATCTTCTGCTTCCTCTTGGGTCAAATCTTTACTCAATTTGGGTCCAGCAGCTATTTTTTGNAAATAGGNCTGCATTCTATTTTCTGGTAGATATTTCTGTCATGGATTCGGGAATCCTTTTTAAGTTTGCCTTATTTAGAGTATGATAAAGGCAATATTTTTAAACCCAATTATTTTCGTTAATTAATGTCAGCTCCCTNTTTTCAAGATCATACCATTTCCAACNGATCCTTGGCGAATCAAGCCATACGGGTACTCTTAGTTTACCCCAATACACGTGAAGTGGCTTTAGCCAACCTCGGTTTCCAACAGGTACACTCTCTTTTAAATTCGATTGATGGGGTGGAATGCGACCGTTACGCGTTACCCATGAACTGGAAACCGGAAATGGAAACTCTAGACCGGAAAGATTTGCTGTCNATGGAGTTGAATCTCCTNCCTTCTGATTTCGATATTATTGCATTTTCGATTTCCTTTGAGCCAGATTATCTGCACACAGTTATTGCCTTAAAGTACTTTAATATTCCGCTGGATAGAAATGCTCGGGATGCCTCATATCCCATGATTGTTGCTGGAGGTTCAGCAATTTTTATTAATCCCGAACCCCTAGCTAATTGCATGGATGTTTTGTTCATTGGTGAAGGCGAGGGCATGGCCAATCATTTCTTTAGTATGCTGCAAGCAACAGAAGATAAGAAAAATTTTCTCGAACAGGCAACACGTATACCAGGAATTTATGTACCGCAATTTTACAATTTAAAAATTCAATCAGGACGACAGGCAGGGTTTTCCACAACTTTAGATATTCCTGCGCGTGTAACTCGCCATTGGGTAGTGGAGGAAGAATCTCTTTGTACTCACTCTGTAGTAAGTGGAGAAAACTCAACATTTAAAGATATGGCTTTAATGGAGGTTACTCGAGGTTGCATATGGGCTTGCCGATTTTGCACGGCAGGTTTTATTTATCGTCCTCCNCGCTTGCCTGATTTGAATAAAACTTATAANTCAATGATTAAGACCTTGNAGGACCANGGNAAAATNGCACAAACAGTAGGTTTNGTTGGNCCTTCTGTAACAGATCANCCTCAGCTTCCTTCTTTAGCTAAAAGGATTACCAATGAAGGGAAAACNNTNTCGTTTTCATCTTTGCGAATGGAAACACTTACAGATGAACTCGTCGATCTTATATTAAAGAGTGGACAAAAAACTCTGACAGTTGCCGTAGATGGTCCTTCTGAAAGGATGCGTGATGTTATTAACAAAGCGGCAACCGATGATTTTATTGTGGAGAAATGCCGTTTTCTAATCCGTAAGGGTATCCTCCATTTGAAAATTTATTCAATAATTGGACTTCCACACGAAACNGATGAAGATATTGATCAATTTATTCGTTTGGTTGAGCGAGTTCAGNAAGTTTATGTTGATGNGTGTCGTGGGCATGGTCGGATTGGTCGAGTGACGATTAGTTTGAGCCCATTGGTACCCAAACCNGGAACGCCTTTTCAGTGGCATCCCATGGAAGATGTAAAAAGCTTAAAGAAAAAGTTTTCCCGAGTTAGAAAAGCATTGGGAAAACTTCCCCATTTGAAAATGAGTTTTGGTTCTCCTCATGAGGCTTACCTGCAAACTTATCTATCCAGAGGCGACCGCAGTGTTCATGAATTTTTTAAAACTTATTTGAACAATGGTCACGATGCGAAAAGTGCTTTGAAAAAACATTCAGTAGATTTATTCGTATATCGACAATACGAAAAGGAAGACTACCTTCCCTGGGATATTGTTGATCATGGCTACCGTAATGGATATCTTTGGGATGATTATCAGCGCGGACTCATGGCTGGACGGACCCCTGTGTGCGATACAGCTACCTGCCACGTTTGCGGCATTTGTTGACCGGCTATCTTTTGTCGGAAGTGGACCCCATGTTTATTTCCTGAAATAAACTCTGAGTTTTTAGATATAGCTTATTTACCCTATTATGCTGTAAATATGTCTTTTAATATTGAAAAAATGAATAAACTTCCGCCAGAAGCTAGATTTTTTGATGTAAATAGTGTTTGGTATTTTTTCAATGGCTGGGTGGTACGCTTACTTTATGGAACACAGATTAAACCAAATCACATAACAATTCTTTCCTTTATTCTAGGTCTGCTTTCAGCAGGATTTTATTTTTGGGGTGGATCAGATGCGTTGTTGTGGGGTGCAATCTTTTTATATGGAAAAGTATTTTTCGATAATGTAGATGGAAATCTGGCAAGAGTTCGCGGTACTTCCTCCCGGTTCGGAAGGTTTTTAGATTCTTTAGTAGATTTTTTTTCTACGGTTTTGGTTTATCTCGGAATATCTTTTTATCTCGTCAAAACAAGAGGTGATATCACATTCTGGTTTTTGGGAATTTTTGGTTTGTTAATTTGTTATCTGCAAAGTACATTTTTTGTTTTTTATCTGGTGAATTACACATCACGTGTAGGCTCTTATGAAAAGAATAGAGTTGATGAAAATATTACCGAGGAGGATTTGATTGCGGCCAAAGCAGATAAATCGATGAATTGGACTTTGCAATTGCAAAAACTATTTGTCTTGGTTTATGGTTGGCAGGATAGATTAATTGAAAGATTAGACTCTGCTAGCCGCAAACTAGCAGGGGTATCCAAAATGGAAGAAACCTCTTGGTATACGGATCGCTTTTTCTTGGCAGCTATTAGTCCTTTATGTTTATGTACCAACAATGTAATGCTGGCAATTTTTTCTATTTTTGGTCAGGTCGAATTATTTTTAATTTTATTGATATCTTTGATGAATTTTTATGGTTTTGTTTTACTGTTTTGGAAAGTTATACAATGGAAATCTAAAGTATCTATTTAAATTCAACTAGTCTGGTAAGTCTTGCTTGAGTACTTTTTCATAACCAACTAATTCTACATATCCTTTTCCTGTTACAGGTTTTCCAGCGACACTTCCTTTTATTGAGACACTCCCTTCCCAATATGAACCAGATATAGATCTGAGGTTGTANAGTTCNTGATCAAAAAAATCGGGTGTAACTTGCAGCTTTATATCGGATTCGGGTAGATTAATTTCCCATTTACTAGGATAGATCGCGTTGGTGTGTTTGCTAACTAAGGAACTTTTCGNGGAGATGGTNAATTTATCAAGGGTTAGGTGATGGTAAATTTGGTTGGCAGCAATAAAAGTACCACTAGAATGGGGATCTATATTGCCATCCTTTTGCCGCAACTGGTAGAGCATTATCTCNGTTTGATTATCGAGTTTNAGTGAAAACCAGTCCCAACCAACTAAAGATGGGTTTAGAGGATTGCTGGAAAACTCTCGATCCATCCAACTGGTTCCTGTCACTTTAAATTTTTTGCCTTTAATCAGTAGTTCGCCTTGGGTTTTCATTCGTGTGTAAGAAAAATAATGTGAAGCATTGCCTTCATCGCTTCCCTTCATGCTAATACCATTTTTCCCATGAAATACTCTTTTTTTAATAGGTATGAGACTAAGGTTAACCCCTGTTTCGTTTTCTAGAGCTTTTAACTTTTGAGTATTTTCTTCCGCCGTCAGAGTCCAGTCTGAATTCCAAACCTTAAAAGCATCCGTTTTAGCACCAGCATTTTTAATTCCTTTTCTATTGATTCTTTCGAAGAAGTGGAATTCTTTGTTTTGAATGTCTGAAACCGTCATATGGGCAAAATAGATATGATCAATTTTCCATTTTGAAGGATTAATTACAGGTTGTTCGCCTTCTAACCCCACTCTAAAAAAGGTGAGCTGATAACCAAATTGTCTTCCGGCTTCATTTTCTAGATTTCCTGTGTAGTACCACCACTCGAAACGAAATTCATCATGAGAAAAATCATCACGTGGAAATTGATAGGAGTAACCGGGTAAGGCCTGGTGAAANTTAAGAGAGGTTGANTTTTGCCCATGAGCTATGTCAATATTNAGTTGTATAACAAACAGAAAAAGTATAATGAACTTTGGCATCAGGCTATCAAGAATTCTTTGAAAATTACCGCTAAATTAAATATATCTTGGTTTTTCATTTTAAGAAGTATTTTTAGAGATTAACAGAGAGGGATTGGTAATTCAATCAGGCTTCTATCTGGTTTTGATTATTAATAACGGTTATACTGGNGCAGGNACAATTTTGGCATACTTCGTTCCNGTACTCATNCTTTTTAAGACTCTAACCTAATGGCCCATAAAGAATCTAGGCTTATCGGTGTAACAGGTGCTTCTGGGTTTATTGGTTCGCGCCTTGTTCCTGAGCTAAAGAGATATGGAAAAGTAGTTTCCCTGCCAAGAGGTAAAGGGCTTCCTTCATTAAAACAATTAAAAAAATTTACATCAGGCGTAGAAATATTTTTTCATCTAGGTGGGGTTAACCGTGGAACTGATGAAGAAATACTGAATGGTAATCTTGCGGCAACATTAAGATTTATTGATGCTGTTAAAAAATATGGAAGGCCTTCGGCCCGAGTTTTATTTGCTTCTTCTTCGCAGGTATACCGTTTAAATAAAGTTTCGGGAGAAATTTCCGAATCAAGTTCGATACAACCAGAATCAATTTATGGTGTTAGTAAAAAAACTGCGGAAGATTTGATTCGTATTTCGGGGCTTCCCTATACCATTTTAAGATTAGCAAATGTTTATGGTCCAGGATGCCTAGCAAATTACAACTCTGTTGTAGCAACAATGTGCGAGCGGGCTCATAAAGAATTGCCCCTTGAAATTAATGGAAATGGAAAGCAGGGTCGTGATTTTGTTTACATCGATGATGTCGTTCAGGCTTTCTTGTTAGCAGGGTTTAGTAAAAAAATTATGAAGCGAAAAGTTTACAATGTTGGTTCTGGTCAAATCACCTCTTTGATTAAAATTGTTAATATAATCAAAAAAAATAGAAAGAAGGTGAGTGTCAAATTTAAGCCAATGGCAGAAGATAGTATTTCTTATTGTTGCAACTCTGATAAATTTAAACATGACTATGGTTGGAGACCTATGACAACTCTTTCTAAGGGAATTATGCAATCTCTAAAGTATTTTGGAAGGGGAAAATAAATGAAAAATATTGAAATTCTTGACCTTGATAAAAAATCTGATGAAAGAGGTTGGCTAATTGAAGTATTGGGGGGTGAATTACCGGAGGGCTGTAAAAAGTTTGGGCAAATTCATGTTTCAGTTGCTTACCCTGGAAAAGTTCGAGGGAACCATTTTCATACTCGTAAGGTTGAATGGTTTTGCGTGCCTACAGGTAAGGGCCTGCTTATTTTAAAAGATCAGGAAACCGGAGAAACTCAGGAGGTGATGATGGGGGTAAATAATTTAAAAACCATCAAAATTGAACCCGGTACTATCCACGCTATAAAAAATATAGGTGAAGACGATATGGTACTAATAGTGTATTCTAACGAATCGTTTGATCCTGAGGATCCGGATACTTATTATGAAAAAATATTAGTGTAATATAAGATCTGATTTATAAAAAAAAATTAGATAAACTTTAATTTCTTTTTTTCCTCCCTAGTCCATCTTCATAGATGAAAATTACATTTCTCTCAAGTCAATATGCAAGAATCAGTGGAGGCAACCGCGCATTGTTTGAATATGCAAACCGTTTGAGGCAAAAAGGACATTTGGTGCGTTGGTTTGTTCTGGCAAAGCCCACAAGATGGTATCGTATTGATCATTGGCCCAGAATTTTAAATAAGAAGGTTTCTGTCTTGGATCCGGATGTAATTGACTGGATGGATAATAAAATTCCTATTGAACTTCTTTCAGTTAATGACAAAAGCTTAATTCCCAACGCAGATATTTTGTTGGCAACNGCATGGCAAACTGCTGACTTTTCTGCTTCTTTCCCTAATGAAAAAGGNANAAAGTTTTATTTTGTCCAACATCATGAGAGTTTATGGACNAGGCAAAAGAGNAAGGCAGGGNAAACCTATCGCATGCCTTTCAAGAAGATNGTCATCTCAACTTGGTTAAAAAATATTCTACACGAACAATACNGGCAAGAAGCAGATGTTCTTATAACNCCCGTGAATGATTCTATTTTTTTTAAAACAGAAAAAGATAATAAGGCNGGGCGGCGGGTTTGCATGNTACATCATGATTACGATTGGAAGGGTTATAAGGATGCAATATCAGCNGTAAAAACAGTTCGTTCAGAAAATTGTGAAATTGAANTGGTAGTTTTTGGAGAAAAACTTAAAGANCCAACTCCTCTTTATGATGAAGCGGGCTTTAAATTTGAATACCATTATCGTCCAACAGGAGAGGCNCTTAGAAAAATTTATTCNTCCTGCGGTACCTTTTTATGNTCAAGNTGGTATGAAGGNNTNGGNATGCCAGCAATGGAGGCAATGATGTGTGGCACAGCNCTTGTAACAACTGATACCGGAGGGAATTGGGACTATGCNCTAGATGAAGAAACNGCATTNGTATCNCCGGCAAAGAACCCTGAAGCTCTAGCGAAAAACCTTATCCGAATTTTGAAAGATGANTCTTTGAGNTTAAANNTTGCCGATATGGGATACCATAAAATAAAAAANTTTTCTTGGGATAAAAANTATAAGCATTTAGAAAAATGNTTCGAACAATCTATAAATAATTTTTAATGAATCAAAATCNTTCAAAAAAAANNTTGNTTGTTTTTTCTTCAATACCAATTCTANTATTTCTTTTTTTATTGGAGTTTAGTGTTAGGAGTTTTTGGGATTTCGAGCCTAATCGAGTTCTATGTTACGACCCAATAATGGGCNGATCTTATTGCCCTNGTACAAAGGGATATCTTAAGGAAAATNAGGTAAAGATGCACGTAGAAGTAAATTCCGACGGNNTACTAGGNAAACCTTATCCAAAAGANCGTNTGAATGGAAAATTTNGAATTGCATTNCTGGGCGACTCTTTTACNTCTGCAGAGGCANTAAAGCAGGAAGAAAAGTTTGCAGGTATATGGGAAAAAATTTTATCTANTAAATCTGANAGGGAAGTNGAGGTGATTAACTTTGGTNTAGGAGGAACTGGNACNTGGCAACAGTTNCAAATGTTTCATACAAAAGCNCGTAATTATAAGCCAGATCTTANAGTAGTTGCATTTTGTTGGTGTAATGATATTGATAACAATNTNGATAAATNNANAAGTGGAAGNATGAANCCTCTTGNNGANGAATACNACGTGGGNTGGTTNAAANTNTTACAGGCAAAGCGTAAAAANTTTAATAANTGGCTTTGGAATAATAGTGGTTTATATCAATTTACNCGGACAAAATATAATCATCTGGAACATTTTNTTAAAAGAATNTTTTTNCCAGATTANATGAAGAAGNNNCCTGNTNNGNTGNGCAAAGNTAATNCTAAGCCTCAANGAAAANAGATTGAAGAAAAAAANNAAAAACCTNNNGAATATTTAAAAGACACNGNGTCTATTTTTGATGATTTATTTTTNTTCANCTCTGAAGGNTGGNTGATCACAAGAAAATTATTNTTGAANCTCAANNAAGAAGTNCTANCNGANGNAGNGCANCTTGCNGTAATTCATTTTGGAGGTGTTCANCAATANCGAAATTTTCCTGCNTTNCCTATANAGGAATTTGAAAACTTTCTAGCAACCGAGGNTATCGCTCATTTTAATGCTTTTGATTTATTTAAGAACATAGATAATGAATTTTTAAATCAAAACTTCATTCCTAATGATGGNCATTTNAGTAAAATTGGTCACCGACATTTTGCCGAATACTCTTNANAATTTTTATTAAAACTAATTGAAAAAAGATCTTAAANTTTCTTNTATTTTAAAAGTATCTNGGAGATCTTTNCGNANANCAAANTTCTTGANANAAANNTNTAATGAAAAAAGTTTCCGCAATAATTGTTAATTGGAATGGTAAAAATGCTCTTTCTGGCTGCCTTGAATCCTTATTTGAACAGGATTATGAAAATCTTGAAATTCTAGTAGTTGACAACGGTTCCCAAGATGGGTCTCAGGCCTTAGTAAAGAAAAAGTTTCCTGCTGTCGAGTTAGTTGAAAACGATGAAAATATTGGATTTGGTTCTGCAGTCAATAGAGGCTTGGAAAAATCCAAAGGAGACTATTTTATATTTTTGAATAACGATCTGGTATTAAAACCAAATTGCATAAGAGAATTAACTGTGCTGTTAGAATCCGATTCCAGTGTTGGTGCAGCCATTCCAAAGATTTTATATTATCCTGAGCAAGGCAGAGATGCCTTAAGTAATACAGATATAATAAATTCTTATGGCGTGCTTATTAACTACACAGGTATTGCATGCCCCAATTTAATTGATCAACCGGATCAATTTGATTTGCCTTCAATAGAATCGGCTTGTGGAGGAATTTTTATGTTTTCTCGAGAGGTCTATGAAAAAGTAGGTGGCTTTGATGAAGACCTATTTTTATATCATGAAGACCATGATCTCTCATGGAGGATAAGGATGATGGGATGGAAACTGATAGCAACCTCGAATTCTGTATGTTGCCACCATTATAATTTTAATAAAGGGATACTTAAATTTTATCGCTCTGAAAAAAATAGGTTGCATATTATATTCAAAAACTTTGAATGCAAAACCTTATGGTTAATTTCTCCAGCATTGCTGTTGGTCGAAATTTCACAAATTGTACATTCTATTTTTAATGGATGGTTTCACCTGAAAATAAAGAGTTATTTTGAAATTGCAGCACAATTTATTCAAATCAGTAGAAAAAGGAGAAAAATTCAATCTGCTAGAATAGTACCAGACAGCTATATTATAAAACTTTATAAAGGTACTGTTGAAGTTTCAGGACTAAAAAACCCTTTGATGGATTATTTATTGAATCCGATATTAAAATTATATTGGGTTTGTATCAGGAATTGGATTTAACTTTTTAAATATTTAATCAAACAATATGTTATGACCTCAATCTTGTGTAAAAATATTTTTTCAAACTTTATTTTAATTAAGCAATTAATTTAAATACAGAGAATATAAAACTCTTGAAATGTTGAAAATTTTATTTATTATTCGTTTCTAACATTATTCTAACTGAGGAAATCTTCATGGCTTATGAAAGCTCGCCAATTTTAATTGATGAAACTGAAGGGATCAAAACTTATTTTGTTTGTGGTGAATCTGGCAAAAAACCCTACTGTGGTGGTTCTCATAGTTTAAAGGGGACAGGAATAACTCCAGCTGAGTTTTTAGTTAATGAGGCAAGAAAACTAGCAATATGCGATTGCGGTAAATCAGGTAAACTATAAATTGAAAATCAAATTTTTCGACCCGATATTAAATTAATACAACGGGATACTTTCTAGTTCCCGGGAAGTTAGTCGGATGGTCAATTGATACCTTTTCGTAATTTTATGCAAAAGGCTACATAGAGATATGTTAGGTAGTGGTTTATACTAAATACAAAACTTGGACTTGGGATAGGGTAAGTTTAAAAAAACAAAAAAAGACAAACAGTAATTAAAAAATCAATTGCCAATTATTTTTTTATATATTTTTAACATTTCTTGATTATTTCTCTCTGGCGTAAACTGTTCAGCAAGTTTCCTTGCGTTTTCACCAATGATTTCTCTTATTGAAGGATCAAATAGTAAGTTAATTTTTTCAGCAATTTCTTTTGGGTCATAAGGATTTTTAATAACAAGCCCATTTATATTTGATTGGATTATATTAGCGGCGCCACAAAACTTAGTTGTAATAACGGGTAGGCCGGTTGCTAGGGCCTCTAAATTTGCGTTGCCAAAAGGTTCGTAGATAGAAGGAAGAACAAACAAATCTGCTGCCCCATAATATTGTTCTATTTCTGGCTGAGGCTCTTCCATGATTATCTTGTCAAGTTTGTTTTTAGGTAAATACTTTACAACTTTTTTAAAGTTTCCTTTTCCCATTATAAGTAGCCGCCAATCCTTTTTTTCAAAATATTTTGAAGATTGAAGCAAAAATTTAAGGCCTTTCCTTTCGAACCCTGAGCCCACAAATAAAATTAGTATCGAGGACTCTGGTATTCCTAATTTTTTTCTTATTAAATTGCGATATTTTTTTTTGTTATTTGGGTTAAAACGTTTTAGATCAACTCCGTTATATACGACAGAAATGTTCTCTTGTGGGCATTGATAATTTTCTAAAATATCTTCTTTAACCATCTCTGAAATAGCTACTATTGTACATTTGCCGGACTCAAAAATATTTTTTTCTAGTTTGAGTATCAGTTGATGAAAAGGATTTATATAGAGAAATAGATTTTTAAGTAGAGAAAAACTATTACTTCTTTGTTTTAACCATTTTATGTGGCACCCATCTCCTGCGCGGTAGATATTTTGTAACCAGGTTTTTTCGTGGCTTTGAATAATGTCAAAATGTTGCTCGCTAATCTTTTTTGCAACATTTCTGGAGAATGAAAGGGTTCTGAAAAAAGCATTCAGATTTAGTGTNGCGACAAAGTGATGATGAATATTTTTATGATGCGAAGGTATCCACTGGTTAGCAAAAATATGTACTTCGTGTCCAGACTCAGCCAATTGATGAATATATCCATCTGCGAATTGCTCGGCACCACCATAAAGAACGAATTTTTTTCGGATTATGGCAATTTTCATAAGGTCGATTTGTACAATTCCATATTAGCTTTAAGATTTGAGTGCTTCCAAATAAATGGATATTGTTTCATCTATCATTCGATCAATTCCTAATTTATTCNTACAAAATANATAGCCTTTCTCTGCAACTTTATTTCTAATGTCANAGTTTGNTAATAANTTNATAATTCCGTTNGCAAGATCCACTGAATTTTTGGGTTCCACTAAAATACCTCTTTCACCTTGTCCAAGCATTTCGGGAATAGAGCCAATCCTGGTAGCCACCAGAGGTGTTTTCATTGCGAATGCCTGGGGAATAACTTGAGGAGTGCCTTCGCCAGCAAAGGAGGCTAAAACTTGAATATCTAAGCTAGCCATTATTTCCGGAATATCATCACGATGCCCTAAAAAGATGATCTTTTGCTCAAGTCCAAGAGATTTAGCTATGGATTTTGTTTGTTCAAGGCCAGGCCCGTTTCCTACCAATACAAATTTTGCATTAGGGAAACTCTTTAGGACGATAGGGGCAGCTTCCAGTAAATAGTTATAACCTTTCCAACCACGAATAACCCCTACTTTCCCTATCAATGGTTGGCTGGGATTTATTCCTAATTCTTCTCGGATTCTCTTTCCGTTTATATGAAAATCGAACCGTCGAAAATCTACTCCTGCAGAAACCGATTTTACATTTTCAGGTTTGACGCCATAAACAGATTTAACAACTTTGGAAATAGCGTCTCCGCTAGTAATAATTTTTTGAGGAATCGTTGAATATAACAAATTATTCGGAAAAATGCTTTTTATGGGGATCGAAATGTGCCGACTGCGAACCACTGGAGTTTTTGATAGCTTTGCAGCGGTACCAACCAACCAGCTATCTATTGAACTATGGGTATGAATAACATCCGCTTTTATTTTCTTAAGTATTTTCAAAACAGTGGCAAAAGAGAATGGGTTCGCAGGACTTTTCATCAACAAAGGGTAGCAGGAGAAATCGGGTGAACTTATAGCAAGACTCTTTTCCCAAAGATAGCTTTCTGGTTGGCACACTAATGATACTCGATGACCTCTTTCCAGCAACAACTCACTTTCCTGGATTACTCTAATTTCTTGTCCGCC
>PBKP01000011.1 GCA_002721515.1 Nitrospina sp.
ACATTGAGGTTTATAGCATTGCAGATAATAATCAAAAAGCATTAACATCTTAAATTTTACTAATGATTTGCAATTATCTCAATTATAAATATTGCAAAGAGATGAAATTAGCCGTACTACTTTTGATTACACTTTGCGCAAACTCCAAAAAACTCCAACGAATGAGTTATATCTGAGTATCCCTTATCACGAATCATTTGTTCAATTTCGGAGATAAAACAATATTTCATTTTACTTACGCTTTTACAAATGCGGCAGACAATATGATGGTGATGATGATCCATATCTTTGTATTCATACCTTAGTATCTCGTCGCCTAAATAACGCCTTTCCACAAGATTTGAATTCTCGAATAGAACTATACACCGGTAAACAGTTGCCAAGTCGCAAGCATTTTTCCCCAAACCATCGTGAATTTCCTCCATAGAAAAAGGCCCGTGATTTTTAAGCAAAAATGCAAGTATATTTTTTCTGGGTTCAGTGACACTTAAGCTTTTATCTTTTATTAGTTTTTCCGCTTTTTGGAATAGTTTTTTTGGAACGGTTGTCTTCATCTGGCACTTCCCCCTTAGGGGCCTTCTAAGAAATAGTCACTCCGTGCTAATCACTTTGTTTTTGTCCAGCGCGCCGATCATGGTATGCCATGAAAGGCTCGCGCATTTGATTCGCGAGGGAAACTCACGCACTCCCAGAAACAAGGTCAGTTTGCCCAAATGGTGTTCGTTATTTTCAGGATCGAATTCACCCAGCAACATTTTATGAAACTCATCGAAAACCACTCGCACCTCATTAATCTTCTTGCCTTTTAGGTAGGTNGTCATNAGCGATGTGCTNGCATTAGAGATGGCACATCCNGTTCCNGTAAAACTCAGGTCTTGGATTACATTTGCNNCATCCACCTTTAAATAGATTTCATANTCGTCCCCNCACAANGGATTGTACCCGTGACAATTGTGGGTAGAGTCTTCCATCTTTCTGAAATTTCGAGGCTTCTTGTTATGCTCAAGAATTACCTGCTTGTACAGTTCGTTACTATAAGTCATTTAAATAGGAAACGTGGAATAAAATTTTTTGCAAATAATTTGCATTAATTCTAAAAACAATGTATTTTAACTTAAATAATTTGCGAATAATTTGCAAATTATTCGTTAGCAAGGATTAAAAAATAATGACAAGACCAAAAGAAATAATGCTTAAAGATCCTTCTTTATTAAATTACGAAACCTCTTTTTATTTTCACACCTTGATGAAGGCAAAAAAGTTTATCGAGGTTTTACTGCACCAGCAGTTATTGTTTTTTGGAAATGATATTAAAATCCCTAAAAAGAACTTGCTAGTTAACTATGGGTTTAAACAGGTTCGCCCTCCCAAAGAAATAAGTGGAAGCACAAATTACATCTGCAGAACTNGCGAAGCAACTCTGGTCTTATGGGGGTTTGGGGTTTTCTTTAGTGAGGGGGACAACAAAGGCATCTATATAGGACGTTACAATTTTTATCCAAGTATAATTAAGGATGAATCGCTTAATTTTCCCATTTTGGCTCCCTCCAATCTTCCTGAAATGAAGTTTCCCGAAAACGTTGAAGAATGGGAATACTCCTTTAGGTTGATATCGGAATTTTTTGAATGGATTGCGAGTTATGAACAGTGGGCAAACTGGATTATGGGCAGTTCGTATCGGAAAGCTTACTTAAAAGATTGGGATCAACCCATTGTTTCTAGTGATGAAATGTCATGGGCATGGAATAAGGTCGCGGATTTTTTTAGAAAACATCTTGGGTACCATGAAAAATCCAAAAATTATTTATTCCAAGATCAGAGATGGTGAAAGAACTAGACTGATAAGGAAAAGTATTTAATGAAGACAGCACAAGCGATAACAGACAAATTGGCAATAGGCTTATCACTGATGTGTGCCATCCATTGTCTGGCTATAACAAGCCTAATTGCATTACTGCCCAGCATGGTAGCATTAGGACTAGATAACGAGGAGGTCTTTCATCTTTGGATGGTAATGGCCGTACTGCCCAGTAGTGCTTATGCCTTAACCTTAGGATGTAAACAACACAAGCGTTATCGATTGCTTATTTGGGGCTCCATCGGATTGATACTGCTTGTTATGGCGTTAGTTTTGGGAGAGGAGCGTATCGGTGAGGCTGGGGAAAAAATACTTACAGTTCTAGGTGCCGGATTCGTTGCGGTTGGACACTGGTTTAATTTTCGCCTTTGTCAGGCACAAAAACATAGAGATTGTGCCTGCCCAGCAAATAGCACAGGGGGGGGGTAAAATGAAACACGACTACTTTATTGCTCTGGAACAACCAAACAAAAGTGTTGATTAAGAGCTAATGAAAAAAAATAAATCTTATGATATAAATAACGCATCTTAATGATTTTAGAATCAAAGATTTTAATTAAATGCCCTTTTTTAACTCAACCAAATTAAATTTAACCAGATCAAAGTCGGCTTCTATGATGTTAGCGATATGCTTCAGCATCATGGTTTTATTTGGAAGCCCCCTGCATGACCATGATCTTGATTCATCCCATGTTGACTTGGATTGTATTTCTTGTCACCTGGTGCAATCCAACATTGGTCTGGATCACCAAGAGCCGGATATTTATGTTGAAGGTCAAGAAATTCGCCTTGTTAAAACTGCAACAACCTATAAGCTCGCCTTTGATACATCCTCGATTTTCAGTAGAGCCCCTCCAATCATCTCTTGATCTTTTTTTACCTGAATATACAAAAATTTTACCTGAATATACAAAAAACATTCTGATTAGAACTGGATATTTTACTGGTTCCCAAAATACGCGCATGCTTGTTGTTCTACGTTAGAAAAGTATGTAATGCGTAAATAAAATTTTTACATTATCNAGAAAGGGACTAAGTGGGTTTGGAAATGCCTGCCTAGGNCAGAAATACCATAATGGAGGAGAATATGTTTAGAGTTTTTAAAGTTTGCGCATTTTTACTTTTATTTGGCTGTCTATTATCTACAGCCTTTGCCGAGGACCAAAAAAAAGGAACAGAGCATGACGGTCCCATGGAGCATTACGGGATTCATTTGGATGAAGTTATTATATCCACACCCATGCAAGACACAATTGCCAGTTCTGCAACACCGGTGACGGTTTTGCACGACGATAATTTGCGTTTGAAAGCCGGGAGTACTATTGGAGAAACAATTCAAAATGAACTGGGAGTCCATGGGCAGTCCTTTGGTCCTGGCGTGGGACTTCCCGTCATCCGCGGGCAAGATGGTCCCCGTGTAAGAATAATGAGCAACGGCCTGGGTACCAATGATGCTTCCCAGAACAGCCCCGATCACGCTTCAATAGCAGTTCCCTTGAATGCAGAGCGTATAGAGATCTTACGGGGGCCTGCTACATTGCTTTATGGAAGTGGTGCCATAGGGGGTGTGGTCAATGTTATAGATAACCGGATCCCGGAAGAAATTCTAGAAACCGCAGCTTCGGTGGAGCAAAAATACAATACTGCCACCAACAGCCGTCAGACGGCATTAAAACTCGAAGGTGGTGCAAGTAAATTTGCCTACCATTTCGACGGTTATTTCCAAAGGAATGAGGATATAGAAATCGGCGGCGATGCAGTCGATGCTACCCGGGCACGGGTCAGTCAACCCGGCATAACTGTCGATGCAAATACAAATGGTTTTGTCAATAATACCGAAGCCGATAATTTAAGTGTATCGGCTGGGGGTTCTTTTGTTGGTGATTCCTTTTTCTTCGGGGTTTCAGGAAATATTGTGGATATGGAGTACCAGGTCCCAACCCGGGGTGAAGCGGGTGGAGAAGCGTCTTTTATTGAGATGGAGCAAAAAAGGCTGGATTTTAAAGGTGGGTTGGATAACCTTGATGGTTTCTTTAAAAAGATAAATGCCAAGATCGGTTTGACGGATTACCAACATAACGAANNCACCGAAGCTCTTTTTCAAAATGAGGCATTTGAAGGCCGAGTGGACGGTACGCACAANCCCATTTTCGGAATGGANGGNGTCATGGGATTTCAGATGATTTCCAGCTATTTTTCCGCTTTGGAAATAGGAGAAGGCGAATATATTAATCCGAAAACCAGGACCAACAGTTACGCTGCATTTCTTCAGGAGTCGTTCAATCTAGGAACCAATCACCTTGCTCAATTCGGGTTGCGTATAGAGCACGATACTTACGACTCCCAATTACGCGCTAATCCGGACCAAAGTTTTACACCTGTCAGTCTTTCTGTTTCAGACTTGTGGACTATTGATGACGGAAAATCAATGAACATAGCCTTGACCCGTTCGCAACGGGCCCCTATTGCTAATGAACTATATTTTCTAGGGGACCATGAAGCGACAGCCACTTATCAATTGGGGAATCCTAATCTTGATCTGGAAACTTCCTATAATATTGATGTGGGTTACAAATCTAATTCCGAGAAGGTGGCATTTGAAATCAACCTGTTTCATAACTGGGTAAATAATTATATTTACTCAGCACGAACAGGGGGCACAGGCGGAGAGGAAAATAATCCGGAAGTAGTTTATCAACAAGCCGCTGCCACTTTTATAGGTTATGAGGCTCAGCTCATTTACCATGTTTGGAAAGCAGGAGCGCAGGATGTTGATTTTACCGTGTTCAGTGACTACACTCGAGGCCAATTTAACAATGAGGGGGATGTTCCAAGAATTCCGCCTCTTCGCTTGGGTTTCCAGTTGGACCACAGGTCTGGGAACTGGAAGTCCAACTTGCGTTTGACTCGTGCTTTAAAGCAGGAATATTCGGGAACCCTCGAGGCAAGTACTCCTGGTTATACGTTGCTCAATATCAATACGCATTACCATATCGAGAANTTTAGCAAAGCAGATATGCTTNTTTATGCAAAGGGCAATAATTTATTGGATGAAAACATCCGTAACTCGNCCTCTTTTTTGAGAAACTTTCAACCGGAGCCGGGAATTGGAGTAGAGGTTGGGATTAGACTTAAATATTAATTCTAGTTTTAAAAATATAGATTCATGCGGGGTCTCCTCCAAGAGTTTTAGCCAGATCTTGAATTTTTATTCAAGATCTGGACCCCGTTTGCTTTTGCTTTCCTTATGGGGTTATCAAGATTTAATAAATAATCTGAACCTTCCTTAATATTTATTAAAATAACAAAAATCATTTCAGGAGGTCTCGCGAGTAGGCTTTCTCGAGATCTCCTTTTGCTTATTTCTCTTCATTAGTTTTATCTTCACGAACCTAATTTCTGATATATTNTCCGATTTNTCTANGTATCTANCTATCAAGAATCCTTTAGTTNGNAAAAGATTTCAATNTTTTTTAAAATTTNAATCATCATTCTTTNAAGGNCAACCATGCAAGAAAAATTAAGAGNTTTTACTGAATCAAAACAATTTCAAATGTTCTTTATANCAGTAATACTTTTATCNGGNGTAGTCGTAGGGCTGGATTCATATCCNNCTATTTCTGCTCAATATGGAANCGTATTGCANGCTATGGACAAAATCATTTTATGTNTATTTGTNTTTGAAATNTTATTGAAAATGTATGCATTAGGCAGTCGTTTNCCTGANTTTTTNAAAGACGGATGGAATGTCTTTGATNTTATAATTGTCAGNGCCTGCTTTCTTCCATTTGACGGNCAATCCATCATTNTTTTGAGNNTATTAAGAGTATTGNGGATTGTTCGCTTNGTAGGCACTGTTCCTGAATTAAANCTNATCGTAAATACACTTTTGAAAAGTATCCCCTCCATGGGATATATTGCCGCCTTATTGTCTATCCTGTTTTACATATATGCATGTCTTGGAACATTTTTATTTCGCGCAAACGATCCTGTCCACTTTGAAAGCCTTCACTTATCACTACTTAGCCTATTTCGTGTGGCAACGTTGGAAGATTGGACAGACATCATGTACACGGCAATTTATGGCTGCAAACAATATGGTTATTCGGGAATGATAGAACTATGTAAAGGTTCAGAGGCATTCCCTGTTCTAGGCTGGTTATATTTTGTCAGTTTTGTTTTGCTAGCTACCTTTGTGTTTCTTAATCTTATTATTGGTGTAATTATAAATAATATGGAGGATTTGAAGGAAGAAGAAAAATTAAAACTAAACCCAAAGATTGAAAAATTAGGGGTAGCTGAATCTAATTCAAAAGTTTTACTTGATAAAATAAAAAAAGATATTGCGTTATTAGAAACGCATATTTCTAACTTAGATAATTTGGAACAGAAATAATTGAAGGTGAAGTATAACGGGTTCCTTGTCAAGTGATTAGCATATTATATTTATAAATATTTACGATATAGCTTCAAACTTATAAACACTTAAATTCAAAAAAGTAAGAAAGATAATATGAAACTGCTGCATAACTGGCGCTTTAATAATTTAAATGGTGATATTTTTGGTGGCATAACCGCAGGGATTGTAGCACTTCCTTTAGCCTTGGCGTTTGGGGTTCAGTCAGGGGTTGGCCCCGTAGCAGGGCTTTATGGCGCAATCGCTCTTGGTATTTTTGCTGCCACCTTTGGAGGGACGGCATCCCAGGTCAGTGGTCCAACAGGGCCAATGACGGTTGTTTCCGCGCTGGTAGTAATCAAGGCAATTGAAGAATATGGAAGCCTAGAAGCTGGAATGGGCTTTATTATTTGCATTTTTGTTTTAGCTGGTTTAGCACAAATTATTTTTGGAGTTCTTAAGCTCGGCGCCTATATAGAATATATCCCCTACCCCGTTGTTTCAGGTTTTATGTCTGGGATTGGCGGCATAATTATTCTTCTACAGATATTTCCGTTTTTTGGCCAAACTGCTCCCAAAAAAGTTGTCGATGTAATAACTCAAATATCAGGTATCGTCCCTTTAATCAATTGGGAAGCCATGATTATTTCCGCTTCCACTATTGCAATAATTTATTTATTTCCGAAAATAACCACAACTGTTCCAAGTACTCTGGTTGCACTCATCTCTATGACTATTGTAACAACTTGGGCTGGATTTGAAGTACCCGTCATAGGTTCTATCCCCTCAAGCCTACCTGAATTGAAATTAGGTACCCTAAGCAATGTCCATGCTAGCGATATCATCCTAATTTTTGAACTGGCTTTGACACTTGCTCTGTTAGGAGCTATAGATTCACTGCTAACTTCAGTAATCGCTGATAACATCACTAAGACCAAACATCATAGCAATCGTGAACTAGTTGGCCAGGGCATTGGAAATATTATGGCCGGTTGCATAGGCGGATTGCCAGGTGCCGGGGCAACCATGAGAACAATGGTGAATATTAATGCAGGAGGCCAAACGCCTCTTTCCGGCGTGATCCATGGAGTTCTTCTTCTGGCCACACTATGGGGCTTGGGAAACTATGCTCAAGAAATTCCTATTCCGGTTTTAGCTGGAATATTGATTACGGTGGGAATTGGCATTATAGACTACAAGGGGTTCCGCCATATAAAATCAGTACCGCGTACTGATGCGGTAGTAATGTTAATTGTTTTGGGGATGACGGTTTTTGTAGATCTTATTCAGGCAGTTACAACTGGATTGATCCTTTCATCTATTCTTTTTATGAAACAAATGAGTGATCAGCTGGGCAGCGAGGTTAAAGTTTTACCCTTAAAAGAAAATTGCAGGCAATGGTGGCAAGAGAATATTCCAGATGCCATTGCGAATAAAATTTATGTCAAACATTTTCCCGGACCATTATTTTTTGGTTTTGCCCCAGCTTTACAAGCAATGGCAGAAAGCCTTCCTGATATACGTGTGGTTATCTTCCGTATGATGAATGTTCCACATATTGATCAAACAGGTCTTTATGCTTTAGAAGAAGTGATTTTAAGTTTACAGAAAAGGAACATTGCTGTTGTGATAACAGGTCTGCAAACCCAACCACGTATCATGTTACAACGAATTAATTTAGTGCCTAGCTTAGTTCCTGAAAATTATTTATTCGATAATATTGAGAATTGCATCCAGTGGTTGGAAAAAGAATTGAGGCAATCAAAAGGGAATTCGGAAGCATTTTTTGAGATGTTGGGTAGTTATAGAAATAAAAATAAAATCCTACCAAAATATAGTTTGTAGTTTCTGACATTAGTTAATTTTTAATAAGAAGCTTTAGGAAAATCAAGTAATGAAATGTTATAGAGTTCATGAGTATGGAGATACTGCAAAGTTTATTGAAGATAAAGTTGAAAAACCCGTCGTAAAACAGGGGCATGTTGTAGTTAAGGTAAAAGCCTCAAGCCTAAACCCTATTGATCATAAGCTCCTTAAAAGTAATTTGGGTATTAATCCAACCTTGCCCGGAATCCTCCATATGGACGTGGCTGGGATCGTAACAGAAGTGGGAGAAGGAGTAACTGCTTTTAAAACGGGCGACGAGATTTACGGTTGTGCTGGAGGTCTGCAAGGTGAAGCAGGAAATCTTGATGGTGCCTTGGCTGACTTCATGTTGGTAGATAGTAATTTAATTGCTTTGAAGCCGAAGTCACTGAGTTTTTCTGAATCTGCTGCATTACCACTTGTAACTATCACGGCGTGGGAAGGATTATTTGATCGTGCGCATATAAAAAAGGAAGATCATATCCTTATTCATGGTGGAGCAGGAGGTGTGGGTCATATTGCTATACAGCTTGCCAGGGAGCATGGGGCCCGTGTCTCAACAACAGTATCTTCAGAAGATAAAGCAAAAATTGCCAAGGAACTTGGGGTAGATAATATTATTTTCTATCGTGATGAAACAGTTGAGAATTACACTCAACGACTTACCAAAGGTAAAGGTTTTGATGTCGTATTTGATACTATCGGAGCAGACAATCTCGATAAATCTTTTGAAGCTGCTAAAGTTAGTGGTCAAGTAATTGGAATTATTGGAGGCAACATGCATCATTTAAAGCCAATGCATATGAAAGGCCTAAGCTTGCATCTGGTATTTATGCTTTTGCCAATGCTCACAGGTCAAGGTCGAGACCACCATGGGTTTGTGCTAAGGAAAGTCGCAAAATGGGTGGATGAAGGATCCATTAGACCACTTATTCATAAAGAAAAGTTTACCTTTAATCAAGCGAACGAAGCACACGCTTTATTTGCAACCAATAAACATATTGGGAAAATAATATTGGAAAATAGCTGAGCGTATAATCTAGCTTTTTACTCTTTTGAAATATGGGTATGAATGAAGATTTAGAATTAGAAACTTTTATTAATGAGTTTTCACGCCATCGCAAAACGCTCATACAATATTACCGTTCCGATAAAGCCTAAAATGTAAGCCAAATAATTTGCGCCTAAAATTTCGATTGACCCCAGCACATGTGTAGCACTTAGAATAACCCAAGCTAAAATCCGAAATGTTAGTTTCATGCTTTTTATTAGCTAGTAAGCTGATTGACGCTTTTCAAATTTATGAGAATGGAGAACTCTTTTCGCTTCCTTAGCCAGAACCTTGAGGCCTGCCAAGTCCATTTCCTGGAGACTTTCAGAGCCTGTTTCTTTACTTTCTTTCAAGGCCAGCAACTTTTTTTGTTTAGCCAAATAAATTAGGCCCTGATGGCGGATTGAACTTTTATCGCTATTAACCGATCGCCGAAAAATAAGGATCACATCTTCACTATATTTTTTACCTAAATTTCTCAGTCTGTCTCTCGTTATGGAACCGGAAATAGGCTCCCCCGCCTTTGCAGGTACTATCCTGGCGGGATCAAGTTTTAAAAGTGTCTTTCGAATTCGCTTTGGATCTGAAAAACTTTTATTCGTTTCTCCGCCTTTAAAACTTTCTAAGACTCTAAGGGATTTAGGAAATACCAGCATCTTTATTGTGCTGTCCGATTTATTTTCATCCATCAGATCTATCTCACCCCAAACGGACGGAGTCACTAAAAAAAACAGTAACAAAGCCAATGTGAAAATTCTTAACTGGTTTTTCGATCGGATAGTTTTCATAATATTGAATAATAGACTAACACTATTTTAAATCACTACCAAACACTATAGTAATGTTACTGTGGTGAAAACAATGTGGCTTCCCATCGAAGGGGAATAGCATTTCACCTATAAATTACTATTTAACAAGCGAAAATTGGCTTGTCTGTTCAATGTGAGGTAAAAACTTTCCATTCCAGGTCATCACTACCCTATCTTCGCCCTTATCTCCTTTAATCTTTTCCACATTCAATTTAAAATCAATGGCTGACATGATTCCATCGCCAAACTTTTCATTTATAACCGATAAAATTGATTCTCCGTAATGGGCACATACTTCTGTCATCCGGAAAATGTGTGGTTCTTGTAGAATGCTTGGATCATAAGACCTCATGGGACAATTTTGCATTTCCTTAAGCAAATTTTTGGTAAGGCCAGGAACTAATTTGGCTAATCTAGGCGCCGTTTCTTCTTTCAGTTGGGCTTGGGCGCGAAACAATTGAGCCACGTAAATATTGCAGAGATCAAGGGCCTCGGCAATTTCATCGTAGGTTTTTCCCGATGCTTCTTTAGCGGCAAGCAATTTTGCCACTAACTCTTTCTTATCCATTTAAAACCTCCTTTTTTATTCATTTAAAAGTTTATAGACTTAATTTTTAAGCTGTTTTCTTTTCCCCGCTAATCAGCTCTCTTTTAAAAGATACGATTTTATTTCCATTGTTACTTTCTTTATTGTCGTTAACTGATGACAGTTTTTGAGAACGCTCCACCAAAAAATGAATAATATGATTACGGATTTTATAATAGTTTGGGTGCTCAATAATCGAAGTGCGCGTTCTTGGTCGAGGTATATCAATCTCAACAATTTCCCCGATACATGCATTGGGTCCGTTTGTCATAAGGACAACTCGATCGCTCAATAAAATTGCTTCATCTACATCATGAGTTACCATAAAAACCGTGCTTTTCGAGTCTTCCCACATTTCCACGAGTTCATCTTGTATCACTCCACGAGTTAAGGCATCAATTTGTGCAAACGGTTCATCCAAAAGTAAAACCTTAGGGTTAATGCAAAAAGCTCGCGCCAATCCGACTCTTTGCTTCATGCCTCCCGAGAGTGCAGATGGTTTTTTTTTTGCCGCTTCTCGAAGATTAACTAAATCAATATATTTAAAAGCATGCTCCTTGATCTGATTTTTACTCCAGTCTGGGTTTGCTGCTTTAACAGCCAATCGGATATTTTCGAAAACTGTCATCCAAGGAATCAAGGCAAAGTTTTGAAATACCACACTGCGATCAAGGCCCGGCCTATTAACTTCTTTTCCTTCAAGAATTACTCCTCCACTTGAGGCTTCTTCGAGTCCTGCAATAATATTGAGCAGCGTACTTTTTCCACAACCTGAATGCCCTACAACAGTGATGAATTCGCTTTTTTTAATTTTTAAATCGATATCCTCAAACACGCAAAACGTACCTCTATGTTCAGGGTCGTTAAAATACTTGCTAATTTTTGAAACTTCTAGATAGCTCATTAAATGATTTTTCTCCTAAAGTTATTCCGAATAGGTTAACGAGTTCGCCACGCGATTAAAAAATAAATCTAAAGACCAACCTACTATTCCAATCACTCCAATAGCGAAGAGTACGCCTGAAATATCCAGGTTGTTCCACTCAATCCAGGTTAAATATCCCACTCCCAGTTCACCCAAGAGCATTTCCGCTGGTACAACAGCCACCAGTGCAGCACCAAAAGAAATTCTTAGGCCCGCAACGATAGCGGGTGCAGCACCCGGCAAAACGATCCTGAACAATCTGGAAAACCAAGTAAGCTGCAAAATGCTAGCAACATGGAGAAATTCCTTTCTGAGTGACTTTACGCCAAAAGCAGTGTTGGCCATGGTTGGCCAAAGAGCAGCCATAAAAACCACCAAGATTGCCGTGGTTTTGGGATCTTTGACGGTATAAAGCAACAGGGGCATCCAAGCTAAAGGAGAAACAGGTTTCAAAACTTGAAAAAATGGATTGAGTGCCTCGTAGAAAAATGGATTAAGCCCTATGACTACACCTAGACAAATGGCTATCACGGAAGCAAGAATAAATCCCGTGAAAAACCTTTCAATTGTATAAACAACTAAATGGCCTATACCATGATCGTTGGTTCCATTCTTGTGAAAAGGTTCTGAAAATTGCGCGATCGAATATTTGAAAACGGTAAGAGGCCCGGGGATTCCCTGGTTTTTTTTCGGATTATACTTATAGCCCTCTTCTTGGGTGCGAATGATATCTCCATTAAACTCCAAGAGCATAAGTTCATCTTCAGTGAGTCCGGTCGCTTCAAACTTAGGCTTAACCGTAGCTAAATGCCAAACAAGAATTAAAAATCCTAGTACCATCAAAGACAACATAGCTGAAGCAAAACCCGATTTTTTTTGCCTTGTTCTTTTTTCTTGTTCTTTCATAGTATGCCCTTAAAAAATTTTATTTATGCCATGCTGTGAATAGGAAAGCTTTTGAGATACTCTTCAGGCTTGGAAGGGTCAAACATCTTGCCTCCCATCAGAACATGTTTTTCATATGTTTTGTTATGGGTTTTGTATCCCAAATCTTTTGCAATTTTGTCGCACTCCGCTGCCATATAAACCTGTTCAGCTATATTTTTGTAATCTATATCCCCTTTCGCAAAGCCCCATCGTTTCATTTGCGTGAGAATCCAAACAGCCATCGAGTGCCAAGGGAAAGGATCAAAGTCAATTCGGTCCGGAACGTTTACAATTTTGCCTCGGCCATCAGCAAACCTTCCGGTCAGCACTTGTTCTAAGACCGTCACTGGCTGGTTTAAATAGTTTCTTGGAGCGATAGCTTTAGCGATGTCCTTGCGGTTATCCGGATTTGAAGCAAAATGCGTTGCCTCCACAATCGACTTGAATAAAGCTAAGAACGTATTGGGATTCTTAGCAGCAAACTCTTGTGAAATAGCAAAGGCACAACAAGGATGTCCTGGCCAGATATCCTTGGAAAGCATGTATATGAAACCCGCATTTTCGTAAACAGCGCGTTGGTTGAATGGGTCTGGTGCTAAATAACCATCCACGTTACCTGCCTTTAAATTGGCCACCATTTCCGGCGGTGGGACTACACGGATCTGGACATCTTTGTCGGGATGGACTCCCCCTTCAGCTAGAAAATAGCGTAAAAGAAAATTATGCATCGAGTAGTCAAATGGCACACAAAAACGAAAACCCTTCATGTCCTTAGCTGTCTTCACTCCTTTATGTTTGTTAGCCAAAGTAATCGCTTGTCCGTTTATGTTTTCAACTGCAGGCATGAAAAAAGGTACTTTTTTAGAACCTTCTCCCATGGTTATAGACAAAGGCATAGGACTAAGCATATGTGCCGCCTGAACATCCTTGTTGATAGCCCAATCACGTACCATGGCCCATCCTGAAGCTCTTCGGACTTTAGCGTTCAATCCATTTTTTTTATAAAACCCCATGGGTTCAGACATGATGATAGGGGTTGCACAAGTTATGGGAATGAAACCGAGGGAAAGGTCTTTTGTTTCAAGACCACCTTTTAATCCCTCTTTTGCAATTGCCTTAGCTGCCTTCAACGGAAAAATACTAGCTACCACTGCCGCCGCGGTACTCGCCCCAACCATTTTCATAAATCTACGGCGGTTCATTTCGTTATCGTTGAAAATCGCTCGGATCACTGCATTTTCAACCGCACGATCCATCATGTCTTCTTCCGTTTTTGGGAAATCATCATGTTGGTGATCCTCATTTATTAAACTTTCATCAGCCTTCGTCTTTTGAGGCAACTGAGTTCCAAAATTATTATGATGAAGATTCGTGTTTGCATCATAAGGATTACCAAGACTGCTATTATGTTCTTTACACATTAAACTTGTCTCCTTTGCTCATATTAATGAAAGAGCTGCCCATTTTTTAATTCTGATTAAAAAAAAATGCCCTGATTTAAACAGCAATCTGTGTTTAAATCAGGGCATCAAGTTTTTCGTTGGTCCCATCATCAACCTATTTTTAATCTTAAGGCATCCCTTTCAGGGTTGATCCTCAATTAGCAAGCTAGATAAACAGGTTAAGCATATTCAATTTTTAATTGTTTGTTTTTGAACTTTCTCTAAATTAATTTTTTGGTTTTTATGCATAATCTCTGTTACTTCCAGCTTTATTTTTTTTGATATGCTGCCTTTATAAAAAGACAAAGTAACTGTACCGGTATAGTTATCTTTCTTTAGTTTATTAATTCTTCTAATCAAATCATCCATAATCTAATGTCCTTATATGCACATATGGATTTCCTCTTAAATTTTAATTAATAGCTAAAGCATATTTCATGCCAAATAAAATAAGGACTCTTTTACAAGGGTGTTTGCAATAAACGGTGAGATTTTATAAAGAAAACTGCTCGACTAATGAGCAGCAATTGTTTCTCGTGCTTGAAAAATAGGCAAAAATTTATTCAGAATAAACATGCCCAAATGTTAGTAAAATTTATGTAAAGAAAACCTGATGCTAAAATGAATTAAGGAATACAGTCTTGTTGAGTGCTAGCATGAGATTAATAAAAAAGAAAATACGAAGCATAAATAGTGATGATTGCTTATGACAATTGAGACCATAAGCCTTTGGACTAATTATTAATATTCAAACTTAGCTTAAAATTTAGGACCCGTATGGATTATTTTTTTATAAAAAAACTTAAATTGTGGAAATCAAAAAAGGCTAAACATAGGTCTCAAATTGGAATTTTGGTTTTATTTTTAATTTTGGTTTACTGGCCTTTCATGGTTTTGGCTCATCAACCCAGAATAGTAGAAAATGAAAAAATTAATGTGATTAATCCAGAAATATCGAAGGCTTACTATGGCAAGCTTTCGGGAACCCCCCATACTTATATTATTAACACAAGTGTTCCCATTGATTTGTATGTAAATGTTTTAGTTCCTTTTATAGAAGGACCAGGAAAAAATGTAACCGTCCAAATTTTTAAGGGGGATCAGTCTTTAGCAACCCTTAGTCCAAAAAAAGAAGATTGGGAAAAGTTTTTTGAACCATTCGGTCAAAGCATGTACTGGAAGGGTTCCGAGTTTAAGACGCGTGCTGATGCGGGAAAATATAAAATTCTTGTGCAAAGTAAGGAAAAAAATATTAGGTATGTTTTGGCTACTGGAGAAATAGAGGCTTTTGATGGAACAGAGGGACTAAATGCAATTTTACTCATTCCTCCGTTAAAAAAGAGCTTTTTTGAAGAATCACCGATCAGCTTTATACTTTCTCCTCTTGGGTGGGGTTACGTTTTAATTTTACAACTTTTGGCACTATTAATAGGATGGGTAATATCAAAAATTTTAAATAACATTGGAATCAAAATTCCAAAGCATGACTTTCATGAATTTGCCAAGCCCATCATGATTAGTGGTTTGATTATTTGGCTGTCGTTTCTTTTCTGGGCTGTAAAAACCTCTTGGCATCCTTTATTAATCCTGATTTCGGGTTTTGCTCTATTTATGGCCATAATTAGTTACAGGAAATTAAAAAGTGCCTAAAAAGCATAAGGCACTGATCTATTTCCCACCTAGTTGACTTTAATCAATTCGACATCAAAAATTAAAGTGGCATTGGGTGGAATCGAATTACCTGCACCACGTGAACCATAACCCAAGGAAGATGGGACTATCAATGTCCTTTGCCCGCCAACTTTCATACCCTGCACACCCTGATCCCAACCTTTTATAACCTGCCCTGCCCCTAGTTTAAATTTGAAGTAGCCAGAACGATCGCGCGAGCTATCAAACTTTTTTCCTTTATTTTCCACACAGCTAAGTACGAGTTTCAAACTAACAAAGCGTGGAAGTTCACTACACTCTTTTGGAGCTGATTCATCAAACAGCCAGCCCGTATAATGTACACTCACCGTATTACCTGCCACTGCTTCTTTCCCTGATCCAATCTTCACATCCACTTTAGTCAATACCCCCTTAAATGCAATCGCATAAGTCGCTATTGCAAGACCAAATGTAAAAATACTTAAAATAAAAATTTTTTTCTTTCCAGACATTTTGACCTCAAAAATTAAGTTTAGTAATTTAAATATCATTTAAAAATAAGAGGAAGCAATCTTTTTTTTCAACTAACAAAGTAGGTGTAACAAACATACAAATATCCAGGAAATCCAAGTATTCCACCATTAGATTCAAACAGGCCACGGCAAACCCGAACATTTCCAAAGGACCAAACCCTTTAAAATAAAACAATTTACAGGGCCTATCATGTAATTTCCATTAAATTAGGTATTTAGGTTATGGCTCTTAATTGTCGATAACATTTATATAATAGGTAATAAACCTTCATTTGCCAACGGACGCTAGAAGGAGGTGCTCTTATGAGGATTTCTGATTATCAAAATGTTCACGGAGTGAAAGAGGTAAAACGTTGGACCAATAAAACAAGTAGGGTTAAAAAGGCCCATGAAGATGAGTTTGAAAAAGAACTTGCAGACTGCCTTAATAAAAGAAAATCTCAGGCAAAACCGAAAAGAAAAAAAGACACTAAAAATGAAGATCAAACTCTTTTTGATGAAAGCCAGGGCCGAGACAATATCTTGGTAGAAACCGACCATCTCTTTACTGAATTGGAAACGGATATCGATTTAAACGAGGAAAAACCAAACAATAGTGACCGTTTTTCAGGTTGGGTTTGATCTACATTGCCAAAGGACTCAGTTACCCTGCTAATCGCCAAGGAAGGTAATGGTTGGGGCGATTCGTCTTTCATTTTCAGCCCCAAACAAAAAATGGGCTACAGCGCGCAAACTGTAACCCATCAATTTATTGGTGAGCCGTCTCGGGATCGAACCGAGGACCTAATGATTAAGAGTCATTTGCTCTGCCAGCTGAGCTAACGGCCCACCGTATAATTTTTAAAGAAAATTTAAATTCATTCTAATCAACCCCTTTATACTATTCAATATAATGTCATCCTCCTAGTACCAACGCCAAAGCATGATATTGCATAGCACTAAAAGTAGCGGAAAGACCCCCCAGTATCAAAGATAAAAGTAAAAAACGGTAAGCCTTATCTTTGTTTTCCCTCATTTCTAAAATATCAATTAAAAACGAAACAAACATCAAGGCGAAAAAAAAGAGTTTAGCGATATCGAGCAAAACATCTGTTGTAGCTTCTACTGTTTTTTGCATTAGCATTTTTTCGTGCAAAAATCCCACTCCATACAAGCTAAGCAATAAAACCGTCCAAACTTTTAACAATAACTCTTTTGTTTGCTCAACCTGATAGCTAGCCACGGCAAACCGTTTCTCCATATAAAAAATACACTTAAACCTCAAAACTCAACATAATTAATCGAGCTAGTTTCAATATTATATAGCCGCTCGTCAAATTCGACAGTTATAATTATTTTAGGAAGATTTTTCCTAAATTAGACCTTATGTTATAATTTTAACCTAAAATTTATCACCCCTACATTTTTCAATAGGAAACCCGCACTGGTTTTGTGGGTAATTTATACAAACTTTAGAAAGATAAGTCTTTCTAACTTTTATAGAGGAAAAAATTATGGCAATCAGATTAGGAGATACGGCTCCGGATTTTACGGCAGAAACTACCGAAGGAACTATTGAATTGCATAAATATCTCGGCGATGGTTGGGGCATTTTGTTTTCGCATCCTAAAGATTACACACCGGTTTGCACAACTGAATTAGGTCGCGTTGCTAACTTGAGAAGCGAATTTGACAAACGCAACGTGAAAGTCCTCGCATTGAGTGTAGATCCAGTAGATTCGCATAAAGGTTGGGTCAACGATATTAATGAAACACAAAGTTGTACAGTGAATTACCCAATCATTGCTGATCCCGACAAAAAAATTGCGGAAATGTATGACATGATCCACCCAAATGCTTTAAACAACCTAACAGTTCGCTCAGTTTTCATTATTGGACCAGATAAAACAGTGAAACTCACACTAACATACCCTGCTTCTACAGGTAGAAACTTTGATGAAATTTTGCGAGTTATCGATTCCCTTCAGTTGACTGCTAACTACCAAGTTGCCACACCGGTTGACTGGAAACATGGAGACGACTGCGTTGTAGTACCGGCAATTGCAACCGAAGACATTCCGGAAAAATTCCCGAAAGGGCATAAGGTAATCAAACCTTATCTACGTACCACTCCGCAGCCTAATATATAAAATTTTATTCAAAGCCTGGACAGGGTAAAAAACACCTGTACCAGGCTTTATTTTGCTCGGAAATAAATGAAACAAAAAAGCACTCAAGGTCAGATTTCATCTCTCATTCGTCTATTAACAGATCGTGACGAATTTGTGAGGAACCAAGTTCAAGATAAACTTGTAGAGCTAGGAGAAGATGCCCTCCCCTTTCTTGAAATAGCAACTCGTGGTGAAGACGAATCGCTTCGCATACAAGCACATTGGGTTATTAATAATATCTTGCCCAAAAAACTTGGAGAAAAATTCAGGTTGTTGGCGCATAGAGGTTTGGGTAAAGATATTGATTTAGAAGCCGGGATGATGCTGGTTATGGAGTTTGGTTATCCCGATTCAGACCCCAATGAGTGCTGTAAAAAATTAGATGATCTGGCACAAAAACTCTCAAAAGTTTTGGTTCCTAATTCTGAGCCAACTGAAATAGTAGACGCTTTTACACATTTTCTTTTCCAAGAAATAGGTTTCAAGGGTAATAAAGAAAACTACCATGACCCGGATAATAGTTTTATTAATAAAGTTTTAGAAAATAAAATCGGCTTACCAATAACCCTTTCAGCACTTTGCGTTTTATTAGCGAAACGACTGCACCTTCCAATTGTTGGCGTTGGTATGCCAGGTCACTATATTGCAAAATACAGTCTGCCTAAAGAATCTATTTACTTCGATCCTTTTCATCAAGGTCGTCTTTTGACAAAAAACGAATGCATTCAAATTGTTCAAAAATTGGGTTATCCCTTTGAAGAGCATTTCCTATCCCAGGCAACACAACGGGAAACCTTGATTCGCATGCTCAATAATCTGATTCAGGTTTATAAAAATTCCAACGAAATTAAAAAAGCTGAAGCACTTGCTAAATATATCAAAATTTTATTGAATCCCTCTAAAAACCAATCTTCTAAAAAAGCACTATAAAAAACCTCATGTCTAAACTTGTTTTAATAACCGGTGCAGGATCAGGTATTGGGAGGTCCGTATCGGAGACTTTAGCAGAACAAGGGTTCGCGCTAATTCTTTGTGGACGCAATCTTGACAATCTGAAAAAAACAAAAACTAAATTAAAAAATCAGAAAATTCACTTAACACATGCCTGTGATATACGGAAAATCGGTGATATTAAATCTGCTTTGCAAAAAAATAATATTAAATCGTTATATGGGTTGGTGGCAAATGCCGGGATAGGTGGTGAAAATACTTATGGGGAAAAAGACCGTTGGCTTGACATAATAGAAACAAACCTAACAGGAACTTATCAAACCATACAAGAGTGTCTACCCTATCTCAAAAAAGATGATGCCCCCTTTAAAAAAGTGATAATCCTTTCATCTATTCTTGCAAAGTTGGGTGTTCCGGGATATTCAGCGTATTGTGCTTCAAAGGCAGGGCTTCTTGGACTCACTCGTTCTCTGGCTGTAGGATATAGTGGCGATAAAATTCTTATCAACGCGCTTTGTCCTGGTTGGGTCAATACAGATATGGCTCAGGAGGGAATAGATGGTTTTGCTGATGCTTTAAAAATTACAAAAGAGCAAGCTTATCAGGAAGCAATGAAACAGATACCCTTGGGTAAAATGTCAGAACCAGAAGAAATTGCACAACTTATAGGCTATCTACTTTGTGAAAAACAAACCTCTTTAACCGGGCAAACCATAGATATAAACAACGGTGCCTTAATGCCTTAAACTGCTAAGCTTAATAAAAGCAAGTCCTTCATCCTAGCACTTAATAAAACATCCTTAACTACAAAAATTTTATCAAGGAATATACCTTTTCGGTTTTATTTCAATTCAATGAAAATAAATGGGAGGATCTGATTTTACTGCGAGCGTTCTGGAGCAGAAGATCCTTCGGTATTAGTTCCACCGTTTATTTTGGCTAAGACATCCGGAGGAATTTCAACGTTTTTAGGATCAAAAAACTCTACCATACGTTGACGAAGAAATTGTAAAAGATCACTTAAAGAACGGAGTATTGTGTTTACCTTCGGAGCCTTGGCGGCTTCGGCTTCAAAAACTGCATCAAAAGTTGCCTGCACTAAAGCAGGGAAGTCACGAATACCTTCGGTTTTCAAAGCAGGCTCTGTATTGGTCAATGCGGCCTCAACATTTTCGGAAGATAAACTTTCTTCTGGCATTTCTGTAACTTTCTGGATTGAGAAAGATGCAGCAATGGTACGCTGTAGGGATAATTCTATTTCCTGTATAACACTTAAATTATCCTCTAGAACCTGACCCGAACTTTCGAAATCAAATACTGCATTCGCAAAAAATTCACTAGCAATAGGGGAAATTTCTGCAGCAAGTTTATTAATAGCTGCCAACTCCTCTTCGTTTAAATCTCCTTGAACAGAAACAGAGTAATTAGAGGCAACCTGGGCAACCAAACTGATTTCTTGATGGGATTGCAAATCTTGCAATTCAGATTGTTTACTTGATTCTTTTAAGGACTGCTCACCTGAAAAAGAAAGACGAACAAGATCTCCCTCCTGAGTCTTGATATTTAACTCGCTTGAGACAGAGGCACTTACAGAAGACGTATTGCTTCGTTCCTCTCTCGGTGGTCTTTTCAAATTTATTTCAGTAATTTCGAGCGCCATAATAAAGATTCTTCTCAATTGCTAATAAGCTTTTTTCTCTCTCTTTTAGTATCGGCAGAGGTGGTCACAAACATAAGAAAAAACCGCAAAAGCACTAAAAACCAGAAACATTTTGATTTATAATGACTTATATATTTTAGATGAGATAGAAGATTGTTCATTTTTTAAAATTTATGTTAGGGTTTTGAAAAAAAATGCGTGTATAGGATTAGATAGCCGAAAAGGGTACCAAGATTAATATTTGTTATTCTGTATTTAAGTAAATTAAATACCTTAAACCCTAATTAGACCGATATCTAATGAGCGATACTTTAAGGCAAGATATTATTAATAAAATTTTAAAAATCGCCTCGGAAAATTCTGATCTAAGCCTTGACGAGCAGTTCGAACTATCTGAATTGGGTACGCAAACAATGTTTAACCAACTGATGCTCGAAGGGGCCTCGCCTTCTGAAAAAAGTGACCCGGAAAAAGAAAAAGCTCGCACGAAAAGGAGGATGCAAAAAAAGGAGAGAGATCAAAGAAAGGAACATGTTGGGCGATTTTTCTTGCAGAATTTGATACGGAAAGACATAAAAAATTTAAATTTACCCGATTGTCTTTTNCCTGTTTTCGCAAAAACTGTNCANAATACCATTGGCGAANAGAATTATGACCAAATGGCTGGGAAAATTNATCGTTTATTAGAGTTTGGAGAAAAAAAGGGTTTTGAATACAACAAAATATTGGACAGCAAGCCAGGCATAGGCATCGCTGAAGAAATTTTAACTCTTTACAGAAATGAAATGAAATCNAGNAATTTCGAAAANCAGCTTAAAAACAGCTTGGATAAAACTTTGGTACAAAACATTTCAAATATAGAGAGCGAAAGCGACCTTGATATCGAAAAAACTGTAAATGAAGCATATAACGAATTTAAAAAAATCGTTACCACTAGCACCTAGTCGATTTAAATTTTTCTAACTTTTTACAAATCTTTTAATCCGGGGTTTAGCTTATCCTTTTTAGATAGAATAGGAGTGGAAGTGGGCCATTCAACTCCAATTTCTGGGTCATTCCAAATAATGCCCCTTTCTTTTTCTGCAGAATAATATTCCGAAACCTTGTATAAAAATTCTGCGGTTTCGCTGAGAACACAAAAACCATGGGCAAAACCAGCTGGGATATAAATTTGAAGAAAATTGGAGTCCGACAGTGTGTATCCCCTCCATTGACCAAAAGTAGGCGAGCTTTTACGAATGTCAACTACCACATCAAAAACTTCACCTTTGATAACACGAACGAGTTTTGATTGTTCAGGTTCCACCCTATAGTGAAGTCCGCGAATCGTGTTTTTATGAGAAACCGATTGGTTGTCCTGCACAAACTCTTCGGTTATTCCTAAATCCTTATATCTTTCTCTTTGGAAGCTTTCAAAAAATCTTCCTCGCGAATCGGTATGAATAGTTGGCTCAATTATTAAAACCCCTTCCAAATCTGNTTTTTTAACNTTAAANCCCATAGACCANTCCAATTTNAAATAANNTGCTTCCTTGATAAGGAAGCAGATTATATAACGCTAAAGGTAAANTTAGCAATCAGGCAAACCAATTAATTCTTAATCATTCATCTACAAATAATAGAAATACCAAAGCTATAATTATTCGAGGTTATCTTTAAAATTTGCTAAGATCGACCTTTATAAAAAATCAATCCAAGAGCTTTAATGAAAATTATACCTGCAGTAGACATAAAAAATGGTAAGTGTGTTCGTCTTACCCAGGGGAAAGCGGATCAGCAAACAATTTACTCTGATCACCCAGCGGAAATGGCCGAACATTGGGATGAAGAGGGCGCNCCACTCATTCACGTTGTTGATTTAGATGGAGCCTTCGAAGGCTGCCCNAAAAACTCAAAAATTGTAAAAGAAATTATTTATAGTANTTCTGTCGACATTCAAGTGGGTGGTGGTATTAGNACACTTTCAGNAATTGAAGAATATGTTAATGCTGGAGTCTACCGAGTTATTTTAGGCACTATCGCTCAAAAAGAACCTGAGTTTGTGGAACAAGCTTGTAAAAAATTTCCAGGAAAAATAATTGTTGGAATTGATGCCCGGGATGGTTTAGTAGCAGTTAAAGGATGGGTGGAGGTTTCTGAACAAAAAGCAACCGACCTGGCAATTCAAATGCGTGGTTATGGCATTGCCGGATTTATNTTCACAGATATTAGNCGTGATGGAATGCTTCAAGGCCCTAACCTTGAAAGCATTCAAGAGTTTGCAGAAGCAGCTCAATTGCCTGTCATAGCATCCGGTGGAGTCAGCCGCCTTGAAGACATTAAAAACCTAATAAAACTTGAGCCCTCAGGTATAGAAGGTGTCATAATCGGAAAAGCGCTTTACGACAAAACCTTGTCTTACCGTGATGCTAAAAGCCTCCTTTAATTATGTTGGTTAAACGCATTATACCCTGCCTCGACGTTAANGATGGCCGTGTGGTCAAAGGGGTNAATTTTGTCAATTTACGTGACGCAGGAGATCCTGTCGAGGTTGCCGCGGCTTATGAAAAAGAAGGTGCTGACGAACTCACCTTTTTAGATATTACCGCCTCTCATGAAAAACGAGATATTATTCTCGATGTGGTTGCGCGTACAGCAGAACAAGTTTTCATGCCTCTGACAGTAGGTGGAGGTGTTCGTACTTTAGAAGATATTCGAAATTTATTAAAAGCAGGAGCCGATAAAGTCGCTATAAATTCAGCCGCCGTTAAAAACCCCGCCTTTGTAGAAAAAGCAGCAAAGCGCTTTGGGAGTCAGTGCATTGTCGTAGCCATTGATGCCAAACAAACCAAGACCGTCGGCAAAAAACCCTCTATCCCAGACTGGGCTGAGGATCACCCTAATTTATTTTTAGATGAAGGCGCTACCCTCTCTTGGGAGGTTTATATAAATGGAGGAAGAACCCCAACATCTATTGATGTAGTTAAATGGGCACAGCAAATGGAAAAAAATGGCGCCGGTGAATTTTTATTAACCAGCATGGATCGTGATGGGACAAAAACAGGATACGATTTAGAATTAAACCGTTCTGTTTCAGAATGCGCAACCATTCCAATAATNGCNTCGGGCGGAGCAGGCACCTTNGAACACCTTTACCANGGCATCNANCAAGGTAAAGCTGATGCCGTTTTAGCCGCCTCAATTTTTCATTTCAAGGAATTTACTATTGAAGAAACGAAACACTACCTAAAAGAAAAAGGTGTTTCCATTCGCCTCACTTAACTCCNCAGTTTTTAAGCTCNAAGGTTTTTTTCGATGTTTCGAGTCTTGCTTGGGTTTCTAGAGGAAGCGTCCAGATTTCATTGCTATGACCTATAGGGCAATGCGTAAGGATTGGTATTTTAGGCTTAGGAAACAAATCCGAAAGAATATCTTCCAGCTTCCCATCTTTGGATTTTTGTGGTTTGCAGTTTATCATTTCACCAAATATGACACCTCGGACCCCTTCAAACTTTCCTGCTGCTTTCAGCTGCCATAGCATGCCATCCAATTTGTAGAGCGGCTCGTTCACATCTTCTATAAAAAGAATCTTGTTCTTAGTTTGTATATCATAGGGCGTCCCTAGAGANCGGCAAAGGAGGGTTAAACAGCCACCCGTAATTTTTCCNCTCGCANTTCCTTTCGAAAAAACTTTAGCTTTTCGACAAAAAAGAGAACTTGGTTGTCCCATCAAAATATTTTTGAATTGTTCCTGCGATTTTTTCATTGGAGTCCGACCAAAACTACCCTCAATCATCGGACCGTGAAAACCTACGAGACCACAATAAAGATATAAATAATGCAATAACAATGTAATATCACTGGACCCGACAAAAATTTTTGCATGGGCACGAATCGTCTTAGCATCTAAATGTTCAAGCACCCGATTTGTACCGTAACCTCCACGCGCACAAAAAATTGCTTTTATTTTAGGGTTGCAAACCATATCCATAATATCTTTTGCTCGCTGCAAGTCTGTGCCGGCAAAATATCGTGACCGGCTGTAAATATGTCTCCCTAAAACTGGTTGAAACCCCATTGCAGAAATCACGCCCAAACCCTTTTTCAGTTGCGACTTATCTATTGGTCCTGCAGGAGTCACCACACCGATCCTATCTCCAGGGTTTAGTTTTGGAGGTCTGATAAGAGATTTTATTTTTTTCACCATTACAAATAACTTTCAAAGGGTTAAAATAATTAATCAAAACTTTTCAATTAAAGAAATCATGGTTGCAGCAATTATACAAGCTAGGATGGGTTCAACACGCTTGCCAGGGAAAAGTTCCCACCTGCTTGCAGGAGTTCCTATTCTTGAGCATATCATTAATCAATTAAAACAGGTTCCAGAAATTGACCAAATTCAA
>PBKP01000012.1 GCA_002721515.1 Nitrospina sp.
AAATGGAAATGGCCAGGAAGAGAATGATGTCAGCTGTTCCTGAGGCAGATGTTGTTGTTACGAACCCTACACATATTTCTGTTGCTATTAAATATGATGCTTTGAATCATGCGGCCCCAATAGTTGTGGCTAAAGGTTCAGGTGATATAGCGATGAAAATTCGAGAGATTGCTAAAGAAAACGGAGTCCCAATTGTCGAAGATAAACCGTTAGCAAGAGTACTAAATAAAACTGTAGAAATCGGGCAACAAATTCCCGATAACCTTTTTAAAGCGGTTGCAGAAATACTAGCTTATGTTTATCAGCTTAAGTCTGTTCAAAGTAAAGGCTAAAGTTTTTGGGAAACTATTAATTTTTTTATATAGACAATATTGCTTTAAAGCAGGAGTAGGCTAATGGAACTGCCACTCTTTCTAAGAGGCGGCATGGCAATTGCAANATCTATAATGAAACAATAGTTTGCTAATTATTCATTTTATTATAATTCTAAGGAAACGGAAAAAGCCTTATATTTAAAGGTTTTTAGGTTGGTAGTTTGAATTTCTTACTGTCAATATTTTGATGGGTTAAAGTTATACCATGGCACAAAATGATGTTTTAAAAACTATAAGTCAAAGACCCCAGGAGTTATTGGTTGCAGCAGGAATCATTGTGATTTTAGGTGTTATGGTGATGCCAATTCCAACTCTCTTACTGGATGTCCTTATCTCCTTTAGCATTACTTTCTCATTAATCATATTAATGGTAGCGGTTTTTATGCTGTCATCTTTAGAGTTTTCGGTTTTTCCTTCTCTTTTATTAGTTGTCACTCTTTTAAGACTCTCCCTTAATATTGCTTCTACTCGAATCATTTTATTGAATGGTGATCAAGGTGCCAGTGCTGCTGGAGAAGTTATTAGATCTTTTGGTAATTTTGTTGTTGGTGGTAACTTTGTTGTGGGCACAGTTATTTTTGTTATTTTAGTAATGATTAATTTCATTGTTATTACTAAGGGTTCGGTAAGAACTTCGGAAGTGGCAGCACGTTTTACCTTGGATGCCATTCCTGGAAAACAAATGAGTATTGATGCAGATTTGAATGCAGGACTTATCACAGAAAAAGAAGCTCGTGACAGAAGAAGAAATCTTGAGCGCGAAGCCGATTTTTATGGCTCTATGGATGGTTCTATACGATTTGTTCGTGGAGATGCTATTGCTGGTATTCTAATTACTCTTGTAAATATTTTGGGTGGATTTGCCATTGGTGTATTCCAGCAAGGTATGGAAGCGTCCGAAGCTGCCCAAATTTACACGCTGCTTACTATTGGTGATGGTTTAGTTTCTCAGCTTCCTGCATTAATAGTTTCAACTGCTGCTGGTTTAGTTGTTACTCGAGCACAATCTGATAAAAACTTGCCGGGTGAGTTATTAAAGCAGCTTTTAAACCAGCCTAATGCTTTTATAATTGCTTCAGGGATTCTTTTCTTTTTTGGTATGATTCCGGGATTACCTCATTTCCCATTCTTTCTCATGTCCTTGTTTGCAGGAATGATTGCGTACCAAAAACTACGGTCTAATAAGAAAATTGAACAGTTGGCTCTTAAAAAGAAAGATAATGAAGCAAAGGCTCCTCTTGCAGAAAAAGTTGAATCTATTCTTCCTTTAGATGTTATGGAGTTGGAAGTGGGTTATGAACTTATTCCTTTGGTAGACGCAGAGCGTAATGGTGAGCTTTTGGAAAGAATTAAATCCATTCGTAGACAATTTGCATTAGAGATGGGTTTTATTGTGCCTCCTTTGCATATCCGCGATAATTTGCAGCTTAAATCTAATGAATATTCTGTAGTAATAAAAGGAGTTGATGTGGCTAAAGATTCTATAATGATGGGACGGATACTTGCAATGAATCCCGGAACAACCGAACAAGAATTAGATGGTATTAAAACGACGGAGCCCACTTTCGGTTTGCCCGCTGTTTGGATTCCTGACAATAAGAAACAAGAAGCCCAATTGGCTGGTTTCACAGTGGTAGACCCAGCAACGGTTATCACGACGCATATTAAAGAAACCATTAAAAGGCATGCCCATGAGTTACTAGGTCGGCAGGAAACTCAGGCTTTACTGGATAAATTTAAAGAGACCAATCCAAAGGTGGTTGAAGAGCTAATTCCGAATCTGTTGCCTCTTGGGAAAGTCCAAAAAGTTCTGCAGAATTTACTAAAAGAACAAATTTCTATTCGCGATTTAAGAACGATTCTCGAACAACTTTCTGATTATGCTTCACTTACGCAGGATGCCGATGTTTTAACCGAATATGTTCGGCAGAGTCTAGCTAGGCCAATTACAAAGCAATACCAGTCAACAGATGGAACACTATCAGTATTAACCCTAGATAAAGGGATCGAAGACATTATTGAGGGTTCTATTCAAAAATCTGAAACCACTGCTTATTTGGCTTTGGAGCCAAATGTTGCTGAAAAGTTTCTTACAAAGCTAAGAAATATGATTGAAAAAATTACACCGACGATTGAGACTTCTCCTGTTTTGCTTGCGTCTCCAGGATTGAGAATGCATATTCGTAAATTTACAGAACGTTTCTTGCCTGATCTTGCAATAATTTCACACAGTGAAGTGTCTCCATCTGTGCAGATTAAAACTATAGGAGTGGTGGATTTAAATGCGAATTAAAAAGTTTACTGCGAATAATTATGTTGATGCTTTAGAACAAGTTAAAAATGAATTGGGTAACGATGCTTTTATTATGAGTACCCGTTCTATCAAGCCTGATTCTCTTTTATCGGGTCAAAAAGCTGCAACCAAAGTTGAGATAACAGCAGCGGTTGAATTTAAGGAGTCTAATATTTCAACTTTGGATGAGGAGTTAGGTTTGGATGAGGAGAAGATATTAGACATCAAATCTCTCATATTTAATCTTTTAAGTGAAAAAGGACAGGCACAAACTTTGGGATTGAAACCAAGTCAGTTCGAAACTTATTCTCACTTAGTGGAAAACGGACTGGATGAACGATTAGCATCCAAAATACTTAAAAAGGCCAATGCTGAAAATGATACAAAGCCAGCCAAAGAAAAAGTGCGCATAAAAAATATAATGAAAAAGATCATTCCCTTTAAAGGTGAAATTAACCTCAAGATAGGAGGCCCTAAAATAGTTGCATTAGTCGGTCCGACCGGGGTTGGAAAAACCACAACGATCGCCAAGATTGCTGCCGATTACGCAATCCGTAAAAATAAAAAACTAGCTTTAGTTTCATTGGATACTTATAGATTGGGCTCTATTAATCAGTTAGAAATTTATGGAGATATTATGCAATTGCCTGTTGAAGTGGCAGATGGAGCTCAGGCACTTAGAGATATAGTAATGGGGCACTCAGATAAAGATTTAATTCTAATCGATACTACAGGGCGCTCCCATCAAGATAAGGACTATTCTCGTAAGCTTAAAGAGATTTTTAATGTAGTTGGGGACGTTGAAACGCATCTAGTTCTTAGCGTCACTGCGCAGGAGGAACAACATAGAAAAACTTATGAGCAGTTCGTATCCCTAGGTGTGGATCGAATACTTTTTACCAAATTAGATGAGGGGCTTAGTTTTGGCTCAATGTTTAATTTTTTAGTCCAAAACCGCATTCCATTGTCATATTTTTCAATAGGTCAAAATGTCCCTGAAGATTTGGAAGTAGCAGCCCCTGACAAGGTAATAAGTTTGATTTTTAACTGAATTCGAGATAAATTAGGACGTCAGAAATGATATTAGATAGACAGGTAACGACTTTAAAAAGAATGACATATGGTGATATGAACGAATCAAACTTAAGGGTTCTAGCTGTAAGTAGTGGCAAAGGTGGTGTTGGTAAAACCAATATTGTTGCTAACCTTGCGTATGCATTGTCGAAAAGGGGTAAAAAAGTGTTAGTAGTCGATGCTGACCTGGGCTTAAACAATATCGATATTCTGCTAGGGCTAGCTTCTAAAAAGCATATTGGTCATGTCTTATCTGGAGAATCCAATGTAGAAGATATCATTATAAGGGGGCCGGAAGATATTCATGTGTTACCGGCAGGCGATGGTTTGCAAGAGTTAACACAATTGGAAACTGAAAAGAAAATGGTATTAATGGATGAATTAGATCGTATTAGTCGTAATTACGGTTATTTGATTTTTGACACTGGTGCAGGAATCTCACCAAATGTGACTTTCTTTTGCAGCGCTGCTCATGAAACCATTTTAGTTGCTACAACAGAGCCTACTTCGTTGACAGATGTATATGCATTGATGAAAGTTTTACACAAAAATCATTCACAAAAACATTTTAGGTTGATAGTCAATTCAGTTGGATCAGAAAGGGAAGCACAGGGGGTATACCGAAATCTAACGGCAGTAACTGACCGCTTTTTAAAAGGTGTTTCAGTTGAATACCTTGGCCATATCTTATTAGATCCAAATGTTCCAAAAGCAATCCGCCAGCAAAAAGCTTTTTTGGAAATTTATCCTTTTTCGAAGTTCAGCGGATGTATTAATGAGTTGGNAGAAAAAATAAGTAAAGAGAAACCAAAGTATCTTTCGAGAGAAGCAAACCAACCTTATTTTTGGAGGAGTGCATTTCAAGCCAAATGAACCCTGTAAACATACAAAAATTGGCTGTCTCATTTGGTCTGTTTTCATTCGGATTTNTATTTATCGGCAGCATATTAACTGGTGCNACGNTTTTAACTGGGTTTATTCGNGGTATAGTCGGTGCTTTGTTTTTTGCNTTGGTGGTTTGGTTAAGTGGGATTATATTTTTACAAGANGATGACGGAGATATNGTTGAAGGNGAAGATCAAGCNGAAGAAGTAAATAAAGGCACACAATTGGACCAAAAGGCTTAAAGAGAGGAAAATAAATGTCTATTAAAGGCGCAATCAATCAAATTGAGATTTCGGTTGAAAATCGTGAGGCTGTAATTAAAGAGTATGCTCCGATGATCAAGTATGTTGCAAACCGAATAGCAATGCGTCTTCCTCCTCATATCGAGTTAGACGATTTAATTAGTGTAGGAGTACTTGGCTTGATTGATGCAATTGACAAGTATGATGCCTCTCGTGGTGCAAAATTTAAGACTTATGCTGAGTTTAGAGTGCGTGGAGCTATTCTTGATGAACTGCGATCGATGGACTGGGTACCGCGATCTGTTCGGCAAAAAGCTTCCGCGTTAGATGGAGTTGTTCAGAAATTACAAAATGAATTAGGGCGTCCACCAGAAGATGATGAGGTTGCTGGTGAAATGGGTGTCAGCATGGATGAACTATTCGATACAATTAATGAAACCAAGAGCATGCCCATCCTTAGCCTGGAAGATTTAGGTATCTTAAAAGAATCCGGTGAACAACAAAGCCTGCTGGATTGCCTTGCTGGTAAAGGTGATGCTGATCCACAAACATTTTTACGTTTAAATGAACTTAAAGAGATTATTGCTAAGGCCATCGATACTCTTCCCGATAAAGAGCGATTAATGATATCTCTGTATTATTACGAAGAATTGACCATGAAAGAAATTGGTGAGGTTCTTGGTATAACTGAGTCTCGAGTATCCCAAATACATTCCAAGGCTGTTTTTCGATTGCGCTCAAAACTTAAAGTTGTTATTGCCGAAGAAATGTAGATCTCTCCATTCTTATTAATTAGAAACCTAAACACCTTTATTGAGTATCGATTTTCACAAAACACCTTTCCACCATTTAATAGTTTGGTCGAGTCCTTTGTTGATATTAAACTTTGGAGACCACCCAACTTCTTTTGTTAGTNTCTTTATGTTTGCAACTAGTTTGGGCGGATCATCTTTCGGAGAAGGGAGGACTCCAAACCTAATCAAATCTCTACGTCCTATTTTACTACCTATGGTTTCTATAAAATCTTTAAGGATTACTCCTTGACCTGACCCTATATTTACGATTCCCTGGATCTCGTTTTCCAGAATGGATGTAAAACCCGAGGCGAGATCTTCTACAAAAAGTAGATCGCGTATTTGATTGCCATGAGAGCAATCAGCNTGTTGATTTTTTAATAATGAGCGNACAACAGATGGAACTAAACGCGCTGGATNTTCNTAAGGTCCGTAGACAAAAAAAACTCTAACCCAGCAAAGACTTAAATCGTTTTCATTGCAGAAAGACTGGGATTTTATTTGAAGTTCTTGTTTGCATTTTCCATAAAGGGTAAAAGGTTTTTGAAGGCCCAAGTTTTCAACTAATAAACTATTAGTCCAATCATATTCAGCGCAACTTCCAGATACAACTACTCTTTTTCCACCTTGCTTATGAAATATTTTTATTAAATCCAAGCTGGCTTCAACCCATTCATTATTTGCGGGATCTGTCCAAAACTTTCCTGGCTCAGCACACCATGCAAAATGAAGTAGATGAGTGGGGCGAATTTTGGATATAAGTCTTCTAGTAATAGATGAATCTTTAAGGTCAGCTTGGTGCCATTTTATACCAGGTTCATTTATCTTTTTTTTTAAAGAGATTGCGTGAATTTCATGACCAGCTTGCGATAGCAAGGGAAGCGTATGCCTTCCTATAAAACCAGAAGCACCTGTTACCAAAATCTTTTTCATGTTTTAAAGTCAGGAAAATTCTGATCTTTTGATGACATGGTGCTTGGATCAGCAGGCCATTCAATATTAAACGAAGAATCGTTCCAGCGAAATCCAGCTGAATGACTTGGGTGAAAAAATTCAGACATTTGATAAATCACTTCTGTATTATCTTCTAGGGTTAGAAAGCCGTGTGCAAATCCTTTCGGAATATAAAGCATTATTTTGTTTTCAGCTGATATCTCCATAGCAGTCCATTTCATAAAGGTTGAAGAACTTGGTCTCAGATCAACTATTACGTCGTAAATCAAACCTCGGGAACAACGGACTAATTTAGCTTCTTCGTAAGGTGATATTTGGTAATGCATCCCTCTTAAAGTATTCTTTTTTGTATTAAGAGAGATGCTACATTGGGATATATTTGGATCTAGACCATAATTTTCAAACTCTTTTTTACAAAAAATGCGAGCGAATGCCCCTCTTTCATCCGCCAGCATTTCAGGCGCGATAGTAAATGCTCCTTGTAAAGTTGTTTCTTTGAAAATCATTGACATACCATAACATTTGGTATGGGAACGATAAACCTTCCTCCCCAGGTATTAATAAAATTTATTTGTTCCATTATTTCCTTTTTTATGTTCCATGGTAAGATGAGTACGTAATCTGGTTTGGTGTCCTTGATTTTATCTGGATGCAGAATTGGGATATGGGTACCTGGAAGAAAGCTTCCTTGTTTTTGAGGGTTTAAATCTACTGTATATTCAATTAAATCAGCACCAATTTCACAAAAGTTAAGAAGTGTGTTTCCCTTAGCAGGTGCTCCATAGGCCACTATAGAATTGCCTTGCCTTTTTTTTTCATATAATAAGTCATGTAATTTTCGTTTTATTTCTTTAACCTGTTGCATAAAATTATGATAAAAGTGGAGTTTGTCTAAGCCTTTATTTTTTTCTATTAATTTAACACGTGACAGATTTTTATTTGAATGGTTTTCCGAGTTTTCTTGATGCTTAACATATATTCGTAAAGAGCCTCCATGAGTATCTAGTTCATCTACATCAAATAAGGCTAATCGATGGTGCAGAAATATTTTTTCTGCGGTTAACAGTGAAAAATAAGAAAAGTGTTCATGATAAATTGTGTCAAACTGATTTTGTTCGATCAATTTCATTAAAGAGGGGAACTCTAGGGTAATAACCCCTTTAGGTTTGAGAAGAATTTTTAAACCTTCAACGAAATCGTTAAGACTGGGAACATGTGCGAGGACATTGTTGCATATTATAAGATCAGGTTGTTCGCCATTCTCTGCTAATTTGTGGGCAAGCTTAGAGTTAAAAAAACTTTTTACCGTTTTTATTCCAGAAGACTCAGCAACATTTGCGACATTTTCTGAGGGTTCAATGCCCAATACGGGAATNTTTTTGTTTTTGAAGTATTTTAATAGATACCCATCATTGCTTGCAATTTCTATCACTTTTTTATTGCTATCGATTTTAAATCTTGACGTTATTTGATTTGTATAATCTTGACAATGCTTCAACCATGTTTTGGAATATGATGAGAAGTAGGCATAATCCGAAAAAATCTTATTGGGGCTCTCAAACTCGTCAAGTTGTACAAGAAGGCATTTTTCGCAAATATATGCATGCAATGGGTAAAAAATTTCTTCTGCCTGAAGCTGATCTTTTTTAAGAAAAGAATTTGCAAGGGGTGACTGACCTAAATCACAAAAGGATACTAAGCTTTGATTGCAGAACCGACAGCTTTGTGGATTCAAGGGTGCTCCATTTATTCAAAATAGACAAATTTTATAATTAAACGTATTATTTATTTTTTATTTTCAGATGTTAAAGACATATTTTCCAAGAGTATATAAATAATATGGATAGAAGTAAAAAGATAAATAGATTATTAGGACTTTCGCAGGACAGTGTATTTCGAAAGCTATTTCGGATTATAAATTTTGTTTTGGAGCTTATTTTTGTAAGGTTGTATAACAAGTTTTCCCAAAACTCAGGTGATATTCCAGCCCAATTTCACTCTCTTTATTATAGTTCCCCAGAGAGAACCTGGAAAAATACACGTTGGTTAGGTCGTAGAACAATGAAATGCCCGTTGGATCTTTGGATATATCAAGAAATACTGCATGAGTTAAGGCCAGATACCGTGATTGAAACAGGAGTGAATGAAGGAGGTGGGGCAGCTTTTCTTGTTTCAATTATGGATTCAATTGGCAAGGGGAAATTGATTGCTGTAGATATAGAATTGTTAGAGGGCCGACCGATTCATGAAAGAATAACCTATATAAAGGGTTCATCGACAGAAGAAAAAGTTGTCCAGCAGATTTCTCATATGCTGAAGGACAGTAAGGTTGTTTTGGTAATTCTTGATTCTGATCATAATAAACCCCATGTTCTAAAAGAAATGGAAATTTATAGTAAATTTGTAACTTGTGAAAGTTACATGATAGTTGAAGATTCCAACATAAATGGCCACCCAGTTATGCCCAATTGGGGAGAAGGACCTTTTGAAGCTATCGAAAAATTTCTAAATAATAATGATTGTTTTGAAATAGACAAAAAATGCGAAAAATATTATATGACTTTTAACCCCAATGGATACCTCAAAAAAATTCGCTAAGTTTATCTATGGAAAAAAAAATATCTTCTCATTTTCTTTCAGTTGTTAGTCATTTAATTCCTATTGTATTAATATTCATTATCTCTGTACTAATTCGATATCCAATTTTTATCAATAATGACCATTTTTTTACCTCTGATGAGGGCGTAATGGCAAATACCATCATTAATTTATTAAATGGTGGTCCGATTGTTTTTTATTACGACTATGCCCGATATTTTGGTCTCACTGGTGGTTTGNTGGCTGTTCCATTCATGTATTTCCTTGGTTTTGATAATACTATGGCTTTCAACTTGCCGGCGACCTTATTTTTTTCTCTATACTTGTGGACTTTATATCTAATAGCTAAAACTATTATTCCATCNAGAGCCATTTTGGTATTAGTTTTATTGCTNTTTGCACCACCTTTTGTTTCTCAAATGACTACGCATAATTGGCCTCATATAGGATCGGCGTTTTTAGGNAATTTAATTTTTCTGTTTTTTATAAAAATTAGGATGACTGATGAAAAAAAGGGAATAAATATTTTTCTTCTATTTTTTTCTATGGGGTTGGCAATATACACCTATACATTTTCATTGATTTATATTTCAGTGGTGTTTTTACTTTATGCTTTGTCGTATCCAAAATGGAGTGAAATACGACAGACTTTTTCTTTCAAATTATTGGTTGGAAAATTTAAAGGTGAAAGCAATAAAGCTAAAAAATTAGTCTATTTTTTAGATTTGCTGATAGCAATATTTTTTATAGCAATTATTTTTTCTTATATTTTTGGGGGGTTTGGAATTGATATAGGAGGTATNTCTGTTTTTCAAATTAATAATTTTCATAAACCAGTTGTTCAATTATTTGTNCTAGTGTTATTAAGAATTATTGTTTATCGAAAAGATTTAGTTTCCCTTTCTAAANGCATTAAAAATTTTGTATCGGANAAAATACATGGAGAATNAAATAATTTTATTTTTTTGGGNGTTGTTGGTTTTTTGTTAGGTTTGTTTCCTCGGATATTAAGCATTTTNTTAGGAGAAACTTCCAGNGGAGGNCAGGGGTTTGATGTTGATTTTAATCCAATAAAATTAGTTTTACATTTGTGGGACATTTGTATAAGAACAATGCCAAAACTTTTTAGTTTNGCGAGNCCTTTNCAAGAGTTTTCTTTTAATTCTACTGATAACATTCAAAGTATATTAAGTATTTTGGCAGTCCAATTATTATTGCTTTTGTTGCTTGCAGGATTTTTTATTTTATTAGATNNCAGGGGCGCAATAAAAAANATTTTGACTCTTAAGGCAATTAAATTTGATCCGTTAAATATTTTTATTGTCCTACCTTTTTTAACTTGTTTGGCTAATTTGCTTGTTCAAAACGGTTCTGAACCAAGATATCTTTTTCCCATGTTTGGCACAATTGTTATATGGTTAGGTGTTTTTGTTGACANGTTNCAGGGGAAATTTAAAAGGTTTTCCATTTTTGTTGCAGTTATATGGGTAGGGTTTTATTCTTTGGAAACTTATAAAAATTATAATGATTTGGGTGTCGCAAATGGTTTTAAACCCAACAAACTGCAAAGAATAAAAATTTATGATCTAATTGAATTTTTAAACTCAAAAAATATTAAAACAGCATATTCTACTTATATTGTTTCACAGAAAGGGACATTCTTAAGTGGAGGAAAAATAAATATAAGTGAATTTAATAATAACCCGATAGCCAAAAATCAAAAAAAAAGATCTTTGAACGATACTAATTATGCTGTTATTGCAGCCAAAAAGGAGATGTTAATTTATCAAAAATATTTAACACAAAATAAGATTAGATTTAGTGTTTATGAAGTGGCTGGATATAAAGTTTTTTGGGGTTTTTCTGGTGATCAAGCTAAAATTAATAAACTTAGATCCTTAATTCCTTATAATATTTAATNTTTTCTGATTTATTTGCAAGAAATTACCNCGGACAATACTTTAACTTTTTGTNTTTGGATTTAGNCTGGTATTTTCCCANTCAACAATAAAGATAGGTCTTTCAATACCGTTTTTGTAAACTCNTGCCATGTAAGTTGANAGGAAAGTGACTGCGATTATTAAAAACATTGTGTTCATGGTATAAATTAAATGGAGTGGTAGTTTCTCTGGTGTGATGAAATAAAATAATATTCCCNCAATATTGCTTAGNAATAAGGGAATTGCAAGATAAAATATTAGGCGTAGAGGAAATGTAGAAGCGGTAAGAATTCCCGCAACTGCAAATTTTATCATGCGAAACATTCCCCTAAATCCTTTATAGTTGCCTTTGCCTGTTATTCTTGGTTCTCTATCATAGTTAATTCCAATTTTTCTGAACCCAACATAAGCCAGTTCATTTCGGATAAAGGGAAAAGATGTNTTNGTGCGCAGTACTTCATCCCGAACGCGCCGAGTAAAAAGGGAAAATTCTGCCATATCCAGAATAAAATCATTATCTGCAATTATCTTTGTAAGTCGGTAAAAAAGTTTTCTGCATAGAGTAAGGCCTAAATATTCTGGCCTTTTGCCTCTTCTTCCATAAATAATGTCATATCCATTTTCCCACTTTTCTACGAACTTTGGAATTAGTTCAGGAGGATCTTCGCAGTCAACGTCATTTACAACTATGGCTTGGCCCGTTGCGAANGTAAGNCCGCATAAAACTGACGACTGGTAGCCAAAATTTCTTGTTAGGGTGATATATTGAACAGTAGANTCTTGGTTTTGTATTTTANTTATAGCGGCNAAGGTGTTATCTGTTGAGCAATTATTTATAAAAATAAGCTCAATCAAATAGAGATCATCCAGGCAAGCCAATGCTTTTTTAAAACGATCATAATATAAGGCTATTGCATCTTCCTCGTTGAAGACAGGGCAAATAACAGTGATTTTTTGTTTTTTTGGGGAAGACATATTTANGGTTCTTTTTTTGAGGAAAATACCAGCGATAACAATAATTATCCATACTAGAAATATTTTCGTTGATTATACCATTTGAATGGTGAGCCATGTAATTTTATAAATTTTGGGATTTAGAGTTATTTTAAGATTTGAATGGAAAAATAAAGTACAGTGATACTTAAAAGTCTATTTAAATAAGGTTTCTTTATAAGCATNAAAATAGATNGATTTTAACCATAAGGTTAATTTTTATGTTGCGGACCTAAAAAATTAAAAATTTGCGTTATTAATTCAGCGGCTTCTGCAATATCTTGGTTGGCCAGATTCATCTTTGCAATCTTTTCGTTTTTAATAAAGGAGAAATAATTTTCAATTAATCCTTTATTTTCTTTTTTTGGGGATATCATTATGTTTGCTAACCCACCGGCATCAACCCAAATCCCTGCGCATTTTGAACATTGATTTACTTCGGTTTCATATGTCTTGCTGAAGAAATGTCTGTGCAATAAGGTAGTTTTACAATTAGGGCAGGGATGCTCTGAATTGCGATATGTTTTGACTCCTTCTGCTTTTTCAAATAAAAGCACCTTGGAACCAACACCAGATTCGAGATGTTTTAATTTCTTTATTTGGGAAAAATCAAACCAGACACCTCCGCAGGAATATTGACAAACTTCTATTTTAATCTCTAAAATTTTATGTGCCGTTAGTTTGTTTTTNCAAGCAGGGCATNCCATAATAAAAGTGCCTAATAGATTTTTTTTTCATCTTTGGGGCGAGTTTTCCAACGACGATGGCCGCACATCCAGGGGGCAGGATTTTCCCGAATTACAAATTCTATATATTTTTCCATTTGTTGTGTCCAATCCAAGATAGTTTGATTTTTGTTTTCAGAATTGTTGAATNTTAATTCTGGNCCNTATTTAATTTTATATGTTCCCTTAGAGGTAGGATAGGAAAATAGCGGAAGAACAGGGGTCCCCATTCTATGCGATAATTGTGCTACAGCACGAGGAGTTGAGGCTTTTACCCCAAAAAAATCTACAAATANTCCACCTCTTGCTGTATTTTGATCCATCATCACTGCNACNCTGTTATTATTTTTAAGTTCNCTAACNATTTTTATAAGGGAGTCGTCTCTATAAAANATGTTATTACCTGTGGAGGTTCTTANNTTTTCTGCGATAGAATTTAAATANGGNTTATCCAATTTGCGTGCAATNGAAGATAAAGGACAGATTCCTAATAANCCGTGNTTTAAACCCATGATTTCCCAGTTGCCATAGTGGGCGGTTAAAAAGAAAACTCCCTTTTTTTTCTCGAGACATTTTTTAAGAATTTCCAGCCCTTCAGGNTCCTCTTCTATTAATTGGCGNATCCTTTCTTTTGTATTATAAGTAACCCANATTGATTGCAAGGCCGAAACAGCAAGGTNTTTGAANGAGTCTTTAATAATTTNTGTTTTCTGNTTTNATGATTTGGTNTCAGAAAACATTATATTTAAATTNGTTATNGNCNANTTTCTTCTTTTTNTTGAAAACCNAAATGCCAATGAGCCTAGNTATCTGCCAAGAATTAATAATACATCCTTGGATAGAGGTCTTATCANTAGGATGAGTATGTATACTGCAAAAAATTCTANGATGTGCCGAATTGGTTTCAAGGTTTCGANCTTTNTTTATTGTTCGGCAATGGCATGGGCAATTGCGTAGNTNCGATCATGGGANATTGTGATATGGATGGATTTGAGNTTGAGTTTTTNAAATAATTCNTTCCCTTTGCCAATCATTTTTAAAACAGGNTTTCCGGTATCCTCATGAGCTATNTCCATATCTTGAAAACCNAGGGTTCNGGTTATTCCTGTGCCAAGACATTTTGAAACTGCCTCTTTAACAGCAAAACGCGCTGCATAATGTTTTGCTGGGTCACCCTGNGATTTGCAGTAATTTATTTCATTGGATGTGAAGACACGCTGTTCAAANTTAGGAGAATANTTTTCTATAGAATTTTTGATTCTCTTNATTTCTATGATATCNAGTCCNGTTCCAAAAATCATGGAGANCNCTTANTTTCTATAGTTTGATTTAANGATAATTGAATTTTTTTAAAATCGATGGCACCTTTGCGAATAAGTTGAATAGGNGTTTGGGTGGTATCAATTAGCGTGGATGGTTNTCCTCCTTTGCAAATNCCCGCATCAAGGATAAGATCAACCTTGCCNCNGANANAGTCTCTTACTTGTTCGGCAGAAGTNGCAGGCGCTTCTCCGCTNATATTTGCGCTTGGTGCTGTNAAAGGGAGGTTNAATGCAGCTAAAATTTTCCTAGTTATTGAGTTTCCCGGCTGTCTTATTCCTATTAAACCTGTAGTAATAAATTTTGGAATTGTNCGTTTAGGTTTAAAAAGCATTGTTAAAGGGCCTGGCCAGAAAGATTCAATAAGTTTTGTAGCAGATTCTGAGATATCTTCTACTAAACCATCTAATTTTGGAAACGAATCAATGAGCAAAAGCAAAGGTTTTTCAGGACCNCGATCTTTAATNGAATAAATTTTNTCTACAGCCGTTTTATTATAAGGGTCTGCACCCAAACCATAAAAGGTATCTGTTGGAAANGCTATGATACCTCCATCTTGTAAAACTCTTAGGGTTTCTTCAATCATATTTTCCCATGACTTGGGNTCAAATGGNTTAACCTTTAAAATTTGCGGCATGAGGTGTTTTTAGTTTTTGGCTTTTTTGCTCAACNGCTTTGGCCTGTTGNTTTCGATATTTTANAAGTTTNCTAGCTAGTTTCTCATCAGCTAATGCCAGAATCTGAACTGCTAAGAGCCCAGCATTTTTTGCCCCCCATTTTCCAATGCTTACGGTTGCAACNGGTATTCCACCTGGCATTTGAGCGGTCGATAAAATTGAATCAAGACCATTTAAAGGTGTTGAGTCTATAGGTACCCCAATAACAGGTAAAGTACTTTCAGCCGCAACAACACCAGCCAAGTGAGCAGCACCTCCTGCACCAGCGATAAAAATACGAAGGCCTCTTCGTTTTGCTCCTTGAACATATTTCCGAGTTCTTTCGGGGGTTCGATGGGCTGAGGTCACTAATACTTCGTGTGCAATGTTAAATTGTTCCAGTATTTTGCTCGCCTCCTCCATTATAGAAAAATCGGAGTCACTCCCCATAATTATTCCAACCAACGGCTTATTCAAAACTTATATCTCCTTATTAATTGTGTTCTTAATATTAAGAATTTTATAGCAATTTTTAGTCATTGGATCAAGATTTAGGATAATTTCAATNTTTGTATAATATCCTTTGAATTATAAAGATTTGCTTTTTGATGGGGTGTTTCTATAACCATGCTTAATTTCAGGAATGAGCATTAGAGTAGCTAAAATCATCATTGCAAATGAAAGAACTCCTATTTTTTGTGCGCCAATCAGGTTCACCGTCCAATAACCCAATATTGGTCCTATTGTACCTCTTATACCGGTGAGGCAGACATGCACAGACATATAGGCACCAGTTTTTCCAGGNGGNGCATANTTGGTAACCCAAAGATTCCAGGCAATACTTCCNCCTGCGAAGGCAGCGCCAATCATTGCAGAGCCAAANCCAATCATCCAAGGGTTAGAAGTAATAAAAAATAAAAGGACCCCTAAACCGAAAAGNAGGTTGAGAATCATCCGCAATACAACAAAATTCATTTTATCAAAAAGAGTAGCCCAGAAAGGGATAAGTATCATTCGTATTGTTTCAGGAATGATGGTAATTATCATAGCTACAAAAATAGCAGAGCCTTCNATTCCCCATTCAGTTGCCGTTATATAATCGACTCGAAGTGGTAAGGTCCAAAGGTTAGCAAAACCCATTATGAACCAAGTCAACAAGACATAACCAAATGACTTGTCTTGGATAATATATTTCATATTACCAAAAGGGTTTGTGTCAGGNTTNTCTACAACTGGCTCGGATGGCATTGAAAAAATAGCCACAGCTTTNCCAATAGCNCAAAGTCCTAAAAATGTAAATATCCAGTGATAATTGTTTATATCGAGCGCAAGGAACCAAGACCCTATATAACCAGAAAGAGCAGCAATACCTACGGAAAGCAAGAGGGGTTTTGAAAAATAAGCTGCCCGTTTATTAGGTGGATAATTGTCACTATAGATATCCGTTATAAATGGTAGAAGTGCGCTTCGACAGATATAACCCAGAATTACTAGGCATGCAAAAAATATAAGGGAAGGAGCCCATGCCGCAAGAATAAGACAGAAGCCTGTGATTAGTGAAGGTAAAGATCCCCACGTAGACTTTTTCCAGTTGGTCAGGTTTGCATAATGTAAAAGCAGCATGGAAAGAAACATTCCCATAAAGGGGGAAGCGGCAATCAATGCTTTGGTCGTATCTCCTGCGTGAAAAAAACGAATTGCTATAAATANGCAAAATGTTTGGGCNCCAGAGGAAAGCACACCTTCAAACCCACCGCGCCACAAATCACAACGATAAGTTTTTGTTGTTTTATCGATTAATTTAGAACTTTCAGAGTTATTCAATTCAGTTGNCCTCTACACTTCGCGATATAGACTTTGTTGAACTCGGCATAGGGTTGAATGCGTAAAGCATTTTTGAAGCTTTCGATTGCTTCGGTATAGCGAGCGAGTTGAAATAAACAAAGTCCATGTCCATTCCATGCTCCAAAATGGTTGGGATTCAATTGTAGTGTGATTTCACACTCTTTTATGGATTGGAGATATTTTCTTTNTAAATAAAGTACCGTTGCAAGTTTATTNTGGGCTTCTGCAAANTCTGGAAATTCTTTNACTAGACATTCAAAATTATGTTGCGCTAAATCATAGTTTTTNTTGTCCATTTGTTGTGTTCCTTTTCGGATTTGAATTTCCGCATATTCACCAGATGAACTAAACCAGATATTCCATAAATCTCGAGTAGCCGTTTGACGTAATTCAGGATCTTTGCTCAATAAATTTTGTAATAGTTCTCTTTCTTCCATTGGTAATTAATTCTGTTTTAAATAATATTAGGTGGTTGCATTTTATCAGTTAAATAAATATTTAGTTTTATTCGCTTGCTATGTATTTTTTTCTCGAACATGACTCACCGTAAGCGTAAAATCATAAACAATCAAATTATTTCTATTGGTTTTTATATGATTATTGGCGAGTCAAATTCGGTTAAAGCGGAAATTCTTGTTATTGGTGATGAAGTAGTGAGTGGTTTGATTTTCGATAGCAATTCCAAATACCTAGGTGAAAGAATTTATGAACTAGGAGTAGGTGTTTCACATATAACCAAAATAGGAGATGATTTTGCCATAATTAAAGAATGTATTGAAAAAGCCCTTAAACGATCTGATTGGATTATTCTTACAGGGGGGCTAGGAATTACTCATGACGATATAACAAAATCAGTAGTGATGAATGTGTTTAACTCAAAACTTCGTCGAGATGAAAAAGTTAAAGCTATGATACAGAAGGTTTATGCAAAACGAAATAGGGAAATCCCAGAAAGCTTACATTCACAATGTGAAGTTCCTGATAATTGCCAGGTGCTTTATAACGAAATGGGGACGGCACCTGGTTTCCGTTATGAAAAAGGTAGTCATGTTTTGTTTTGCTTGCCTGGAGTACCTCATGAGATGAAGCATTTGTTTGAAAAATACATTGGTCCTGAATTGGTTCAGAACACCTCAAAAACTTTTTTACAGCGCATTTTAAAAACCACTGGCATATCAGAGTCTGAATTATGGCAAAAAGTAGGTTCTTTGTCGGCTTTTNAGGATAAAGTTTCTTTAGCTTCACTNCCNTCTCATTTAGGGGTGCGAATTCGGATTTCTTGTTTNGTGGATAATNTAAAAAAAGGTGAATCAATTCTCGATGAAGTTGAACAATTCTTTAAGACTTGTATAGGACAATATGTTTACGGAAAAGATGATGAAACGCTTGAAGCAAAAGTAGGTCAGTTGCTGGAAAAAAAATCTATGACTCTGGCAACAGCGGAATCTTGTACTGGCGGCCTAATTGGTCATCGTCTAACTCAGATATCAGGCAGTTCTCTTTATTTCAAAGAAGGTTTTGTTGTTTATAGCAATGAGGCTAAGATGTTGCGTTTGGGAGTGAAAAAACAAACATTGATAGATTTTGGCGCGGTTAGTGAACCAGTTGCACGTTCAATGGTAGAAGGACTCTGCCGTGTTACAAATGCTGATATAGGAGTTGCTGTTACAGGAATTGCGGGCCCAATGGGAGGAAGTGAAACAAAACCAGTGGGCTTAACTTATATAGCCATCTCAGATGCAAATGGAATTTGGTGTGGAAAATTTGTCTATACACATGATCGTATAAAAAATAAAGAGCGTGCTGCACAAACAGCTCTAAATCTTGTGCGTTTACGTTTGCTTGGTTTATTAAAATGAATAGAAATCAGCTTTGATTTTATGTGCAGGTAATAAAATTTTAAATTTTGGAAAAGTTTTTAAATGGAAGGATTAAAATAACTCCAGCTACGAATCCACCAATATGTGCAAACCAGGCTGTTGAACCTGTCGTAGTAAAAGCACTGTTCCAGATTTGTAAGATAATCCAAAATAACAGTAGAACAATTGCGGGAATTCGGGCGATAGTCCAGAAAAATCCCAAGAAGATAAATGTTCTTATTTTAGCGAATGGGAACAAAATCAAATATGCACCCAATATTCCCGATATTGCTCCACTGGCGCCTACCATGGGAATTTTAGACTCTAGGTCAGTACTGATATGACCGAAGGCAGCGAGCGTTCCGCAAAGAAAATAAAATAATATGAAACGAAGCTTCCCCAAGACATCTTCAATATTATTTCCAAAAATCCAAAGGTAGAGCATGTTTCCGCCTAGATGCCAAATACCAGCGTGCAGAAACATTGATGTATATATTTTTGGATAAACGTCAATGGGTTGGTTCATTAGTTGAATGGGAACTAGAGCGTAATCAGCGTAAAGAGTGCTAGGATGTACAGGTAAGCTGATGCCATAAAAAAAAACTACAAGATTTAACAAAATGAATAATAAAGTTATATACGGAAATCTCTGTGTTGGGTTTTCATCTTTCAGAGGAATCATCAGTAAAATCTACTTTCAAACAATGTGGTAGTATTAAAAAAGCGAGTCATTCTAAAAGTTAATTTTATTTTTAGCAATGTTCAATATTATAAGTCATAAATAATATTTACTATGGAAGATACAGAAGGATTAGTTCCATTATCAGATGGGGAGGATTTGCCGGTTGCGCCTGAGCGGCCTGAAGAGTCATTGGAATGGGTGATCGCTACATACCGTAAACACCAGTTAAATCAGGTAGCCTCATGGTTAAACGAAAACCTTGGAAAAAACAGAGGAAGAAAAAACCTTATACCTCGAATATTGTTGGACATAAACCCAATCACTCATAGACAAAGCATACTCGAAGTAGTATTTCCTGCGCCTAGAATTATCAATGAGAATTTGCTTGATGTGAACAGCTTAAAATTTATGCTTGATGCTGAGCCAGGAATGGGGAAAACTACTTTTCTTAAGTGCTATTTGGAAGGACTTCTTGAATCTAATGCCCATCAAATTTATTCCCTGCCCATTTATTTTCATTTGGGTAACATTCCTGAGGGTGGAGGGTTCCAGCAATTTCGTGAATCCGTTAATCAAGAAATAATCGACGTTATCTTATTGGAAAAAGAGGATAACCCTGATTTAATTCTCGATGAAGATATGCTTCAGCAAACCATAAATTCAATTTTTAGTTACAGCAAGTGCATGTTTTTATTAGACGGTTTTGATCAGCTTCATCCTCAAGATCGTTTTCGATTTTTCGTAGATTCTTTTTTAGAGGAAAATGCTTTTCGTAGCAATTTTGTCTTGTTAGCAAGTAGAAAATTTGAATTTGGTTCATTGGCCACGGATGCTGTGGTAAAGCGTGGTGAAGGAACAGCATTTCAAATGACATTCCAGCCTATTTCTTTTGAAGAAAGCAACTTATATCTGGGTGATGCTGCAAAAAATAAAATTATTAAAGAGCTAGCCGCTTTTAATCCAGAGCTATTGGTAACACCGGTTTTGTTGAAAATGATTCGTACTCTTTCTGAAAATGATTTGTTAGAGGGGTTTACCAACAGAGCCGAAATATATATGCAATGGTTCAAATATTTATTGCTAAGGGATAATTCAAATAAAGATGACAGAGAAATAGAAGAATGCATTAAGCAACTTGGAGAGATTGCATATGAACAGATAATACAGGGGAAAATCCAACGCTTCCAAAAGGAAGAACCTGGTTATGATAAAAATGATATCGAAAAAGATAAATTTACTTTTTTAATACAAGGAGAGGATATCCACCCCAAGTTGATCGGTTTGGTTCAACAGACACCGCGAAGATGGGAGTTTTGCCATCCCTCATTTCAGGAGTTTGCGGCAGCAATTCATATTTCAAAATCATCCCTATGGCCGAAAATAGTAAGGGAAAACTGTGGAAACGAGAAATGGGGTGAAGTTTTTAAGATATTAGCTGGTTGTGTGCCTGGAAAAGAACTTTTTGATATTTTTATTGAAGAAGGCGCTGTAATGCTAGCGGGAAACGCTTTACCAGAGGTTAAAGAATTGCCTGAAGGTCAAAGCTTGCTTGTTCGTCAGTTGTTAAAATATCAATGTCAAGAATCCATGCCACAATTTAAACCTTGCCGCCTCATTCGCGTAAAAGATGTTTGGAAAACTAATGATGAAGATTATTTAAAAGAATTGTTAGACAAATTATTAATGCGTGAAAACCGTGATAGTAGAATATTGTTTAGTGTTTTCGAGTTGGTTCTAAGTAAATATGATCTAGATATACATGAACTATTGGATAACTTTGATTTAGACCCAATAAGAAGGCTAGAAGAATTGCAAGGATTTTTTAATGAAATAAAAGATGGGAGTAAACTAAATCTTTCAAAGTTGAAAAAATATAGCGAAATGGTAACGGTTCCAAAAGGTAAGTTTATTTATCAAGAGGAAGAGGATGAAGAAGATCATATTAACATGAAAGAATTTTCGATTATGAAATTTCCTGTGACTAACTCACTTTATATGCAGTTTGACCCTCACCATAAAACACGATATCCACAATACTCATGGGAGGATGATCAGCCAGTAATCGGTATTAACTATTACGAGGCGATTATTTTCTCTCTTTGGTTGGGATTACGTTTGCCTACAGAAAAAGAATGGGAAAAAGCTGCAAGAGGAACAGACGGCCGAGTATATCCTTGGGGAGAAGCTATGGGTTACGAAAAAGGGTTCGCTAATACTTGCGATTTTATGGCCTGTAAAACAAATCCAGTGGCAGAGTTAGAACCTGGGATGTCTCCTTATGGATGTTTTGATATGTCAGGAAACGTTTGGGAATGGTGTATGCAATGGAATGTCTCTAAGCACTCAACACAACGGATTGTAAGGGGTGGATCTTGGATGAATTACTTGGTTCATGCAAAATGTTTTTTTCGTAATTCGTTTGATCCTGCGGAAAGGTATCTGGCTGTAGGCCTTAGGTGCGTTTCAGGTTCGCGTTTTACTGAAATTGAAGATGACGATAATGATGAAGATTGAATTGAATAAGCTTTAAATTAGATCATATTAATGCCCAACGAAATGCATAAAAGTATTTTAATCCAATAGCTTACCTGATAAAATAAATCTGATACTAACTCCTAATTAACTATTAACATACAATTTCGAGAAGTTATAGAAGTGAAATTGTACGTCAGATAATTATTACTACCATAAGCGTGGTGGTTATTATTGGTGTAATAGATAGAAATCATCACTATTTTTTCCTTATCTAATCATGAAGCATTGCATTGGTCCTCCTCTTAATATTCCGCAGCCACTCATAGATCAGTGGAATAACCCTGATCATATCCGTGAATGGCTGTATATGAGTAGAGCTATAGAATTAGCTAAAAGAGGAAATACTGCTCCTAACCCTATGGTTGGGGCTGTCTTAGTTAAAGCAGGTAAAACTATTGCAGAGGGGTTTCACTCATATGCGGGTGGTTCACACGCAGAAGTTGTGGCCTTAAGAAAAGCGGGTAAGAAAGCTAAAGGCGCAGACCTTTATGTTAATTTAGAGCCTTGCTGCCACCAGGGTCGAACACCTCCTTGTACAGATGCCATTATTAAATCAGGTGTGAGCAGGGTTTATGTAGGGATGAAAGACCCGAATAAATTGGTTAATGGTAAAGGAATTCGCAGATTAAAAGCTGCTGGTATACAAGTTAAAGTTTCGGTAGGGTTTTATAAAGAAGAATGTGAAAAACTAAATGAGGGGTTTTTAAAGGTTATGAAAACGGGACTTCCTTTCGTTACCATAAAAACCGCTATTTCACTTGATGGGAAAATCGCTACCAGAATGGGGAACTCTCAATGGATCTCAGGAGCCCAGTCCCGCAACTTTGTACATAAGCTGAGAAATCAAAATTCCGCTATTCTCATAGGAACAAATACTATTTTGAAGGATAACCCGCAATTAACTTGTCGTTTGAAAAAACAAAGGGTCAAACATCCTGCGCGAATTATTTTAGATCGAGGAAATAAAGTTCCTATTAGAGCTAAAGTTTTTTCAAACAGCAAAGAGCAAAAAGTAATTTATGTTGCTGGATCAAAAATCTCATTGAAAAGGAAAAAAACTCTGATTGAAAAAAATATAGAAATTATAAATGGAAAAACTAATAACTCGGGGTTTGATTTAAAACATCTAATGAAACATCTGGTGAAAAAGGATCTTACATCTGTATTGATTGAAGGAGGAGGGGAGATCAATAATANTGCTCTTAANGCAGGTATCGTTGATAAANTTTATATNTTTATCAGNCCTATNCTGATTGGGGGTAAANANGCTCCCGGACTAATNGGAGGNNTNGGNGTTTCTAAAATTGCNAAGGCATTAANTTTAAAGAATATGAAGGTAACTNNAATGGGANAAGACTTGATGGTGGAGGCNNTNCCATGTTTAGCGGAATAATTGAANCNNTAGGNNCCGTCCGTGAATTTNNNCGNGGCGANGAAAGNGCNACTATGNTTGTAGNNACGGANNCTAANTTCAGNAATTTNGAAGANGGNGAAAGNATTGCGGTNAACGGTGTTTGCCTAACNGTTNNTGAGTTTNATGANTCANNATTTCGAATGGATTTNGGAACNGAGACATTAANNAAAACNAGNTTTAAAAACTNTAAAGCNAGGAGANCNGGTNAATNTNGANAGNTCNTTAACANNTTCNTCNAAAATNAGCGGTCATTTTGTAAGNGGACATATTGATCAAGTAGGNAAGNTAATAAGTATTGANGAAAAACCTGGTGANNTTTTNTTNAAATTTTCNCANCCTCCTTTTCTTANTCCATACATAATGGAAAAGGGTTCCATCGCTTTAGATGGAATCAGTCTGACAATTTTTAATTGTAAAGAAAACTCTTTTAATGTTTCTATTATTCCTTTTACATGGAGTCATACGAATCTTAATACTAGAAAAATAGGCGATTTAATAAATATTGAATGTGATATGATTGGTAAATACGTATACAAAGCATGTGAAAATCTTATAAACCCAAAAAAATCAAGTTCTGTTTAATTTTTTAACGCAAGAAGGTTAGAAAAAAATGGGAAAAGAATTTAGCAGTATAGAAGAAGCTATTAAAGATGTGCGAGAAGGAAAAATGATTGTCATCGTTGATGATGAAGATCGAGAAAATGAAGGTGATTTGATGATCGCCGCAGAAAAGGCAACGCCCGAGCTTATTAATTTCATGGCTAGGTTTGGCCGTGGTTTAATTTGTTTAACATTGACTGAAGAGAGAACTAGGGATCTAGGACTTTCTATGATGGTAGATGACAATCAGTCGGCTTTTGAAACCCCTTTTACTATTTCTATTGATGCTCGTTATGGTATTAGTACAGGTATTTCAGCTTCTGATCGGGCTCATACAATCAAGGTGGCTATTGATCCGAAATCAATTAAAAGTGACCTAGTGAAGCCAGGGCATATTTTTCCTTTAAGAGCTAAAGATGGGGGGGTTTTGGTAAGGATGGGGCAAACAGAAGCTTCTGTTGATATGGCGCGCTTATCTGGATTAAGCCCCTATGGAGTAATCTGCGAAATAATGAACGAAGATGGGACCATGGCTCGAGTTCCGCATTTAATAGACTTTATTAAAGAGCATGGGCTGAAAATGATCACCACCAAAGATTTAGCAGAATACCGTCTTATGAAGGAAGCCTTGGTAGAAGAAGTTACATCTACGGTTTTGCCAACGCATTCAGGTGAGTTTAAATTGGTTGCTTTTCAAAATGTATTAGATGAACAAATTCATATTGCCCTAGTCAAGGGCGAAATAAAAGAAAATAAGCCAACGCTAGTTAGAGTGCATTCGCAGTGTTTAACAGGCGATACTTTTGGTTCTTATCGTTGTGATTGTGGGGAGCAGCTTCAGAAATCAATGGAAATCATTGGGAAAGAAGGAGAAGGCGTTTTACTTTATCTTTATCAGGAAGGCCGAGGCATTGGTATTATAAATAAATTAAAAGCTTATGCCTTGCAGGATGGCGGAAAAGATACAGTTCAAGCTAATGAGGTTTTGGGGTTCAAGCCGGATCTAAGAAACTATGGAATTGGCGCCCAGATTCTTCGTAAATTGGGATTAAGAAAAATACGCGTCATGACCAATAACCCAAGAAAGATTGTTGGGTTGGAAGGTTATGGGCTTGAACTTGTAGAAAGAGTTCCTATTGAAGTGGAGGCAAAGAAAGATAATCTTAATTATCTTCGTACTAAGCAAGACAAATTGGGTCACATGTTTCAGAATTTAACGTAAGATAGAATGGTTGAGACTTTAGAGGGAGATCATAACGCTAGAGGCCTTAGGGTTGGAGTCGTTGTTAGCCGATTTAATGAATTTATTACTGGCAACCTCTTGACCGGAGCACTTGAGGTTTTGGATCAATGTGGTGTGGAGGAGGGGGATTTAAAGGTTATTAAAGTGCCAGGTGCCTTCGAACTTCCTCAGGCAGCTAAGAAACTATGTTCGATAGGAAGCTTTGATGCGGTTATTTGTTTAGGTGCCGTCATTCGAGGGGATACTTCACATTTCGATTACATATGTGCTGAAACTAGTAGAGGAATTGGTCAGGTAGGTCTCGAATTTAATGTTCCCGTTTTATTTGGTGTATTGACAACTGAAAATGTTGATCAAGCAGTTGCACGATCAGAGGTAGGATTGTCCAACAAAGGACGTGAAGCAGCTATGGCGGCAATTGAAATGGCAACACTTTATAAAAAACTTTAAGGGAAAAAATGGGAAAGCGCCGAGAAGCAAGAGAGTCAGCCTTAAAGTTTTTGTATCAAACAGAGTTTAATTCTGAAAACCCTGATTTGGAGTTGGGTTCATTTTGTGGAAGGTTGAACACAAGTGAAGAAGTTCTGGATTTTACACAGACTCTTATTAAAAATATTTTTATCCATAAAAAAGAAATAGATGACCTGTTAAAAAAAATAAGCGACAATTGGGTTCCAGAGCGAATGGCAATGATAGATAAAAATATTCTCCGTCTTGGAATCTATGAGCTTTTATTCGATTCAACAACCCCCCCGAAAGTAGTAATAAATGAAGCGGTTGAAATTGCAAAAAAATTTGGAACCGAGGAATCTCCAGATTTTATTAATGGAATTTTGGATAAGGTATATAAAGATTCTAAGGTAGCTCCATAAATGCCGTATGCGATATATTGTATTCTCAGATCTGCATAGTAATCTCGAAGCCCTAACACAATTTGAAAAAGAAATCGCTTCAATCGAACATGACCGTCTTGTTTGTTTGGGAGATATTGTCGGATATGGCGCTGATCCTAATTCTTGTATCGATTGGGTAAGAAGAAATGTAGATTTTACCCTCGCTGGGAATCATGATCTCGCCGTGGTCGATAAAACTAATTATTCCTATTTCAATAAATATGCGCTAGACGCATGTATTTGGACTCAAAAAATGTTGACAGTTGAAAACAGAAAATTTCTTGAA
>PBKP01000013.1 GCA_002721515.1 Nitrospina sp.
TTTTATGGGCCCAACAGGATTCGAACCTGTGACCTACCGGTTATGAGCCGGGGGCTCTACCAACTGAGCTATAGGCCCGTTTAGCAATTAGCTTTCAATAAAACTTCGTAGCTTTTTGCTTCTACTAGGATGCCGTAGCTTACGTAGAGCCTTAGCTTCAATTTGCCGGATTCGTTCGCGGGTGACCGCAAAATCTTGACCTACCTCCTCAAGCGTGTGTTCTGAGTCCATTCCAATACCAAATCGTTTACGCAAAACACGTTCTTCTCTTGAGGCAAGGGTTGAAAGAACATTCAATGTTTGGTCCTTGAGATTTCTTTTTACCACCGCATCAATCGGGGAGAGGACCTTTTTATCTTCAATAAAATCTCCCAGATGGCTGTTTTCTTCTTCGCCTATTGGGGTTTCCAGTGATATTGGTTCTTTAGCAATTTTTAAAACCTTGCGAACCTTATCTACTGGCAAACTCATTTTGACTGCAATTTCATCAGGGGTGGGTTCTCTTCCTAATTCCTGCACCAGATGCCTTGAAACCCGAATTAACTTATTGATGGTTTCAATCATATGCACAGGAATACGGATAGTCCTTGCTTGGTCGGCAATAGCCCTAGTAATAGCTTGTCTAATCCACCATGTTGCATAGGTTGAAAACTTATACCCGCGTTGATATTCGAACTTATCAACCGCTTTCATAAGACCAATGTTACCTTCTTGGATAAGATCAAGAAACTGCAGGCCTCGACTTGTATATTTTTTTGCTATGCTTACAACCAAACGCAGATTGGCTTCTGCCAACTCTCGCTTTGCGGTTTTTTCTTTTACTCTTCCGCGAGCGATGGAACGAACAGTTGCCAATAAGCTATCTTTACTTGTCTGAGTTTGTTTCTCAATTTTTTTAATTTTTCTCCGCCCCCCTTGAACCTGCTTCATAAAATTATCGTACTGAGTTCGTGTAACAACTTTTCCTATAGGAAGTTTTACACTTTTTTGTTTCGTCCAGTTTTTAGCAAGTTTTTTCACTCCAGCTAGAGAAATACGCAGTTGTTTTTCGATATCTCGTTCCTCCTTGCCAGCTTCTCGGTACTCTGCGGCAATACCATATATTTTTTCTATAGTGTCATCTATTACATTGATAGAAAATGTAAGACTAGTGATCAACTTTTCCACTAATTTTTGTTGCTTATGGATCTGATCGGTTGTTTTGACCTGCATTTTCTCCGACAATTGTCCACTCTCTAATTTAGCGTTGAGTTTTTCCAGTTTTAGACACTCTGATTTAAGAGTTTTGATCTTTTTTTGGAGATTTTTAATCTCTTTTTTCTCTGCTGCCTCCTTTCCTTCTTCAGGTTCGGACGCTTGAAGAACGTCAAAGATTGGGATATTTCCTTTTTTGATTTGATCCATCAAGGCTATGAATTCTCGAATAGTAACCCCGCAATTGGCAACCGCACTAAGTACTTCGCTTTGTCCGGCTTCAATTCTTTTTGCAATTTCCACTTCACCTTTTCGAGTGAGAAGGGATATGGTTCCCATTTCACGAAGATAAAGGCGAACAGGATCATCAATAGAAATAGAGTCAGATTTTTGAGTTGCTACATCATCCTCTTCTGCGTCGCTACCCTTTTTATCTTCTTTAGATGCAGCAATCTTTTCCCCTTTTATAGAAGTGTCCACGATTGCAATTTCGTTTTCACTGAAAAGGGCCATAAGATCATCGATTTGTTCAGGGGTCACGACATCCGAAGGCAGTACATCGTTGACTTCCTCATAGGTTAGGTAACCTTTTTCTTTACCTTGTGAAACCAACTGATTGATTTCAGAAACATGGGTTAGTTTTTCCAGTGTGGCCATCTGAGCAATTTCTCCTATTACACTATATGGTGGTTGAAAATTAAAACTGTATTAATGGGTTAATGCTGAATACATTTCTTGTATTTTTTTGTTTATTTCATTTGACTGTTCTATCTGACCCGACATGTTGGCTTCGTTGCGTTGTTTTTTATATAATTTTATTTTTGACTTTAAATGAAAACTATTAAACTTTTTAATGCAATCTGAAACACTTTTTTCAATCGAATCAAACTCGACAGGTTCTAATCCTAGTTGCGTTAATAGAGTCTTGGCTTCAGGATCTTCTGTGTTATCGATGAGTTTATCAACTTCAAGGCTTTCATCCTTTTGAATTTTTTCTGAACACGTGATTACTATAGACCTTAGCGCTGGGCTGGAAAAATCCTCTGGGTTAACAGCTTGCAAGACCTTTTGGGCTGTTTTCTTATCGGAAAGAATCAATTGAACTAAATGCCTTTCCCAGCATAAAATGGATTCAGTTTTTTCTTCTAAAGCTTCAATTCTTACTTGATTCTTCGAAAAAGATTTTTTCAATTCGATTAAAAACGATGTATCATCAACTTTTGCCTCAGAGGAGAAATATTCAATCAAACTATTCCTTTCCACTAAATTTTGCACTTTCCTTAGCATTGGAACAACTTGATTGGCCATTTTCACCAACTCAGAGGGTGAGTTACCCTTTTTCCCAGCAATTACCCTGTCAATATAAGATTCCAAATAAGGCTTAGCGGTTTTAATTTTTTCAAGAAATTTTTCAGCACCGTTTTGATAGATATACGAGTCCGGATCTTGTCCTTCTGGAAGAAAGACAATTTTAACCTGTAGCCCTTTTTCCTGGAGGACCTCAAATCCTTTTTCGGCAGCCTGGCGACCCGCATTGTCTGAATCAAAAACCATGACAACAGAGCTGGCATAGTTTCTTAGCATACTTGCTTGCTTGGCGGTTAACGCGGTGCCGCAAGTTGCAACAGAATTCAACATCCCGTATTGAGTAGCTCGTATCTGGTCCAGATAGCCTTCAACTAAAATTGCAAAGCCCTCTTTTCGAATGGCTTGTTTGGCGAGATTGATCCCGAAGAGAACCTGACTTTTTTGATAAAGCGGTGTTTCGGGCGAATTCAGATACTTAGGATTATTATCATCGGTGATGGCTCGACCACCAAACCCAATAACATTGTCATGTGCATCTTGGATAGGAAATATTAGTCGACCACGAAACCGGTCATAAACATTAGATCCTCCATCTTTTTCGATAACGAGTCCTGACTGAAGGACAGTTTTTCTCGATAGGTTGCCCACTTTTTGTAGATGTTGAGTTAATCCCCTCCATTCTGGTATAGACCAGCCTATTTTATATTGATCTAGAATTTCTCCAGTGAAGTGACGACTTTTCAAATAATCCCTGGCAGCCAAGCCTTTTTTTGAATCCTTATAAAGTGAATGGAAGTAACTTGCTGCAAGCGTGTTAGCTTTTTTAAGAGCTTCCCATTCCTGATATTTTGGATCATCCAGGTTTGCTTTTTTAGGGTGGGGAATTGGAACACCTGCTCTTTCAGCAAATTGTCTAACAGCATCAACGAATGAAATTTTTTGAACTTCCATTACGAATTTAAAAACATTTCCTCCTGCCCCACACCCGAAACAATGATAAATCCGTTTTTCAGAACTGACGGTGAATGAAGGTGTTTTTTCCGAATGGAACGGACAAAGCCCTTTAAAGTTTTTGCCAACCTTTTTTAAAGAAACAGATTGAGAAATTACCTCTACAATATCGGTTCTCTCTCTAACTTCATCTATGATGTTTTCTGGAATTGAATATTTCAATGTGTTTCTGATCGTTTCGACATTCTTTATGGAGCGAGAATGCAAAGTTAAGTTTTAGTTCAAATATTCGTTTACTAATTCTTTAATCAAGGCATTGTCTGCTTTTCCTTTAAACTCTGGAACTAGTGTCTTCATTATCTTTCCAAAATCTTGCATACCTTTAGCTCCTGTTTCTGTGATAACTTCTTCTATACGTTGGCGTAAACTGTCTTCTGAAACTTGTTCTGGAAGATAGCTTTGCAACACTTCCATTTCCTGAACTTCCTTATCTTTTAGTTCAAGACGTTTTCCTTGTTCATACAGGTTGGCCGCTTCTTTTCTTTTTTTTACTTCTCGACTGATAATGGCGTAAATTTCATCTTCACCAAGGTCTTTTCTAAGATCGATTTCCTGGTTTTTTACAGCAGAAATAACACTGCGGATTGTCCCGAGTTTCAAAGAATCTTTTGACTTCATTGCCTCTTTCATGTCCGAAAGAAGTTTATCCTTTAAATTCATATATTTATAGCAATAAGCAAAGGTGGAAATACAGATTCCACATCGGGTTTAATCAATACTTTTGAAAACTAATTTTGTCTGGAAAAGGCTGGAAATACTATTAGTCCTTTTTTATCAAAAAGATATGGCGGTCATAGGCCGGCGGGTTTTAAAGGACTCTAAAAATAAATTTCCAAAGCAAATCATTCTCTCATATTTTTACATTTTAAGGAACAATTTCTATATTTTTTATTTGTAGAGATAAAGATAAAAATCAGGGAAGGGTTAAATTACAATAAAATTTCAATACCCCAGAAAGGTATGAAATACTGCGCCTCCTCCAACACAACAATAAATAAATGCACCCAAAAAATTCCAAATAATTTCTTTCATAGTTCGGAAGTTCATTATGTAGCCTGATTAATGACAAAGAAAAAAAATGCAACGGTAGTTACTATGGTATTCAATAATGCAGATACAACCATAATTTTATGTGAGATATTTAAAAGGTCCATAATTCATCCTATTTAATTAATAAATTAGATAATTACTACGTAGTTTCTTAAAACCATCGAGCTCCTCTTGCCAACTTTCTTCAATATTAGATAAAGAGAATGAATCATTAAAGATGGTTTCTCTTAAATCCATATTGCCATACAGAATATCAATCGCTAATCGGTCGCTGACAAACTCGTATGGCTCTGTGCGCCATTTGAACTCATTGGGGTATAATTCGATGACTGAGCGAAGCAGAGCAATGGTTGTTAATAGGGGTTTAAACTGGTTTCTATCCGTAACATGAATTTGTAAGCCACCGCATACTTTGTTTTTATGTTTCTGGAACATGGGTTTAAAAAAATGCGGGCGAAAAATAACACCAGGTAATTGGTCTATATCGTTTTGGACTCTCTTTGACAATTTATAGGGATCAATAAAGGGGGCGCCAAAATTTTCAAAAGGTCGGGTGGTGCCCCTTCCTTCTGATAGTTGAGTTCCTTCAATCAAACACATACCAGGATAAACTACAGCCGTATCTAGTGTCGGCATATTTGGAGAAGGTGACACCCAATATAGTTGTGTTTCATCATACCACTGCTCACGATTCCAATTAGTCATAGGGACGACTTTAAGTTCGCAACCAATATTGATCTCATGATTAAAAAACAACGCAAGTTCGCCCACGGTCATTGCATGGCGATTGGGAATAGGATATTGACCGACAAAGGAGTGGTAATTTGCTGCTACCAGATTGCCTTCCAAGCTAACACCATTTATTGGGTTGGGTCGGTCGCATACGATCATTCTTGTGTTAGATTTTTTGCAGATTTCCATGCATTTTGCCATGGTGTAAATAAAGGTATAGTAACGTGCTCCTACATCTTGAATGTCAAAAACAAGGTTGTCGATTTCTGCCAAAGCGATCGGATCAGGTTCTAAAGTTTTTTCGGTTTTTCCATAGAGGCTGGAAACAGTAAGCCCTGATACTGGATCTGTTTCATTTTCTATCTCGATCATATCTTGTGCAATTCCGTAAAGCCCGTGCTCGGGTGCAAAAAGTGCATTTAGAGTGAAGGAGGAGCATGAATTAAAATGTTTGATTGAATGTCGTTGGTCGCTTGCCAAGCTGGTGTGATTGACTACCAGACCCAGGGTTTTGCCTTTTAAATATTTTTCAGGTTTTTCCAGAAGTTGATCGATGCCAGGAAGAGTCATTAGTCTCTGAAAAGTTAAATTACGGGTATTTTAATCTTTTGGGGCATTTATGTTTTTATTAGGCATATTGCTCGTTCTTTTGCCTGCGAATTGTTTAGGTTTGGGAGGTGGTAAAGATTAGAGTCTAACTTCTAATCCATTGAATAGGCTAATACTAATGTTTGTCTCGCTTTCTGTCAACCACCCGGGTATGGGAATTTAGATGTATAATAACGTTTTGAAATACTAATTTGCTTGAAGGTTATTATAGAGGCTGAAGAGATTTTAAATTAAAGATTTTTTTTTAATTTGAAACTTTACACACATAAAAAAACCCCTATTCCATTAAATTAATGGAATAGGGGTTTTTAAAGTTTGTAACAGGGGAAACAGTTTACATCATTCCGGGCATACCACCCATACCTCCCATGCCACCCATACCTCCCATGCCACCACCACCAGCTGGTCCGTGGTTGTGCTCTTCTTTTTCTTCTGGGAGATCTGTGATCATTGCCTCTGTGGTTAATAACAGCCCTGAGATACTTGATGCATTTTGCAAAGCTGTGCGTGTTACTTTTGCAGGATCAATAATTCCAGCTTTGATCATGTCAGTATACTCGCCATTTTTTGCGTCGTAACCCATATTGCCTTTGAGGGTTTTAACTTTTTCGCAAATAACAGTTCCTTCTTCTCCTGCGTTGGAAGCGATTTGGCGAAGGGGTTCTTCAAGAGCTCGTCGGATAATTTGAACACCGAGTTTGAAATCATGATCACCTTTCATCTTATCAAGGGAGCTCAGAACGCGGATGAATGCTACGCCACCGCCTGGAATGATACCTTCTTCAACAGCAGCACGGGTTGCATGCAGAGCATCCTCAACACGAGCTTTCTTTTCTTTCATCTCTGTTTCAGTTGCCGCACCCACTTTAATGATAGCTACACCACCAACCAATTTAGCGAGTCGCTCTTGCAGCTTTTCGCGATCGTAATCAGAAGTAGTTTCTTCAATTTGGTTGCGGATTTGTTTGACTCGGGCCTGTATATCAGATGCTTTACCTTTGCCGTCAACGATAACTGTGTTGTCCTTATCTATGGTGATGCGTTTAGCACGACCAAGATCGGCTAATTCTACACTATCGAGAGACACACCGATATCTTCAGTGATTACTTTGCCACCTGTGAGGATAGCAATATCGTTTAGCATATCTTTACGACGATCACCAAACCCCGGTGCTTTAACCGCTGAAACATTTAAGGTGCCACGAAGTTTGTTTACAACCAAAGTTGCCAGGGCTTCACCTTCGATATCTTCTGCGAGAATCAAAAGAGGTTTGCCTCCTTTTGCAATTTTTTCAAGCAACGGCAGCAGGTCTTTCATGTTGCTGATTTTCTTTTCATGAAGAAGGATGTATGCGTCTTCTAAAACAGCTTCCATGCGTTCTGCATCGGAAACAAAATAGGGTGACAAATACCCGCGGTCAAACTGCATTCCTTCGACAATTTCCAGGGAGGTGTCCATGCTCTTTGCTTCTTCAACAGTAATAACACCGTCTTTACCAACTTTATCCATAGCCTCAGAAATGATTTGGCCAATGGCTTTGTCCTGATTTGCAGAAATTGTTCCGACCTGTGCAATTTCTTTTTTATCTTTGGTCGGTTTTGCCATTTTCTGGACTTCGGGAATTATTGTATTTACAGCGGCTTCGATGCCCCGTTTAATATCCATAGGGTTTGCACCAGCGGTAACATTTTTCATTCCTTCGCGGAAAATTGCCTGTGCGAGAACGGTAGCTGTTGTTGTTCCATCACCTGCATTGTCACTTGTTTTGCTGGCCACTTCATTTACCATTTGAGCGCCCATATTTTCAAATGGGTCTTCAAGTTCAATTTCCTTGGCAACAGTTACTCCATCCTTTGTAATGGTAGGAGAACCAAATTTTTTATCAATAACGACGTTTCGGCCTTTAGGACCGAGTGTAATTTTAACCGTATTAGCTAGCTGGTTTACACCTGCCAGAATTTTATGCCTAGCGGTTTCATCATATACAATTTGTTTAGCCATAAACTTAAATCTCCTTCTATTTGAGAGATGTGAAATATTTTATAATTAATTTGTATTGGAAAAACTAGCCCACTATCGCGAGAACATCATCTTCTCGCATTAGTAAGTAGTCATCTCCATCTAATTTAATTTCTGTGCCGCCATATTTACTGTAGAGAACCTTATCACCTACTTTTACTTCAAGTTTAATGGCTTTTCCATCATCACCAATTTTACCTTTGCCCACGGCTTTTACTCTGCCTTCTATTGGTTTCTCTTTTGCAGAATCAGGGATAATGATTCCTCCCTTACGGACTTCTTTTTCCAAAATCGGTTGAACTAAAATTCGATCGTGTAACGGTCGGATTTTCATAAAGACTCCTTAAAAAAATGTTAAACTGATACAAAATTAATAATTAATTAAAAATTCCTTTTGAAATTAATATAAACTACTGTTTTTAAATAATTTATTCTTATTTGAATTTGTTGGCACTCTAGGCTATCGAGTGCTTAAAGTGTATATATATAATGCGGAATTTGAAAAGCAAGGTATTAATTAAAAAAAAAGCTATTTTGTATAAAAAGTTATGAAAAATACAAAAAATAAACAAATTGCGGAAATCGAAACCTTCTTGAACCCGTTCCCAGGCAGGGACTACACCATTGATATGGAAAGTCCCGAATTTACCTGTTTATGCCCCAAAACTGGACAGCCGGATTTTGCCACACTGTATATTAGCTATATACCGCACAAAAAGTGTATTGAATTGAAATCATTGAAGGTATATCTGGCTTCTTACAGAAATGAAGGCGGTTTCCATGAGAAGGTGGTTAATATTATTCTTGATGATCTGGTTTCTGCCTGCAGGCCCAAAAATATGAAAATTATGGGGGACTTTAATGTTCGAGGTGGAATTCATACTACGGTGACAGCAGAATATTCTGTTAAAAAAACTTCGTCTCGGAAAAGGGGAAAATGAATCAATTTATGAAAAGGGAAGGAGAATGCCACTCGTGCGGTGAATGTTGCCAAACAGTTAATATTACAGTGGTAAAGGATGTTACCCTACAGCAACATGGCAACCTAGAAGAGTTGCAAAGATATTTGTCCTATCGAGGTATTAACTTAGTCGGAAGTAATGAAAAACGTAATGAACTTTATTATTCTATGGATATTCCCTGCACTGAGTTGATGCCAGACAAACGTTGTCGGGTCCACGATACGGAAGAAAAGCCTCTGATCTGTAATCGCTTTCCGGAGTCGAAGGAAGGCATTGAAGACATTAAAAACTGTGGTTTTCGTTTTACACCGATTTTGCCTAGATATCCTTAAATGGTTAAGTGTTTTAAAGTGGTTTTTAAAAAATATCAAATTGAAAAAGATTAAAACCTTTAGTTTTTAATTATTTCAATTTCATATTTAGTAGAATGCAACCGCCCAAAGAGGTTTATTAGTCTTTTTTTTATAATTTTAATCAAATATGGAAACTCGCTTTATAGATAATGAAGATAAGACAATTTTTGATTCCCTCACTGGCTTGATGTGGCAAGAGGCCTATGCGTATCAGGAAACTGGTAATAATATCAGTTGGTATGATGCGCAACTATATATTGAAAGGATAAATAAAGAAAAGCTGGGTGGTTATAGTGACTGGCGTTTGCCTGAACGATTAGAAATTCAGAGTTTGTATGAAGTAGCATTGCCTTTTAAATCGCGAGGAAAAACTTTCATTTTACACATTGATCCTATCTTTGAATTTAGTTATGGGAGTTGTTTTTGGACTTCCAAGACACGGCTTTCGGCTGCTATTGGATTTGAATTCGATGTGGGAGATATTCATTGGTATCCTAAAGCAAGCCATGCTGGGACCGTACGAGCGGTAAGAAATAAATGGTCACCTCATCAACTAATAGAGCCCGTATGGGTTGGTAAATCAAATTAATATATGAGCGAAAATAATTTTAAAATAGAAAAAGCCAAAGCAAGAAAACTCCGGCAGTCGCAGTGGTGGAAACAGAAAATTGAATCAGGAATTTGTCATTATTGTGGTGGAGTTTTTTCAAGTGATACTTTGAGTATGGATCATATTGTTCCCATTGCCCGAGGTGGAAAAAGTACACGAGGAAACCTTGTGCCTGCCTGTAAAAAATGTAATAACAATAAAAAATATTACACCCCAGCTGAAATCATCCTTAAAGAAAAGCTTGATCAGGATGTCTATTTTTAATTTAATTCAAATCTCTTAAGTTCTTCAAATACGTAAAATGGAAATTCTTCTGCATTATGATTTTTTGATTGAAGCGTTATCGTCTAAAGAAAAATCAGTGGTTATAGATTTTTGTAAGACTGGTAAATGCAAAGGCTGGGTGTCTTCGACAACTCTCCCCGTATTGTTGCGAGTATTAAAGAAGGAAGATAAGGTCAGGCTATTCGATCTTTTAAATAGACTGAGCGTGATCACTCCAACTGCTATAGAAATAGAGCAAGTTTTTCAAGATGAAAGCTTCGAGGAAAAATTAGCGCTTAATTTAGTGCGTTCTTGTCGGTTAGATGCGATCGTATCAACTGAACCTGAAAAATTTTCGGGCAATGATGTTTCTGTGTTAACGGTCAAGCAGCTGGAATCTAAAGTTAATGAATCTCCTAGCCCGATCAATGAAGTAAAGCTACTTGATATTTCTGCTTCGTATCATCAAATATTAAATGACGTTGAAGCTGAAATGGCAGACACCACAAGGAGCGGGCAATTTATTTTGGGCTCTAAAGTTATGGAGATGGAAGAGAAAATTGCAAAGTATTGCCAAACCAAATATGCGGTAGGTGTTTCTTCTGGAACAGATGCTTTGCTTATATCCCTTATGGCTTTAGGGATTGGAGAGGGGGATGAGGTAATAACTTCTCCTTATACATTTTTTGCCACAGCAGGGTCTATTGTTAGAACAGGGGCGAAACCGGTGTTTGTAGATATAAATGATGTTACTTTCAATATGAAAGCAGAGCATATTGAAAGATACATCACGCCTAAAACGCGAGCCATCATGCCGGTACACTTGTATGGGCAGTGCGCGGATATGGAGCCGATTGTCGCGATAGCAAAAAAACATAGTCTAAACATTATTGAAGACTCAGCTCAGTCTATTGGCGCTGAGTATAAAAGTAAACGTGCCGGTTCTTTAGGTGATATGGGTTGTTTTTCTTTTTTTCCCGCAAAGAATTTAGGAGCTTTTGGAGATGGGGGAGTTGTGACAACTTCATCTAAAGAGTTTTATGAAAAACTTAAGATACTTCGGGTTCATGGTTCTAACCCGAAGTATTACCATAAAATGATAGGGGGTAATTTTCGTTTGGATGCCCTACAAGCAGGTGTTGTCAAGGCTAAGCTAAAATTTCTGGAAGATTGGACAGAGAAAAGGAGAAAAAATGCATCAACCTATAACCAATTGTTTCGGCAGAATGCCTTAACTCAATATATTCAATTGCCACCAGAAGTTTTTCCGCGCCATGTATATAATCAATATATCATTCGGCTAGAAAACCGTAGAGATGAGTTGCTTTCTTTTTTAAAAGGAAGAAATATAGGCTGTGAAATTTATTATCCACTGCCACTGCATTTTCAGGACTGCTTTCAGTCACTTAATTATAAAAAGGGTGATTTTCCAGAGTCGGAAAGGGCAGCCGATGAAACATTAGCTCTCCCTATATCCCATGAAATTACTCAAGCTCAACAGGAATATATTGTTGAAAATATTCGATACTTTTTTTTGAAAAATTAATTAAGATATTTAAAATCTATTTATATTGGGAGTTAAGTGTTATTGTCTTGTAATTTAACGGGAGAATAGATTTGTTATGGGTATGATGCAGAGTCCTTTGCTTGAGTCGATTAAAAAAGCATCTTTTTTCAACGTTTTCTCTGAAGAAGAAAAAGGTAAGCTAGTTGAAAGAAGAGCAATGTTTAAAAGATATGAAAAAAAAGGGCTGATAATTTTTTCAGAGGGCGATAAAGGCGACTCTATGTTTGTGGTTTTGTCAGGTACTATTCATATAACAAAGTTAGTCAAGCCAGATAAAGAAGAGAATAAGGCATCTTTGGAAAAACCGAAACATACCGTAATTGCAAACATGGAAGCAGGGTCTATACTTGGAGAAATTGCATTGCTAACTGGTCAAACAAGAACCACTTATGCAATTACGGGTTCACCCTTAGTTGTTGTCATGGAGATTAACCAAGAGGCAATGTATAGCTTTAACCTTGCCATCCAAAACAAATTTCACAAACAATTAATTTCGACGCTAATAGGCAGATTAAACACAATCAATAAGAAGTTTGTAAATTTGAAGGAAGAAAATTTAAAAATTAAAAAATACTGTGACGACCTTAAAAAAGAAAAGAGGACTTCTTAAAAAAGAGGGCGGCTTTCTTTTTCGGGCGGTTTTTCTCTTGGCGTGTGCACTTGACTTTCGCAAATCATCAGAAGATGAAATCCTAGCTTGCTTTGTATGGGTTCGGGGAGTATGAATTTTTCAAGTTTCATTATTTCTTCAACAAGTTCCGTTGTGATTATATTTTCGGGAAGGCCCATACCACGGTAAACCCAACCTAAATCCCCTCCGAGTTTTTTGCTTTGACATATGCTGTATTTTTTGGAAAGACGAGTGAAAAATTTTTCAACTTTTCCCCAGTCATTAAAGGGCTTGTCTGGATCATCCATTTCTTCTTTGGCTAAGTCATTCTGGAAATCTATCAGGATATCCCAGATCATTTTTGCAGATTCCTTGGATGTTAACCGAATATTTCGAACTCGGTGTTCCATAGGCTTGTCGGTAGTGAATGTTGTTTTTTTGGGAACAAAAACTTTTTTAATTTTTGGTTTTGGTTTGGCTGGGACTTTTGGCGTATCGGAAACGGCTTGAGGTTCTTTCGCCGTTTTATCCCTTTGATATATTGTTTTTTCAGGTTCTTTTGGTTGATCAGCCATTTGTATATTTCAATAAATCGTTATTTGAGCGCACTTTTTTTCTATAAGTTTATACGTTGTACCAAACTGATTCAAGAAAATCCAATACTGCACCATTACCATTGTGGCCTATTACCTGATTGGCAGATTGTTTTACCTCTGGTAAAGCGTTTTCAACTGCAACAGAGTATCCAGAAACTTGAAACATATCCAAATCATTTAAATAATCTCCAAAAACCACGGTTTTCTGTAAGGAAAATTTTAGTCGATCACTCAATTTTTTTACCATGTTTCCCTTCGTGGCTTGCTGGTGAAAGGATTGAAGCCAAAAATAGCCTTTCATTGAAACATCTTCCGCAAAATATAAATTAAGATGATCAAAATGTTTTTCTTTAAGGTTTATGTATATTGGTTCTAGATTTTCTCTGGTGCCAATCAGCAAAAAACCTGAGACATTTTCATCTTCTTGAAACACAAACTCGGGTGTTTGTTTTACTCTGTCATCTTTTTTTAGGCTGTTTAAGTAAGCCAAAGAACCATCATTGTGAGTTTCGCGGTAGTAGACTTGATGATTTCCTCCAAAGGTATATATAAAGGGCTCAATTGCATATGTTTTGGCAAATTCTAACATACTGTATACAACTTTTTTATCGATGAATTGAGTGTGCTCTATTATGTTTCCATTTTGAAACTCTGCCAAATAAACTCCATTGAATAGAATCACCGGATACCTAATATTAAGTCCATATAAAATTGGATGGGCTGAATCATAATTTCTTGCTGTGGCTATTGTAAATTTAAGGCCATCATCGATAAGTCTGTTGAGCCGTTCTTTATATTCGTTTGGAAAAGTTCCATTGGGTAGGAGGAGCGTCCCATCGAGATCAGAAATAAATAAAAACTCTTTTGCATTGCCTGAGCTAAAAAATTTGGTTTTGTTCACGATAAAAATATTTTAGATGATATTATTAGAATATGGGTAAATTGTTAAAAAAATAACTGCTTTGTTTGCAGGACAATTCTGTTTTATGGTACCAAGTTTTTGTAAAGAAATTTTACGATACTATTGAAGGNAATCAAAATATGCAAAACAATTTCCAGNTTACAAACAGGATAAAGAGGAAAATTGCAGTATTAATTGTTTCCTTGATATTTTTGCTGACTGGAATTATTCNAGTTTCCGCTTTTGATTTTTCTGATTGGGATGCCCTGATCCAGGAGCATGTTACCCTTAAAGTTGTGAGCGGTATTTCAATTCATGCTGTAAATTATGAGAATTTAAAAAATGATCCGAAGTTTTCAAATTTTGTTTCCAGGTTGCGATCCGTAGAATTAGATTCTTTAAAAACTCGTGATGAGAAACTAGCATTTTGGATTAATGCCTATAATATTTTTGCGATTAAAATGGTGGTCGATCATTATCCAATCAAAAGCATTAAGGATATAGGTAGTTTTTTCATCCCAGTTTGGAAAAAATCTTTAGGTATCTTAGCAGGAAAAGAGCGCACCTTAGATGAAATCGAACATAAAATTTTAAGAAAGCTGGATGAGCCCAGAATTCATGTTGCTATCGTTTGTGCATCCGTAAGTTGCCCTGATCTCAGGTTGGAAGCTTTCAAGGCGGAAACTTTAAATAATCAGTTAAATAATCAGTTAACGGCATTTCTAAAATCTACTACAAAAGGAATGAAAATTGATCGAAATGGAAAACAAATATATCTTTCATCCATTTTTAAATGGTTTGAGGATGATTTTGAAAGTAGGGGAGGTGTATTAAAGTTTATCAGCAAATATGTTTCACCTCCAGTTGCAAGGCAATTAATTGACTCCGATATTAAAATTTCCTACTTCCCATATAACTGGGATTTGAATAATTAAAACTCTTTAAATAATTTTGTGGCGGTTTCCCTGCCAGTATCATTNAAAATAGATGTTANTCTGCGTNTTTACGCAGAAAAGTTGGGATATCTAAGTTTGCATTTGAGTTTCCTAATTCCTGGTTTTCTTCTTTAATTGAGGAAGCCAAGGTTTTTAGATGCTGGTAAGATGCATCCATAGGATCGCCTTCCATATGCGGGTTACCTCCAACAACTTTTTTTAGCGGTGGTCTTTGTTCTATAGTTAATGGTACTTCATTTTCGAAACCAGTGGCTATCACCGTTACGCGCATTTCACCTTCCATTTTGTTGTCTATCACTGCACCAAAAATAATTTGAGCATCATCGTGCGCGTTTTTCTGTATCATCAGGGAAGCCTCATTTATTTCCATTAGTGTCAAATCCTCGCCACCTGTAATATTTATAAGAATGGCCCCTGCTCCATCAACTGTTGCTTCGTCCAGTAATGGGCTGGAAATAGCTTTTTGTGCTGCCTCAACAGCTCTGTTTTCACCCGAGGCGGCGCCACTTCCCATAAGCGCTTTTCCCTTGTTACCCATGGTGGACTTTACATCCGCAAAATCTAGATTAATTAGCCCTGGTATGACGATTAAATCAGAAATGCTAGCAACCGCCTGCTTGAGAATATCATCGACCATTGAAAACGCAGAGGTGAAAGAAGTTTCATTTCCAACAAAACTTAAAAGTTTTTGATTGGGAATCACGATCAGAGTATCGACTTCATCTTTTAACTCCTTAATACCTTCTTCTGCCTGACGCATTCGTCTTTTGCCTTCGAATGCAAAAGGTTTTGTAACCACTCCTACAGTTAGTGCTCCAGTTTCTTTCGCTATTCGAGAAATAACCGGTGCCGCACCTGTTCCGGTTCCTCCGCCCATTCCAGCGGTAATAAAAACCATGTCGGCTCCATGCAACATTTCGCGNATCATATTTTCGCTTTCCTCTGCTGCCTCTCTCCCGACTTCAGGGTTAGAGCCCGCACCTAGNCCACGAGTTAATTCTTCCCCTATTTGAATTTTTCCNNGGCATTCTGATTTGTCAAGAGACTGTAAGTCCGTATTGGCAATAATGAACTCCACGCCACGTAGATTTTCGCGAACCATAGAATTAACGGCGTTCGTACCACCGCCTCCAACTCCAACAACCTTTATTGTTGCCGTGTAATCATTTTCAATTTCATTTTCAAATTCTATTAAACTCATTTTATCCTCCACTTTTTAAAAAAATTCGTCTGCCCAATCTTTCATACGTGAAAAAATTTTATCAAATAGGTTCCGTCCCTGGAGTTCTCGCACAGGGCCATCCTTTCTTCTCTTGAATCCGTACTGGATCAAACCAGTGCAAGTTGCATACATCGGGTTGTTTGCTACATCTAATAATCCCCCGAGATCAAAAGGTGTGCCAACGCGTACCGGGGATTGAAATACGTCTTCAGCAAGTTCTGCCATTCCTTGCATGCTCGATGCACCACCTGTTAGAACAATTCCGGATGAAATAATTTCTTTATATCCAGATTCATTGACTTTTTGGTCGAGCAACTCAAACATTTCTCGCGTGCGAGCTTCAATAATCTCACCTAAAATTTGTCTAGACAATATTCTGGCATCTCTTCCGCCGACGCTGGGAACCTCTATATTCTCGCTTTCCTCTATGAGGTTTTTATAAGCACAACCAAATGCATGCTTTATTTTTTCTGCTTCAAGATTAGGGGTGCGAAGTCCTATTGCAATATCGTTTGTTATTTGAGCACCTGCGATGGTTAAAACAGCTGTGTGCTTTATGGATCCTTGATAGAAAATAGCAAGGTCCGAAGTTCCTCCTCCAATATCAATCATGGCCACGCCTAGCTCTTTTTCATCTTGCGATAAAATAGACTCACTGGACGCCAATTGTTCCAGAACTATATTTGATACGGTTAATCCTGCTTTATTGACGCATTTGACGATGTTCATGGCAGAGGTAACGGCAGCTGTAACAATATGAACTTTTGCTTCGAGGCGNACACCGGCCATACCAAGCGGTGTTTTAATTCCATCTTGATCATCAACAATATATTCTTGAGGAAGAACGTGAATGACTTCTCGATCAAGAGGTATGGCAATGGCTTTTGCTGCTTCAATTACTCTGTCTATATCTTTTTGGGTAATTTCTTTGCCTTTTGCTGCAATAATTCCATGACTGTTTAGACTGTTAATATGTCCACCTGCAATTCCTACACATACCGAATCTATTTCGCAACCTGCCATGAGCTCGGCTTCTTCAACTGCATTTTTGATGGATTCAACAGTGCTATCAATATTGACCACGACTCCTCTTCGAAGGCCTCTTGATGGATACTGNCCAAGACCAATAATATCTATTTTTTCATCATCAATTATTTCTCCTATGATGCAACAGATTTTGGTGGTTCCTATATCTAANCCTACGATGTAATTACTTTTTTTGGACATACGTCCTATCCCCTTCTAGTTAGTTTGAATCTTTTTCGAAACCAATGTTTAAGCTAATTTAAATTCTTTCTTTAATAATGACTTGATCTTTAAATGATAAATCTATCATTTGGACTCTAAGGTTTTTTTCTTCTAGCGAGTCAAGGATAATCATAAAGTTTTTAAATCCCTCATTGAGATCGTTCATGGACATTTGTATTTGAAGGTCACCATTTTTTGTGACAAATAGAACCCTAGAGTGACCTTTAATTTTGGCTCCATCTAAAGGATTATTTTTAAAAAATGGGAGTTTATTAAAATAACGCATGGTTTTCAGACTGTGCAAAGCTTCATCATTTGATAAATATTTTTCTTTATTCTTTTCCATAATAATAAGAGGTAAGTGCCTGTACTCTGGTCTCTCAGGAGATAGAGTGACACCAAAGTTATCTATTAAATAATTTTGATCTTTCTTTACTCTTGCATAGGGGACCCTTTCGGTAATCTCAATATCCAAGCCTTTTGGAAACTTCCTTTGAATAGAGGACGATTTAATCCAGGGATGTTCTATAAGTTGCTGGTTTAATTCACTTAGGTTAATGGCAAATAAATTTTGTCCTTTTAGCGAACCCAGCCACTCCAAAACTTCTGCGTTACTCAATACCTGGTTTCCTTGAAAAGAAATATGTTGTATTTTAAATCTCGGACTAGAAAGTAAAAAATTATATCCGGCAAATAGAAGGTAGGCGACCACTCCTGCTAAAAACAGTTTAGAAGCAAATTCCACAAAAGTGCGAGTCCAAATAGCCAGTTTTGGTGGATCATAGAGTCTTTTCCTTAAACTGCTGCCACGTTTTTCTTTTTTATTTCTTTCAGAACGAAATTTGTTCCATCTTGTCGTAGATCCTTTTTGTCTTGCTAAGGCAAAACTCATGATGGTTCTCCATGGTCCAGTCGTGCTTTTTTTAAAATTTCCATTACAAGCTGATCAAACTCTACCCCCATTTCAAGCGCGGCCATAGGCAAAAGACTTGTAGGAGTCATTCCGGGAATGGTATTCATTTCTAATACAAATGGGGTTCCATCTTCATGAAGGATAATATCTACTCTAGGTAATCCACGTCCGTGCAATACTCTAACGACCTTTTTAGATACTTTATTGCAAATTTCAATCTCCTTCGTAGTCAATTTTGCAGGACAAATATATTCGGTTTTCCCAGAGGTGTATTTTGCTTCATAATCATAAAATTCAGATTTTGGGTTGATTTGGACAATTGGCATAGGTCTATCACCATTCATGCCTATTGCTAAAAGCCTGCCTTTAATAAACTTCTCTATGATAATTGCTTTAGAATATTTAAACGCATTTTCCAATGCAGGTTTCCATTGGGTTTCTTCGTTGACAATGCTTACTCCAAAGCTAGATCCTTGATTGGTAGGTTTGACCACAACTGGCAATTCCAAGGTTCGTTGAATTGTTTCTTTTTGGTTTCTATAAAAAACTTCGTAATCAGCTGTTGGTATGTCATGAGATTTTAAAATTTCTTTAGTTTTTAATTTGTCAAAAGCTAAAGCACTACCAAGCACCCCTGATCCGGTATAAGGTATTTTTAAATATTCCAACAACCCTTGAATGCAGCCGTCTTCTCCATATGTTCCGTGCAATGCATTAAAAACCAAATCAATATTCCGGAGCCTATCGGCTATATTTTGATCCACATGAATGGGAGAAATATTTAGTCTCATTCTGACCAGGGCCTCGCAAACCGAGTTTCCAGTTGAGATGGATATTTCTCGCTCTGTTGATAAACCACCCATTAAGACACCTATTTGTTTTTCTTCAAGATTTTCCAAAAAAGTTTCAACTTTTAAATAATAGGTCCGCTCCGGCTCTTGGCCAAAAGAGCCGGAAGCAAAGGAAGGAGGGGTTACCTTTGCGCGGACCTTTAATGTTAATTCCTCCGAATTTAATCTCCGACAATCACAATTTCCGTTTGCAAGTCGACACCAGTTTTTTCTTTCACTTCCTTTTGGATATGTTTAATCAATTTAGTGACATCTTTGGCTGTTGCCCCGCCTTTGTTTACTATGAAATTTGCGTGTCTAATAGAAACGCCTGCATTCCCAATAGAAAAACCTTTGAGTCCTATCGATTCAATAATTTTTCCGGCAGCATCTCCTTTTGGGTTTTTAAAAATTGATCCTGAATTCGGGATAGTTAGAGGTTGTGTTTGTGATCTTCTTGAAAGATGACGATCCATAGTTCCCAATATTGTTGGTCGATCTCCTTCCTCTAGTTCTATTTCTGATTCAATAATGATTCCCGATGTGTTTGGGAAAACCGTTTTTCTGTATTCAAAGGAGAGGTTTTCACGTTTCAAAACTTCTATCTTTCCATCCCAGTTGATTAAAGTTATGCTACGCACAACTGAGCCTATCTCTGTTCCTTCGGCACCGGCATTCATGATGATTGCACCACCTAAAGAACCAGGTATACCCACTAAATGTTCGATTCCTGTTAAAGAATAGCGGGCGGCATGTTTCGCAAGATAAGACATTTTTGTTCCCGCGCCAGCTTTAATCACAGCCCGTCTAGCGCCTTGTACCTTATTAAAAAACAAAGGCCGCTTGATTTCTTTGAAGCAATCTTTCAAAGAAATAATAATTCCTCTTATTCCGCGATCTTTTACCAGTAGGTTTGTTCCTTCACCTAAAATATAAATAGGTGTTTTATCTTTGTTTTTTAAAATAGTCTGAATATCTCGAATATCTTTCGGAAAAATTAAGACATCTGCAGGGCCTCCAATTTGAATGGAAGTATGCCCGGCGAGTATTTCATCTTGTAAAACCTTTCCTTTAATCTTATGTAGCCAAGGGAATGTATTAGTCATAGTTTTACTCTGATAAATTTTTTGTCCGAGAACAGTTTTCGGAAACTCCATTCTGGTTTTGAGTTGGGATTCCTTTCCTGATCCAGAATGCGCTATATTTATCAATCTTCGTTTCCATGCTTCGTTCAACATAAATAAAAATCCTCTTTATTTTGGGGCTTTCAATCAAGGAATTCAGCTGCCAGCTTTTGTGCCAATTTCCCAATATCTCCTGCTCCCAGCGTTAAAACAATATCACCAGGTTGCAAAGAAAACTTTAATTGTGGTACCAGTGAGTCAAAATCTTCAATGTAATCGACGTCTTTATGTCCAAACCCCCTAATTCCTTTTACTAATTGTCGAGAGTCGATTCCTTCAATAGGTTTTTCTCCCGCTGCATAAATATCTAATAGAATTAATTTGTCTGCATCATTGAAAGATGAGTAGAAATCTTCAAGCAAAAGCTGAGTTCGGGTATAGCGGTGCGGTTGAAAAATCACTACTAGTTTTCGATTTGGCCAAACCATTTTGGCTGTGTTTAGCGTTGCAAGAATTTCGTTCGGGTGATGGCCATAATCATCAACAATGACTAGGGAGTTTGATTGATATAGAATTTCAAATCGTCTTTGAACTCCTGAGAAACTTTTTAAAGCATTAGCAATAGCAGAAAATTCAATATTCAACTCCATTCCAATAGCAATGGCCGCCAATGTATTATTAACATTATGATTTCCTAGAGATTCTGAAGAAATTCTTCCAAGCTTTTTGCCGTGATGAAAAACGGTAAAGCTTGTTCTCAATTTATTCACAGAAATTTCACGAGCTGTATAATCAGCTTGTGTTTTAAGCCCATAGGTTATCGTTCTTTTTTTTATTTTTGGAAGGAGCGATTGAAGGTTCGGGTCATCCATACATATGAATGCGCTTCCATAAAAAGGGACTTTGTTCAAAAACTCAAGAAAAGCTGATTTCATATTTTGTATAGTGTGGTAATAGTCCATGTGCTCTTGATCTAGCGTAGTGACTACTGAAATGGTAGGAGATAGCCTTAGGAAAGAACCATCACTTTCATCGGCTTCGGCCACCAGGAACTTGCTCTGTCCCAGCTTCGCATGTCCTCCCATATTTTTAATTTTTCCCCCAACTATTACCGTGGGATCCAAACTTCCACCAGCTAAAACGGTTGCAACCAAAGATGTGGTTGTCGTCTTCCCGTGAGTTCCCGCAATTGCTATTCCGTATTTCATCCGCATCAATTCCGCAAGCATTTCAGCTCTAGGAATGACTGGAATCATCTGCTCGTTAGCTGCTTTAACTTCAGGGTTGTTATCCCGAATGGCACTGGAAACTACCACAACCTGTTTGTCCAAAACATTTTCAGATTTATGATCAAAATAAATTTCAGCTCCTAGAGATTTCAAATGGTCGGTTATAGGAGATTGAACTTGATCTGAACCACTGACGTCATAGTTCTGATTGATTAGCACTTCAGCAATTCCGCTCATTCCTGAACCTCCGATCCCAATAAAATGAATCCGTTTTGTTTTACCTAGAAACATGACAAAATATAATTGCCTTGCAGCTTTTTTGTTCTTCCTGATTTGCTATAGCTTTCTTCCAACAACTCCATGCAGAGAAGCCTAACCTTTTCAGTTGCATCTCGTTTTCCAAGCTTATAACTATTTTCTTCTGCGGTTTTTAATCGTTCTGGCTCTTCCATAGCTCCAACTATTGATTGGGCAATACGTGATCCGGATAAATCCTCGTCTAAAACTATTTCTCCTGCATTGGCAGCTTCAATAACACGAGCATTTTTTACCTGATGATTATGTGTGGCATGTGGAAAAGGAACCAAGATAGACATTTTCCCGCAGGCGGTAACTTCAGCTAGAGTGGTTGCCCCAGCTCGGCAGACGACCAAGGATGCTTTTCTATATTGATCTTCTATTTCATCAATAAAAGGGTGAACGTCTGAAGAAAAATTATTTTTCGCGTATTGCTTTTTCACTGTTTCGAAATCCGATTTTCCTGTTTGGTGTGTAATATGTAGATTTTGTTTGTGATCCGAAAGGAACTGTAAAGCTTCGACCATTGCCATATTTAATGAGTGCGCACCCTGACTACCACCCAGAACTAAAACTCTGAATGGACCATTATTCATATTCGGAAACTCTTCTTTTGGTTTGCAAAATTCGTCACGGATCATATTTCCAGTGACTTCCACTTTTTTTTCTGGAAACATTGCCGCAGAATCCTTAAAGGAGACAGCAACTTTGTCTGCAATTTTACCTAGCCATTTATTTGTGATTCCGGGAATGGAATTCTGCTCGTGAATTAATATTGGAATTCGTAGTATCCATGCAGATAAAACTAAAGGTCCAGAGGCATACCCTCCAACTCCCACTACAAGGCCCGGACGTTTTCTTATTAAAAAACTCATGGATTGCGCAGTGCTAATAGGCAATTTGCACCAAGAAACCCAACGTGCAATTTTCTTTTTGCCAAATAAGCCTGAAGAGAGAATGGTTTTTAAATCGAAACCTTCTTTGGGTAATACTTGTGCTTCCAAACCTTTTTTGGTTCCAACAAAAGAAATTTCAATGTCCATATCTTTCCTTTTAAGTGCTCTGGCAAGAGCAATTCCCGGATAAAGGTGGCCACCAGTCCCACCACCTGCTATTACAACTCGCTTTTTCATTAATACATCATCAACGTTTTTTAGCTTGCTTTGAAATATTTATTAAAACCCCTACAGAAAGCATGGTTACCAACATTGAGGATCCGCCCATGCTGATAAAGGGTAGGGTCAACCCTTTCGTGGGGAGAAGGCCAGAAGCTACTCCCAAATTTATAAAAGCCTGTAAACCAATCAACAGGGTCAACCCTGTTGCCAGATGAGTTCCAAAAGGGTCTTTTGATCGATAGGCCGTTATAAAACCTCTCCAAATAAATATTGAAAATAAAATAACGATTGTGGTGGTTCCTATAAATCCCAGCTCTTCTCCGATCACTGAAAAAATGAAATCCGTGTGCGCTTCCGGTAGACGAGAAAGTTTTTGAGAGCTTTGCCCTAAACCTGTTCCCCAAAAGCCGCCTCTTCCAAAAGCATAAAAAGATTGAATGACTTGATATCCTATTCCAGATGGATCCTCCCAGGGTTTGAGAAAAGCCATGATTCTGTTTTTCCGATATTCCGCAGTCATAATTGCCGATGCTATAAATGGAACTATCGCCAAAATAGAAAGAAGTAGAAACTTTTTCCTGAGCCCAGCGATAAATAACATTGCAAATGTGACCGCGCAAATGATCATAGCGGTCCCAAAATCTGGTTGAAATAAAATAGGGATGAAAAAGAAACCTAACACAATCAAATTGGGTAAATAACCGTAAGCAAAATTTCTTAATTTGTCCGCTCGCTTTACTAAAGATTTGGCAATAAATAAAACGAGTGTAAATTTTGCTAGCTCTGATGGTTGAAATGAAAAACCTCCTAGCGTTAACCATCGACGAGCCCCGCCGACTTTTTTGCTGAATTCTGGAAACGTTACTATGATCAATAACAGGAATGTGAATATCATGATGGGGTAGGTGTATTGATGCAGTCTGTGATAGTCTATATTCTTTGCAATTAAAAGCAGTCCCGTTCCCAGAGCACACCATAAAACTTGCCGTTTCAGAAAGTAATAAGAGTCGTTGTGCTCCCTTACCGTGTATGCGGCGCTTGAGCTGAATACCATTACGATTCCAATGAGAACTAAAATAGCTACGGTAATACATAGGATTGAATCGCAAGTTGCTTGCCGAGATTTTTTCAAGGCGTGTCATCCCTCTAGCGTTTTTACAATAGATTTAAACTGGTTTCCGCGGTCGATATAGTCTTCAAACATGTCAAAACTTGCACAAGCCGGGGAAAGAAGTACGACATCGCCTTTTTCCGCTTTAATCTTTGCAAGTCGGACTGCTTCGTCCAAAGAATCAGATTCTTCATAGTCCAAATCACCGTTTAAAATACTTCTAAACTTTTCCTTTGTTTCACCTATCAGAATTAAGTGTTTTACTTTTTTTTCCAAAATATTTTTTATTTTAGAAAAGTCGATATTTTTATCCCTGCCTCCAGCAATAAGAATAATGGGTTGATTAAAAGTATTTAAAGATTTACATACCGAGCCAATATTGGTGCCCTTAGAATCATTGACGAAGTCAACACCGTCTTGATTACATACCCATTCCAAGCGATGCTCTAATCCCGGGAATGTTCTGAGAACTTTTTGGATAGCTTCCAAGGAAATATCAAGCAGTAAAGCTGTTGCCACTGCAGGCAAAACATTTTCTGATTGCCAACGTAATCCTCGGGACAACGAGCTTAATTCAAGTATTTCTACTTCTAAATTTTTAAGGCACCCTACGATTTTCTCGTTTTTTACATAGACTCCATTTGTCAATACGTTTTTGGTGCTAAAAAAAATTTTATTTGCAGTACAATTTTTTCCCAGTCCCCGTGTTATATAATCATCTTGATTTAAAATAAGAAAATCGGTTTCAGTTTGGTTTTCGAAAATTTTTTCTTTAATCGCAGCATATTTTTCAAAGCTCTCATGCCTATCTAAATGATCAGGCGTGATATTAAGAATGATTGAAACCTTAGGGTGGAAACTTTTAGTGGCTTCCATTTGAAAACTTGATATTTCTAAAACTCGATAATCCACATTTTTTTCATTTAAAAGAGAAATAAAGGGAGTTCCCAAGTTTCCACCTACTTGTATATTTTTCCCAGCTTCTTTAAGTATTTCGCCAATTAAACTGGTGCAAGTTGATTTGCCATTTGTTCCAGTAATCCCAATAAGAGAGGAAGTATTGAATCTGCTTGCAAGTTCAATTTCACTTATGATTTCAGTTCCTTTTTCTCTAGAGTTTTGAAGGAAGCCGGCATTCTTGCTTACACCAGGGCTGATCACTACCAATTCAGAGCCAGGAAGTGGAGTACAGTTTTGATAGGAAACTTCGACGGCAGGAAGAAGCTCCTCTGCCAGACCAGACAACTGCTCTTGAGATTTATTGTCCATAATAGAAACCCTTGCCCCTCGAAAACTAAGAAAATTTGCAGTAGCGATACCTGTTTTTCCCAAACCAACCACTGAAACAATTTTATTTTTTAAATCCATACTTACCTGAGCTTTAAAGTACTCAAGCTAATCATTGCAAGTATTGCAGCCACAATCCAAAATCGAACGATTACTTTTGGTTCTGACCAACCTAATTCCTCAAAATGATGATGCAGAGGGGCCATCCTAAAAAACCGTTTGCCTCCTGTATATTTAAAATAAGCCACTTGAATAATTACGGATAATGCCTCAATGACAAAAACTCCACCTATAAGAATTAAAAGCAACTCGTGCTTAGTAACTACAGCTATTGTTCCGATCAATCCTCCCAGGGGTAAGCTACCAACGTCACCCATAAAAACTTGAGCGGGGTAAGAGTTGTACCAAAGAAACCCCAAGCTTGCACCGAGGACAGCAGAGCTGACAACTGCTATTTCTCCAGCATCTTGTATGTATTGGATGCGGAGATATTCCGCAAATTTCACATGACCACAAATATAAGCAATTCCTGTATAGGTTAGTGTTGCTATGATTATGGGACCAATAGCAAGACCATCAAGGCCATCAGTTAAATTGACGGCATTCGATGTTCCAACAATGATGAAAACAATAAACAAAAGGTATAAAAAACCAAGGTCAGGTCGAAATTCTTTAAAGAAAGGTACAGATAAGCGCGTTGCATATTCAGCCCGTCCTGGATCGAAATAAAGTAAATAAATGCCTATTCCTAAACCAACTAGGATTTGCAATAAGAGTTTCTCCTTCGCAGAAATTCCATTCCCCTTTCGAAGCTTCAAGATGTCATCTCTAAACCCAATAAGTCCAAAACCTATTACTGAAAGAATGATAAGCCAGATATAACGATTTTCTAGATTTGCCCATAGCAATGTCGAACCTAAAAAAGTAGTCAATATCAAAAGTCCTCCCATAGTAGGCGTCCCTGATTTCAAAGCATGATGTTCGGGACCCTCATCACGAATTTTTTCCTCAATTTGGAATTTCTGTAGAATTCGAATCATATAATTTCCAAGAATCAAGCTAAGAACAAGCGCAGTAACACCTGAATATGCAGAGCGAAACGTAATGTACTTAAATACATTTAAAAAAGAGAACTCAGAGCTAAGCGGATAAAGCCAGTGATAAAACATATTTTCGTTCTTTAATTTTCTATAAATTTTTGAATTATATTTTCCATTTTGGCGCCACGAGAACCTTTAATTAGCAAACAGTCACCTTTTGCAACTTTTTTTAATAAATAATTTACCGCTTCTATATGCGTTGAAAACTTTCCAATTTCCAATTGTTTGCTAATGTTGTTTTTTGCGCTATGAGCTGCTAATGAAGCTAGCGGCCCTACCGTAACTAGATGGTCTATGTTCGAGAGAGATATTTCCTTTCCAAGATCACGATGGGCAGTTTCTGATAAAGGACCAAGTTCAAGCATATCGCCTATAATTAAAAATTTTTTCCCCTTAGTTTTGATTTCTGACAAAGTTCTTAAAGCTTCCCGCATAGATTGAGGATTAGCGTTATAGGAATCATTGATGATAGTGATACCTTGAAAATAGATCTGTTCATTTCTTTGAGGAATTTTGTGGTAATTTTTTAACCCTTTACTCATATTTAACCCAGATATGCCTAAAGAATGACCTGTAGCTAGTGCTGCTAAAGCGTTATAAATATTGCAGAAGCCAATTTGGGGCAGTTTTATGGGGATTGATTGATTAAAAATTTTTGCCGAAAATGCAAACCCATTGCTTCCTAAGTTTTGAATGTCCTTTGCCTGTATATCCGCTGGCTGCTCTATTCCATAAGTAATTATTTTTGTACGTAATGAGTTAGCCAACTCTAGAACCAAGGGATCATCTGCATTTACAATTGCCGTACCTTCTTTATCTAAAGATTCAAATAACTCCCCTTTTGCAGCCTGAACTTCCTTGACTGTTTTTAGTTTGTTCAGATGACCAGCCGAAATATTTGTTATTAGCCCAATGTTAGGTTTTGCGATTTCAGCTAGTTTTTTAATTTCTCCAGTCGCACTCATTCCCATTTCAAGAACACCTATCTCATGTTCAGGTTCTCTTGCTAATAAAGTTAGAGGAAGACCAATATGATTATTGAAATTTCCTTGGGTTTTTAAAGTTTTAAACTTAGTTTCAACGATTGAAGCAATCATTTCTTTTGTTGTGGATTTCCCGTTAGTACCAGTAATCGCAATCACCTGAAATGGAAATCGGGTTCTTTGATAGGATGCGAGATCTTGCAAGGCCTGCAAAGTATTTTTAGACTGTATGACGAAATGCTCACTATGTTGATCGGGCATTTCCCCAGAAAGGTTATTGAGGTGGGATAGAATAATTCCTGCAGCACCCTTTTTAATAGCCTCACCTTGAAAATCATGCCCGTCAAAATTATCGCCTTGAATACACACAAACAACTCTCCTTTTTGGAGGGTTCGGGAGTTTATGGAAACCCCACGGAATACATTTGAATTTTTTCCCGCCAACAACTTCCCATCCACTACTTTCAGACAATCTTCTGCCGTGCCTGTTATCAATGAATTTGATCCCTTAAAAACTCTTGAGCAACTTTTTTGTCATCAAAATGCACTTTTTTTGTGCCTAAAATTTGATAGTTTTCATGGCCTTTTCCTGCAATTAAGATAAGATCATTTTTTTTTGCTCGATTAATTGCGTACGCAATAGCTTCTCGTCTATCCGCGATTGTTTTATATGACCCAGAGGAAGGAATACCTTTGCGAATATCATTAATAATTTGATCAGGATTTTCAGTTCGCGGATTGTCTGATGTTATGACTGTGAAGTCGGCATTTTCTAAGGCTACCCGACCCATTTCCTTTCTTTTACCCTTATCCCGGTCGCCACCACATCCAAATACGACAATTACCTCCCCTTGGGTAAAAGATTTAGAGGCAATGATTGATTTTGATAGCGCATCTTGCGTGTGGGCATAATCGATCAAAACAGAAAAGCCTCGATTATTTTTTACAGATTCGAATCTTCCAGGAATAGTTGGAATTTCTTTAAAAGTATTTTGAATTTTATCTAGCGATATGTTTTGAGCCATGGCACAAGCGGTCGCAGAAAGAAGATTGTAAATATTATGTCTGCCTAAAAGATTGGTTTTAATATCTGCAGATCCGTTAGGTGTTTTGAGAGTAAATTTGCTGTGCCTATCGGTAAGAGAAATGTTTTCTGCTGAAACATCGGCGGCACAATTTATTCCAGTCGTAATAGAGGTCGACTTAAATTCTTTGGCAAAATCTTTTCCTACAGGATCATCTATATTTATGATGGAGGTCTTAACGTTATTTTGTCTGAATAACTTGGCCTTTGAATTTTTGTATTCATCCATGTCACCATGAAAATCGAGATGGTCTCGGCTCAAATTAGTGAAAATACCAGTATCAAAATTCATTCCGAAAACACGCTTTTGGGATAAAGCGTGAGAAGATACTTCCAAAAAACAATCGGAAACACCCGCATCTACCATTTGCCTTACAATTTGGTTTAAGTCGAGAGATTCAGGTGTTGTTATAGTTGACGGGACCATCGTTTCCTTGAAATGATAATCAATTGTTCCTATTACCCCGGCTTCTCTGCCAGCAGCCTTCGCAAGAGCTTCCATAATATAGGTTAAAGTTGTCTTGCCATTGGTACCCGTTATCCCCGTCATATTTAAATCTCTAGTGGGTTGGCGGTAATAATTAGAGCCAATTATTGATAAGGCTTTTCGGGAATCATCTACACGGAAAGCCGTAACATTATGTTTTTCCGTAATAAAGGAAGGTAGTATTTTAAGAGGTGATTGAGTCACAACGGCAACCGCCCCATTTTCAACAGCCTGCCCTATAAAGGCTTCTCCATCTTGTCTTTGCCCTGGAATCGCAATAAAAAGGCCGCCTTGACGAATTTTTCTAGAATCGAAATCAACATGCTGGATTTCTAGGTTTGGACTTCCAAGCATTTCTACAACCTCAACTCCAGTTATTAAATTTCCAAGGTTTTTTTCAGGCATATTTTTTTTAATGGAAAAGTCATTTTCCGAAAATAAAAACCATTTTGTTGATACAGTTTGATTCATTAGGCGCGATCAAGAATAAAAACACGTTCTTTATTAGAAGGAACATTTAAATAACGTAATGATTTACTAGCGATCTGCCTAAATACAGGTGCTGCCACAACTCCTCCCCAATGCATCCCTTTGGGATTGTCAATCATCACTAGGATCACTAGTTTTGGATCATCAGCCGGCGCATAGCCAATGAAAGAAGACACATATTCTGTTTTGGAATAGGACCTTGTCGCAGCAATGTATTTCTGCGCAGTCCCTGTTTTTCCCGCAACATCAAAACCATCTACGGCAGCTTTTTTACCTGTCCCATCTTTGACAGCGAACTTCAGTATTTCCATCATTTGCCGACTTGTTTTTTTTGAGATAACACGCCGGATTTTTTTTGGTTTGATTTCCTTTACAATCTTTCCTTCCTGTATGAGCGCTTTGGTGATGTGAGGCTCTATTAAAACCCCCCCATTCGCAATGGCGCTAAGCGCGGAAACCATTTGTAAAGGTGTGACAGTTATTTCGTGACCAAAAGATATAGAGGCTAAAGACAAGTCATTCCAACTACTAATCTTTCTCAACAAACCCGAAGATACCCCTGGCAGTCTGATCTTAGATTTTTCCCCAAACCCAAATTTCCGAATGTATTCGTAAAACGAATCTTTCCCTAGTTTTTGAGCAATTTTTATGGCACCTATGTTGCTCGAATTAGCAATTATTTCTTGCATGCTAAGCATGCCAAATTTATGGTTTGCGGCTTCCCTTATTTTTTTTCCGCCAACTTTATATATTCCGTTTTCACAAAAAAACTTTTCTTCAGGCTGAGAAACACTTAAATCTAAGGCTGCCGCTGCAACGATGGGTTTAAATATCGAACCTGGATCGTAGGAACTTTCAACAGCATTATTTTTTCTCGTTGCAGGGGGATATTTATTAAAACTGTTTGGATTGAATTGAGGCATATTTGCCATGGCATAGATTTCCCCTGAATTAGGATCCATGACCACGGCCATCCCTGAGTCGGCTCTATACTTCTCAACTTGTTTTTTTAATAGGTGTTCCGTGGTGAATTGGATCACCTCATCTATCGTAAGCATCAAGTCATAATTACCAATATTGGATCGGGACAGGTTGTTTAGGGGTTGAAAATCCTTCTCTTCTTCACTATTTTTAAAAGGCTGGGAATAGACGATCCCTTTAAGTTTATTTTGATAGGCGTACTCTATTCCCGCCAACCCCAAGTCGTCAGTGCCCACAAACCCTATTACATTGGCTGCTAACTCGCGTTTTGGATAGAACCTTTTTTGCTCTGGGCGAAAACCAACTCCAGAAAGAGCAGATTTTTTGAGATGCGTAATTTCATTTACAGGGACCTTTCTTTTAATCCAGATAAACTTTTTCTTCGAAGAAACTTCTTTGTAAATTCGATCATAGTTTTGATTTAAAGTTGCAGCGAGCACTCTAGAAGTATATTTTCTGTCTCTCACCTCTTGAGGAATGACAAAAACGGACTCGACACCTAGATTAGTAGCCAAAGTAACTCCGTTACGGTCAAAAATCGCCCCTCTTCCTAAGTGGATTTTTATAGCTCCTCGACGAGGCTGTTTCTCAGATTTTTCCAGAAGTGTTTTATGCCGAACTATTTGCAAGTCGGCAAGTCTTGCGATCAAGGTTATCGCAAAAAGCATCAGCAAACTAAAAACAAAAATCAATCTAGTCTTTACTATGCTTTTAAAGGAAGCAGAAATTGGTTTTTTGTTTTTTAACATCGCCTCACTTTAGAAAAATAGTTGTTATTTGTTCTGTTTTTGGTTCAATCATTCCCACTTGATTTTTAGCTAAGACCTGAATTCGGTACAAGGACTGCAAGGTTTCCCTTTCCAGGCTCAAAAGGCGGTTTTCATTTAACAACTCTTCCCGTTCCGCTTTAAGGGCTTGATAGTCATAGGATAATTTTACTTTTCTTACATTCGGCCATACCAATGCCAATGCAACGAGCAACATTAATACGGAGATAAAAAAAACAACACGGAAACCCTTAGGAGTAATATGAAAACCTCCTTCGACTAATTTGCGGGATCCCTTAAACATAAACCCTCTCCGCAACTCTTAGTTTTGCGCTTACCGATCTGGGGTTCATCGCTAACTCTTCTGTAGATGGGCATATAGGCCGACGTGTTAAAATATTTAAAGTTTGATTGTTACCGCAAATACAAACCGGAATTTTAGAGGGGCATGTACATCCTTTCTCTTCTTTTCGAAAAAAAGTTTTAACAATTCTATCTTCCAACGAGTGGAACGAGATGGCCACAATGCGCGCAGAAGCATCTAAAAGGCCAACGGCATCTTTTAAAACAATTTTTATTTGTTCTAATTCGTTATTAACCGCTATGCGTAAGGCCTGAAATGTTTTTGTGGCAGGGTGAATTCTTGAGTTTCTTTTTGGTTTAATGACCTCAGAGACAACCTTCGACAAAAGGGACGTTCTGGTTATTGGGCCTTTTTTTTGTTCCCGACGAATTGCCCCTACAACTTTCTTGGCAAACCGTTCCTCGCCAAAATTTTTCAAAATAGAGATTAATTCCTCGTCTTTGAGTTTTTCTAAAAGAATTGCAGCTGTGGTTATTTGCGAATTATCCATTCTCATATCGAGAGGTCCATCATTTCGAATGCTGAATCCGCGTGATGGAGTATCTAATTGAGAGGAAGAAACACCAAAGTCGAGCAATAAACCGTTTATCTTTGTAATTCCGCTTTGAATGACAAGGCTTTGAAGATTTTCAAATGAACCGTGCACCAGTCTAATACGGCTTCCAAAACGATGAAGCCTTTTTTCGGCTCTCTCAATTGCAAACTGATCTCGGTCAATGCCGAGCACTTTGATTTTTGGTCCTGTGTTTTTAAGGATGAATTCCGTGTGCCCTCCATCCCCCAATGTGCCATCCACGATTACACCCTCCATGTGATTATTAAGATAATGAAGCACCTCTTTTTTCATTATCGATTCGTGGTACCTTGGCATAATTTTTTGAGACGATCCGGTGACTAGTTATTTATAAAAATTTTCCGGGTCTCGTTTTTCACTTGCCTCCCTGCTTTTCCCATCTTTGGGGAGACCAGATTTCAAAAGTTTTAGACATTCCTACTAGTACAGCTTCTTTTTTCAGTCCAGCTATATCTCGCAAACTAAGAGGTAATAAAATTTTTCCTGATTTCATTTCACAGTCGGTTGCACGCGAATAAAACTCTCGCAAACGGGCCCGATCTTCTTTATTGAAAGCATTTAGATCGTTCATTTTCTGTTCGTTTTCAGCCCATTCTTTTTGTGGAAAAATGACCAAAAAGGGATCCATGGCACAGACTACTAGTTGTGGTCCAGACTGCTCTATGGTCCCGCGGAACTTGGCGGGTACGTTGAACCGACCTTTTTCATCTAAGCTGATATTGTATGTACCTAAAAAACCACTCATTAAATCTTCCTGCAGGTTAAATAGAAAGTGACATAAATTAACATTTTTTGACACTTTTAAACATAATCCTATCATAACCCGACAACCTGTCAACATAAAATGAGGGGAAAATGTTTATTTTCACCTAGGCTAAAATCGTATAAACTTTTATTAAAACAGGGGTTTCAGGGTGACACTTTGGGCGGGCTCAGCAAATAAGAGGGATTTTTCTAAAGTATCAGTTTGACACTTTTCGGTTTTTTATTTTTAAATAGAAGCCCTTTAGTTTTACTGTTAATAATAGGCTTAAAGGGAAGGAATTTGACTTCCTTCATTATTATAGTGGTACTTTATAGTTCGATCATCAACGGCTTTTACCTTTTGCAATTTCAATGGATTTGCTTTGACAAGTCTAAATTTCTGATGCTACTATGAAAAAAGCCTTAAATGATTATGGATATTACCTTTTCCCAGAGGATTAGAACCAATTATGAAGCAGAAAAAAGTTAGATTTCTGGTAGGGAGTTTATTAATTGTAGGTGCAATCGGATATTTAATCACGATGGGGATAAGCAACACTTCACAATACTTTTTTACCGTTGATGAATTACTCAGCCAAAAAACTCCCTATACTGGCGCTGGCCTTAAGATAAAAGGCAATGTGGTAAATGGTTCTATTCAAAGAGATCCTAACGATTATTTGAATGTAAAGTTTTCCATTGAGGAGAAAGAATCCTCTTTAAAGGTAGCCTATCAGGGAGTAACACCTGACATGTTTGCCGATGGTCGAGAGGTAGTCGTTGAAGGGACATTGGGAAAAGATGGTGTGTTTCATGCAAATACTTTGCTGACTAGTTGCCCTTCAAAATATGAAGCGGAAAAAGAAGCAGGTAAAATGCATCCTGGAAGTTTGGATACCGATAAGTATAAGGAGCCCGGCCTTAAAAATGCGGACGCCTTGCCAAAGACAACGATTTAACCTCCCTTAAATTTCTAGAAAAGATTTCTTCTCTGATTAGGATTGGGGAAGAGCTTTTATTTTCATGAACGATATTGGTGAATTTACATTACTTGTAGCTTTAGCAACGGCCATATATGGTTGTGTTGCTTATATTATGGCTGCCCGCGATAACAGAATAGACCTTTATTTAAGCGCGGATAAAACCCCATTGATTGTTTGGGGCTGTGTAATGATTTCTTCCATTTGTTTGTGGAGGGCTTTCCTTACTAACGATTTTAGCCTTCAGTATGTATGGGCTTATTCCAATATTGAACTCGATACATTTTATAAGATTGCTTCTTTTTGGGGAGGGCAAAAAGGCTCGCTATTGTTTTGGACATTGCTCCTTAGTACCTATACGGTGGTAGTTCATTTTCAGAACCGCAAAAAAAATCTACGCGTTGTCCCTTATGCCATGGCAGTATTATTAACCATAATTATATTTTTTCTTTTCCTTATTAATTTCTCTACAAACCCGTTTGAGCGTATTCCATTACCTCCTGAGGATGGCCGAGGTTTGAACCCGCTATTACAAAACTATTGGATGGTTATCCATCCTCCTACTTTATATCTTGGTTACGTAGGTTTTACAGTTCCCTTCTCTTTTGCTGTAGCTGCGCTTATCAGTAAAAACTTGGATGACGGCTGGATTCGATTGACAAGAAAGTGGACCCTTATTTCCTGGTTTTTTCTTTGCATGGGAAATTTGTTTGGTGCTTCATGGGCTTATGTGGAACTGGGTTGGGGTGGTTATTGGGCTTGGGATCCTGTCGAAAATGCGGCTTTCATGCCCTTGTTGATAGCAACTGCTTTTTTGCATTCTATAATGATTCAAGAAAAAAAAGACATGATGAAAGTTTGGAATATGTCATTAATTCTCCTGACTTTTGTGATGACGATTTTTGGCACTTTTATCACACGAAGTGGACTTATACAATCCGTTCATACCTTTGATGAAGCCACACTAGGATATTATTTTCTTGCTTTTTTATTCGTTATACTTTTTTCCTGTGCTGCTTTAATTATTGTTCGCCTTCCATTATTAAAAAGTGAGAATCAATTAGACTCATTTTTATCGCGCGAAAGCAGTTTTCTTTTTAATAATTTGTTGTTGCTGGGTATAGCTTTTGCGACATTCTGGGGGACTATTTTCCCGATAATTTCAGAAGCAGTTCGAGGAATAAAAATTACGGTAGGCCCACCTTTTTATAACCAAGTCAATGTGCCAATCGGGCTGGCTCTTTTGTCTCTTATTGGTATTGGGCCAGTTATTGCTTGGCGGCGTGCTACTTTTTCTAACTTGAAAAAAAACTTTCTCAAACCCGTGGCAGCAGCCTTTATTGCTGCAGCTGCAATGTTTCCAGTTATTCCTCTTGGTAATAGAGTTGAAAACTATACTTACGTTACATTTATACTTTGCGTTTTTGTTCTAACCTGTATTCTTATTGAGTTTTATAAGGGGACAGTGTCAAGAATGGGTTTGCATGAAGAAACAATGCTTGGCGCTTTAACGGCTGTGACCTGGAGGAACAAAAGGCGTTATGGAGGCTATATTGTTCATATTGGTGCCGTCCTTGTTTTCGCAGGAATCGCAGGGTCACAGGCTTATGGAACCCATATTGAAAAACATCTCAAAACTGGAGAAACATTTAAGATCAGAGGATACGATATTACTTATGAAAAATTGGTTGCTGTCGAAGCAACGAGTGTTAAAACACGGGTTATAGCTCAGCTTCAAGTAGAAAGAAACGGCAGCCATTATTGGACAGCCCGCCCAGAAAAAGAGTTTTATAAAGGACAAAACCAACCTGTTTCAGAAGTCGATGTGCTGTCTACCTGGAAAGAAGATTTATATATGATCCTTGCTGATTTCAGAGAAGACGAGTCAGCTACAATAAAAGTTTATGTTAATCCCATGGTTAGTTGGATGTGGACNGGAGGNTGGATTATGGCTTTTGGGACTATGATATCAATGTGGCCAGACCGACTTGAGCAAAGGCGTCGTTTGGATCGTTTTCGCAAAGAAGANGCGCTATTTCCATCGCCAGCACAGGAGTAAAAATGCAGTTCTTAAAAAANTTATTCAGCGTTTTTNTTNTCTCATGGTTTTTNTTTGCNNCACCTAATATTTCAAAAGCGGGAACACTCTTACAGGATTTGGAAAATGCCTTGATGTGNAAATGCGATGATAAATGCGGAAAAGTGCTGATCAACTGCACTTGCTCTACTTCAGATAAAACCAGAGNTAAACTTTCTAAAATGCTTGAATCNGGTCTCACCGTTGAACAAATAATAAAATCACAAGTTGATAAATATGGAGAAACTGTTTTATCTGCGCCGACTAAATTTGGATTCAATCTTACAGCCTGGGTTATGCCNTTTNTTGCCCTGATTGCAGGNGGTGTGGGTGTTCGAAAAATTATTAGNTCCTGGGTTGGNAAAAANGACGAATTAGGCTCGCAAAATGCAACTCAAGAGAAATCCATCCCTGGGAAATATTCTAAGCGTATACAGGATGAGCTAGATGGGATTGAGTTGTAAGAATGGAATTTGTCCACTTCCTAGAGTTGATTTTTGTGGTTGCGGTTCTACTTGTTATAGGAATACCTCTTTTTGGGAAATTGCAATTTAAAAAATTGGTAGAGGCAATTGATCCCGATAGCGATGAGTATAAGCATCTTTTAGTACGAAAAGAGGAAACACTTATATCTATTAAGGAACTTGAGTTTGATTTAGGCGCTGAAAAAATTTCTGAAAAAGATTATCAGGATCTTCGAATAAAGTTGGAATCAGAAGCCAATCAAATAATTGAAAGCTTGGATCAACTGGAACAAGCCCGAAAAAAAAATAAGCCCACAAAAGCCCGATGATTTCCTTCCTTCTAGGCCAGTCAAATGGAACCTCATGAAAATGCAATGGAGGTACGACAGTTACGAAAAACCTTTGGTGTAATAAAGGCCCTTAATGGCATTGATTTCGAGTTAAAGCAGGGAGAGTTTTTAACGGTTTTTGGTCCTAATGGTGCCGGGAAAACAACTTTGATAAAAATTCTTTCAGGTTTAACAAAATCTACTTCAGGGTTAGCAATGGTGGCTGGTTTTGATGTTGGCGAGGGAAACGCTGCGATGTGCAAAGAGATAGGTGTTATTTCTCATGCCACAGCATTATATGCGGACTTGACTCCCTTGGAAAACTTGATGTTTTTTGCGCGAATGCACGGACTAGATGAGCCTAAAGAGCGGTCTTTAAAAGTTATTAGTGAAGTGGGTTTGAGCGAGAGAAGAAATGATCGAGTTAGAACTTTTTCTCGAGGCATGTTGCAGCGTCTCTCCATAGCCAGAGCTATTCTTCATGATCCTACCATTTTATTTTTAGACGAACCCTTCACNGGATTAGATCTTCATGCTTCAAATGTTCTTAAAGAGCATCTNCAGAGATTACAAGACAGGCGTCGGACNATTTTAATGATTACTCATGATATTGCNTGCGGATTAGAAATGTGCGATAAGGTTGCTTTGCAAGTTCAGGGCAAATTTGTTTTTTTTGAAAATATTGCGAATGTAAATAAAGATCGATTTGAGTCTATGTATTTTGATGCGGTTCGTGATAACCGGTTTTCTTNNAATCACTNATGGTTTTGGAAAAAATAAAGAAAAAACTATGAGCTTATATCTTAATCAGGTTGCTGCAATTGTCTGGAAAGATTTTGTTACTGAATTAAAGACGCGGGAATTGCTCAGTGCGATGTTTATTTTTGCATTGTTAGTGATTTTGATTTTTATTTTTTCAATAAATCTAAGTATTGTAAAGGCGAGTGAAGTTGGACCAGGTGTTTTGTGGGTTTCTTTTTTATTNGCNGGGACAATTGGATTAAATCGCTCTTTTATGCTGGAAAAAGAAAACGGTTGTTTGATNGGTCTCATGATGACCCCNNCAGACCGTACGGCTATTTATTTTGGGAAATTGATAAGTAACTTTATTTTTTTATTNCTCATGGAGNTTTTCATCCTTCCNTTATTTATGATATTTTTTAACGTTGANCTTTTAGCACATTTTGGANCCCTATTNATTGTAATAATCTTGGGAACTTTAGGGTTTTGTGCTCTNGGAACGCTGTTGTCATCNCTTTCTTCTAATTTAAAAACTCGAGAAATNATGTTACCTATTCTTCTTTACCCCCTTATGATTCCCATCGTTATTGGTGTGGTTAGGATGACAGGNCAAATAATTGAAGGTGTGTCNCTTATTGATATGATGAAATGGATTGGATTGACCNCTTCTTTTGATATTATTTANATTGGTGTTTCCATAATNACGATAGACCATATATTGGAGGAATAACTGAATGGACAATTTTGGTTTCCTATTTGCCGCAAACATATTTGTTTGGGGAGGAATTATTTATTATGTTTTTACATTGAATCATCGAAGCCGGGAACTTGAAAAAGATGTTGAATTGTTAAAAGAAGCTATTAACAAGGAATAACGTGAATGAATCAGGAAATACCGGAAGGCTTGAATAGAGAAGGTTCCGTTCTTATATGGATGACTGGGGTTGCTTTTCTTGTTGCAATGGCAGCTATTTTTATTTTTGCTCCTACTGAAAAAACAGAAGGTCCTATACAGAGAATAATGTATCTTCACATTCCTTCTGCCTGGCTTGCATTTTTTGCATTTTTTATTGTTTTTGTATCTTCGATTCTCTTTTTATGGAAAAAGGAAAGAGAGTGGGATATATATGCGCATGCTTCCGCGGAAATAGGAGTGATTTTTTGTTCCTTAGTTTTGATTACCGGTCCAATTTGGGCTAAACCTATTTGGGGAACTTGGTGGGTTTGGGATGCGCGCTTAACATCAACATTAATCTTGTGGTTGATTTATGTCGCTTATTTGATGCTACGTTCTCAAACAAACCCTGGTTCCATGCGAGCTAAGTATGCAGCAGTTCTAGGTATTGTTGGTTTTTTAAATATTCCGTTCATCCATTTTTCAGTTTTATGGTGGAGAACTTTCCACCCGCAGCCTAAGGTTATCTCCTCTGAAGGTTTTGGAAAGGGAATGGAAACTAGCATGCTTATGACTTTAGGAATTTCTCTTAGCGCATTCACGCTGCTATATTTTTTGCTTATGGGACATCGTGTTCGACAGGAAAAATTAAAAGATGAAATCGATCACCTTAAAAGAGAAAAACTTCATTCGTCTTAAAAAACATTATTTGCTTTGTTTATTCCTTGCTGTTTTAGGAATTATGGTGATTTACCGTATACAGAACCCTACTGACTCTCAAATTCAAAAGAAATCTCAGGTAGGTTCAGAAATCGGGATGCAGGCTCCAGATTTCACTTTGAGATACCTCAATGGAAACTCAGAACGGTTAAGTAGTTTTAAAGATAAAGTTATTATTTTAAATTTCTGGGCTACTTGGTGCGCTCCCTGCCTTGAGGAAATGCCAGCCTTTGAAAAAATTTACCGAAGATATCGCTCGCAGGGATTAACCGTCATTGCAGTAAGCCTGGACAAGGGCCATATCTCAAAGGTTGAAAATTTTGTTGATGAGCATAGTCTCACCTTTCCAGTTCTTTTAGATTTAGATGGAATTGCGGAAAAGATTTATCCTTCTTTTACTATTCCATTCACTTATGTGATAGATAAAAAAGGAATAATCGTTGCGCGAGTCGACGGCGCAAAAAATTGGTCATCAGATGAAACATTTGATGCCTTAGATATCCTAATAAAAGGATAATCATGTTTTAAATTAATGAGAATATTTCATGGCAATCGAAGATAGCGCGATTACGGCGAATGAAAATTTTTATAAGGCTTTCAATGCTAGAGATTTGAGTGCAATGAAAGAGATTTGGAGTTCCCGTCAAAATGTAACCTGCGTTCATCCTGGTTGGAGTCCTTTAAATGGGTTCGAGCTAATTATCAATAGTTGGCAGGGAATATTTAAAAACTCGGGGAATATGGACATTCAAGTTTCGGATATTAATATAGTTACATCAAATGATTTAGCCTGGGTGTCATGCGTTGAAAATCTTTACACCATTGCTTCAAATGGTGTTTTAACCTCTAAAGTTTTTTCTACCAATTTGTTTGAACTAAATAAAGGTAAATGGAAAATGATTGCGCATCATGCTTCCTCTATGCCCTCTACCCCAGAAAGCGATGAAGTTGTTTAGCTCTTTTTTATTTTTCGCTTAAAAAACACGCCACAACGTGGTCTGAACCAACCTCTTTTAGTGTTGGTTCCATTTCTTCGCATTTTTTTTCCTTTAAAGGACAACGGGTTTGAAATGAACAGCCTTGCGGTGGATCCGATGGACTGGGTAAGTCTCCACGTACTTTAAATTTTAATTTATTATCTTTTTTCTTAAAACCTGGAATTGCGCTTAAAAGAGCTTCTGTATAAGGATGAATGTGTCTATTGTAAATGTCTTCGCTATTTGCCATTTCAACAATTTTGCCTAAATACATTACTGCAATCCTTTCACAAAAGTACTTTACAATACTCATGTCGTGGGAAATAAAAATATAGGATATTCCCATTTTTTCTCTTAAGCTCATCATTAGATTTACTACCTGTGCCTGCACCGAAACATCTAGCGCAGAAACAGGTTCATCGGCAACTATCAGGCTTGGATTTAACGCAATGGCTCTGGCAATTCCTATGCGCTGCAATTGGCCACCGCTCATTTCATGAGGGTATCTCTTCAAATAATTAGCTGAAAGCCCAACCTGATTTAAAAGCCTATTTGCAGTTTCGGAAGCATTTATATCTAAATTGTGAATTTCAAAAGGTTCAAGTAAGACGTCGGCAAGTTTTCGTCTTGGGTTTATAGATGCAAAAGGATCCTGAAAAATCATTTGGATTTCTTTTCTAAGGTTTCGGAGTTCTGATTCTTTAAGGTTCGCAAGGTTTTGTCCTTTGAAGTGAACCGCGCCCGCGGTAGGAGTTTCTAAATGTAACAGCGCGCGCGCGGCCGTAGATTTTCCACTACCACTTTCACCTACTAACCCTAAAGTTTCTCCTTTCTTGAGTGAAAATGAAATTCCATCCACAGCTCTTATAGGAGAGGGAGTATTGCCAAATAAAAATTTACTGGGATAAAAATATTTTTTAAGTTTTTTTACTTCCAGAAAAAAGTGGGAGTTATTCATATTGATCCTGGATCAAGATGGCAACTATATTGATGATTTTGATTGATGTTTTGTGAAGAGGGTTTTTTTATTTTGCATTCGTCAAAGGCCCAGCCGCAACGTGGATGAAAAGAACAACCATTTGGACGTTGATTTGGATTTGGAACATTTCCTTCGATCTCCTTTAGCCGTTGTCCATTTATTTTTTCGGAGTCTAAGTTTGGACGGGAAGAAATTAAACCTTTTGTATAAGGGTGAAAAGGATTTTTTATTAAATCCTGGGTTGGACCAGTTTCAACCTCATCTCCTGCATACATTACCATGATTCTTTCTGCAATTTCTGTAACCACTCCAAGATCATGGGTGATTAGTAACATAGACATTCCAGCTTCTTCTTTAAGATTTTTGAGGAGTTCCAGAATTTGTGACTGAATAAGTGCGTCCAATGCTGTGGTGGGTTCATCGGCGATTAAAATTTTAGGTTCACAGGCTAGGGCCATAGCAATCATAACGCGTTGCCTCATGCCTCCACTCAATTGATGAGGGTATTGTTTTAATTTTTCTTCAGGGGAGGGTAGTTCTACTTTTCCAAGTAATTCTGAAGACTTTTTTAATGCTTCTTTTTTACTTAGGTTTTTATGTTGCAGAATAGTCTCGACAAGCTGTTCCCCTAAAGTTAGCACAGGGTTTAGAGAAGTCATGGGATCTTGAAAAATCATAGAAATATCTTTACCTCTAATCTGTCTCATTTGTTTGTGGCTAAGACATAGGAGATTGCTGTCAGAATAAATTATTTCACCACCTATTATTTTTGCAGGAGGTTCAGGAAGAAGCCTCAAGACAGATAGGGCGGTTACTGTTTTTCCGCAACCAGATTCGCCGACTAAAGCTAAAGTTTCGCCACTATAAAGTTGAAAGTTAATTCCATTTACAGCAGAAAAGCTTCCTTGAGGAGTTGAGAAGGAAACTTTAAGATTTCGGACATCAAGCTCAATCTTGCTCATGGGAGGAAGAAAAAAAGGTGACCCCTTGGGATCACCCTTGTCGAAAGTTTAGGTGATCCTATTCAGATTTTTCACTGCTTTGCTTCTTGCAAATCTTTTCTAGGTCCGCACTTACTATGTTCTTACATTTATTTGGATCACCTGTTACTACAGCATAGCAATAAGCTTGACTATCACGATTTAAAATTAGTGTGCAGTAATAATTGCTATGGTCTTTATGTTTATATCGAGATTCAGGATTCTTGATTGGTGACAATGCTAGACATAAGTGCCGTTTGTCTTCTTTTGAGACGGTTCCAGACGATTTAGCTGCAGCGGAATATATTCCATCATGAACCAACTCTTTCATCGGACCAATACCATCTCTTACTTCAACAGAGGCAATACCCGGTCTACCTTTTCGGACAGTTACACCATCTTTATCGCATGCAGTAGGGTCTGGGACTTCGGCGGCCATAGTAGGTCCTGCCAGAATTATAATTAGAAATGTTGATATAAGAACCTTAAGACCAGCTCGTTTACATTGCCACATACATTATCCTCCCTAATATAAATTTGTTATATGTGCTTGAAGAAGAGAGATCTAATCTGAAAATATAAATTTAAGGATACCCTATTTTTTAATCAAAAACCATGGCTTTAAACTAAAAACAGGGATGCTATATAAATAATTGTAATAAAAAGGTTTAATTGTTTTTGCGGGTGTCACCGAGTAACTTTTTTGTGATATTTTAATCCGATTAAGAAGCTGGGGTCTACCTTAATCTCGGATTATTATTAATCGAAATAGCCTGCTATTATATTTGTTAGTTGTTAGACTTAATTTTTACTATAAAAATTTGATGAATTCTGAATTTGAGAAAAATCTTTGGATTAATAGTAAAGTTCGAAAATTGCTGGGGCTTTTTATTGTTGTTATTGGTCTCGGTTATACCTATTACTCTCACTTAAACGGATGTCCACATTATATAATCTTTGGTGGTTGGGCTATAGGGCCGCCTATCTGGTTTATTATAGAATATCGGTTTTTATTCAATGCTGAAGCGGAAGATTTACATTCCTTTAAGTATTATCAGGGTTTATGTCGAAATTTATGGATAGGATTTTTGGTTTACCTTGCTGCATTTTATCTTGGTAGCTGGAAATAATTTCAAATTTTATTTTGAGATTTGTTTGTTTTGATTAGGTTACACTAGTCAACTTAAAAAGTTGAATTTGGAATAAATTTATTCCAAGGTTATTTTCTTTAGAGCTTTTCAATTTAGTACACTGTATGAGAATATTCAGTTGGAATGTAAATGGCTTGCGCGCGGTAGTCAAAAAAGGTTTTTTTGATTGGTTGAATAACGAAGCTCCAGATGTAGTTTGCTTGCAAGAGATTAAGGCTCGAACTGAAGACCTTGATGAAAATATTTTAAACCCGGAAGGTTATCACGCCATATGGAACCCAGCTGAACGTAAAGGCTATAGTGGGGTAGCTATTTTCACAAAAAAAAAAACAAAAACCATTCACCTGGGAATAGGGGTCAAACGTTTTGATTGCGAAGGACGAGTTATAAGAGTTGAGTTTAAAGACTTCGATCTTTTAAATGTGTATTTCCCCAATGGAACGAGTGGGCCAGAAAGATTAAAATATAAAATGGATTTCTATGATGCCTTTCTCGATCATTGTGAAGGGTTGCGTCGGCAAGGTAGAGAGCTAGTAATAACAGGTGATGTGAATACAGCTCATAAACCCATTGATTTAAAAAACCCAAAGGCCAACGAAAAAAATTCTGGATTCCTTCCCGAAGAAAGGGAATGGGTGGATAAATTTGTTAAACATGGCTATGTTGATAGTTTTCGAGCTTTTAATCAGCATCCAGAGCAGTATACGTGGTGGAGTTATCGTTTTAATGTCCGGAAAAAGAATATAGGATGGCGTATTGATTATTTTTTTGTGACTGAAGACTTGATGAAAAAAGTGAAAGATTCCTTTATTACCCCTGAGGTTATGGGTTCTGATCATTGTCCCATCGGTCTTGATATCAAGGCGAAGTAGGCAAGCTGTATTGGATAGTTAGCCGTCGATCTCTAAATCAATTAGGTATAAATATGCTTAGGTTGCACAAAATTTATTATTGGAGATAACAATTTATGATTTTTGAGTTCAATCAAATTTATAGCGGTTTTAAATTAACGAAAAAAGAAGAAATCAAAGAATTGAAATCAGTTGGTCTTCTTTTCAAACATAAAGGAACCGGTGCGGAGGTAATGGTGCTAGAAAATGATGATGACAACAAAGTGTTTAGCGCCACTTTTAGAACACCTCCAACTAATGACTCTGGTGTTGCCCATATTTTAGAGCACAGTGTGCTTTGTGGTTCTAAAAATTTTCCTGTTAAAGAACCTTTTGTGGAGTTAATGAAGGGTAGTTTGCAAACTTTTTTAAATGCTATGACGTTTCCGGATAAGACAATGTATCCGGTGGCTAGTAGAAATAAAAAAGACTTTTTTAACTTGATGAACGTTTATATGGATGCGGTATTTTATCCAATAATTTCTGAAGATACTTTTAAGCAAGAGGGCTGGCACTACGAGTTGACAAAGCCGGATGATAAAATTGTTTATAAAGGTGTGGTTTTTAATGAAATGAAAGGCGTATTTTCTGATCCAGAAAGTTGTGTTGACAGGGCATTGGCGCACTCCTTGTTTCCTTCTACAACTTATGGGTTTGAATCAGGAGGTGACCCTAAAAATATACCCGAATTAAGTTATGAAGAGTTTAAACAATTTCATAAAAAGCATTATCATCCTTCAAATAGTAGAATCTTTCTATATGGAGATGGAGATACAAAAGAATATCTTTCCTTTCTTAATGAAAAATATTTGAAAAACTTTGATCATATGGATGTTGATACATCCATACGACATCAGAGATCTTTCAGAAAGCCAAAAAGAAAAGTATTCAATTACCCAGTATCTAGTCAGGAGTCTTTAGATAAAAAGACCTATGTACTAATGGGGATAAAACTCGATAAGGTAGTCAATTATGAACATTGTCTGGCCTTCAGTATTTTAAGTCATCTCCTGTTAGGAACTTCTGCATCTCCACTAAGAAAGGCATTAATCGATTCGCAGCTGGGAAGTGAAATTATTGGTGGTGGTTTTGATGATAATCGCGCGGAAACAATATTTGCTGTTGGCTTGAAAGGAACTGAGGCAGAGCATGAAGGAACAATTCTAGAGTTAATCGATTCAACCCTAAAAGGCCTTGTGAAAAACGGGATAGAGAAAGATATGGTTCTCTCCGCACTTAATTCAGTGGATTTTCGTTTGCGCGAAGCAAACTTTGGTGGTTTTGCAAAAGGCCTTGTATACAACATTCAGGCATTAGGATCCTGGTTATATGATCAGGATCCGTTTTCGCATTTAAAATTTGAAAAAGTGATGAGAAAAATTAAGAAAAAGTCTACTCAAGGTTATTTTGAAAATTTGATAAATCGGTATTTGATAAAAAATAACCATAAAAGTATTCTGATAGCCTCACCTCAAGCTGACTTGGGAAAAAAATTAGATGCAAAAGAAAGAAAGAAGCTAAAGGAGATTAAAAAAGACTTAAGCGTAGAAGAAATAAAAAACCTGATAGAAGAAACGGAAAGAATCCAGAAAAACCAGTTAGAAGGAGACAGTCCGGAAGCACTAGCCAAGCTACCATCGTTGGAAATTAAAGACGTTCCAGACAGTTTAGAAAAGTATCCTTTGGAAATTAAGAAATCAAATGGGAAAACTGTTTTATTTCATGATTTGTTTACCAACCACATTGGTTATATTCAAATTGGTTTTAATATCCAAAGAGTTCCTAGGGAAATGCTTCAATATGTTCCGCTAATGGGTTCCTTGATTCTAGGTATAGGGACAAAACAAAGTTCTTATGTTGAAATTTCTAAAAAGATAGGAATTCATACTGGTGGAATCCGAAGTTCTCATTATTCGTCAGCAACGATTCAAGACAGTCAATCCATCATTTCTTATATTTTTTTTAATGGCAAAGCTCTGACAGAGAAGGCAGATAACTTATTTGATTTATTCGCTGAATTATTTTCTGAATATAGTTTTGAAGACAGTAAGAGATTGGTGGAGATCATTCGTAGCGCAAAGGCGAATTTAGAAGATTCTATTGTTCCCAGTGGTAATCATTATGTTATGTCTAGATTGCAATCCTATCATTCTCGCCTTGGGAAGTTTGATGAGTTAACTGATGGAATAACTTATTACAGTTTTCTTGAAAACCTGCTGAAAAAAGCAGAGGAGGACCCACAATCAGTAGCAACGCAATTTAGAAAAGTTGCAGAGAGAATATTCACAAAACAAAATATCCTTTTCAATGTTACTTGTGAAAACAAGGATTATGCGAAAATTGAAAAACGGATTAACAGTTTACATAATATGTTATCTGAAAAAGAATGGGATGTGGAGGCGTGGAACTTTGATACAGTTTCTCCCAATGAGGGGTTTTTAACGGCTAGTAATGTCCAGCATGTTGGTAAAGGGGCAAATTTATATGAAATGGGTTTTAAATATTCTGGACAATTTGAAGTTTTAAAAGGTTTGCTTCGCACCGGTTATTTATGGGATAGGGTACGCGTGCATGGCGGGGCTTATGGAAGCAGCACCACTTTTAATTATTTAACAGGTGACTATGGACTCGTCTCTTATCGTGATCCCAATTTATCAGAAACATTAAAAGTATATGATGAGATTTCAGATTTTCTTGCGCAATTAGACATTTCCCCAGAGGAGTTGAAGAAAATAATAATTGGTTGTGTCGGGAAAATGGATCCTCCTCTAACACCTGACCGAAAAGGATCTTCCTCGATGATAGATTATCTTACGGGTCGGACACATGAGATGAAACTACAAATCCGGCGTGAATTATTAGCCACGCAGTTAGATGATCTAAAAAAGTACTCAGAAATGTTCCAAAAAGTTCGTGATAAAGGAAATGTGTGCGTTTTGGGAAATGAAAACAAATTAAAAAAAGAAAAGAAAGTATTCAGCGAGTTGGTTCAGGTTTTTAATTAAACTAACTAAAAAATGAAAACTCAGAAATTTTTGATCTTGAGAATCAAAGTGAACGAGCAAAATCCATAGCCTTATCCATGTCTGGGAGTTTAGCTAATTCTGAGACGATTTCCAGATAGCGAACAATACCCTTTTGGTCTAAAACAAATACGGCTCTGGCTAATAGGAAATTCTCTTTGATTAATAATCCGGTTTTTTTTCCAAATTCGGCGTTGCGGTAATCTGATAAGAAAATTATATTATTTATCTTGGCATTTTTAGCGAACCGTTTTTGCGCGAAGGGCAAGTCGCGACTCACAGTCACCAAGTTGACTGTTTTGTCTAGCCCCCCATTTTCTTCGCTGAGTATATGAGTTTGTTTTTCGCAGGTGGGGGTGTCCAAAGAAGGCACCACACTCATTATTGTTACCTTGCCTTTAAAGGACTGTAAATCAATCATTTCCATTCCAAGGTCAGGTAAGCTCAGGGCCGGCAAGCTTTTCCCTAGTTCTGATTTTTTTCCAATTAGGGTTAAAGGTTTCCCATGAAGCGTAATAACCTGAATCTCCGCATTCCAAGCGAGACTTGCAAAAGCAAAAACTCCTGTTAAAAATATGAAAAAGACAGATAGTGTTTTTCTGTACATTTGTTTTCTCCTTTTATTGAAATAAACTAATGGTTGAATTTAACATAATAAATGAGCTTAAAAAAAATATAAAAGCATGCACCTTTTGTGAAGTTGATCTTCCTTACTTACCTAAACCTATTTTTTCATTTTCTGAAAAATCAAAAATTCTGATTGTTGGCCAAGCCCCAGGAATTAAAGTACACCAGTCTGGTGTTCCTTGGGATGATGCGAGTGGAGAAAGGTTGCGTGAATGGATGCAAGTATCAAAAGAAAAGTTTTATGATACAAAATATTTTTCAATTGTCCCTATGGCCTTTTGCTATCCAGGCAAAGGGAAATCTGGAGATTTGCCTCCACCTCCTGGGTGCGCTGAAAAATGGATGAACCCGATACTTGAAAAGATGCCTAATATAAAACTTATACTTTTAATAGGTCAGTATGCGCAGAGCGGGTATTTAAAAGCCAAGAAAAAATCTACTTTGACAGAAACGGTAAAAAACTGGCAGGAATACCAACCTAAATATTTTGTGTTGCCTCATCCTTCACCTAGAAATAATATCTGGTTGAAAAAAAACCCGTGGTTTGAAAAAGAGCTGATACCGCAGCTTAAGGTAAAAGTGGATAAATTAATTTCTTAATGTTTAAAACTCAACTATGGTAACACCGGTTCCACCCTCTTCACGTCTTCCTGGTGAAAAACTTTTGCAGAGACCTGTTTTTTCCAAATAGTTTTTAACGACCGCTTTGATAGTTCCCATCCCGTGGCCATGAATAATCTTTGCTCGTGTTGTTTTTGTGGCAATGGCATGACTAATAAAGGCTTCCATTTTTATTTCTGCCTCTTCAGAATTCATACCTCTTAAGTCGCAGGATGTTTCGTTTTTTGGTTCCGTTTCAATATGCATTGAAACCTTTTGATTTTGATTTTTTTTGCTACTTTTTTTTCTAGGATTGCCACGTATTGATGAGGTTTCGACTATGGTTTTGATATTACCCATTCGAACCCGCACATTTTTTTTTCCTTGCGTGGACTCAAGAAGCGTCGCAATTGTTCCTAGATTTGAAATTAAAATTGTATCGCCGGAACTTAATTGATCTGCAGTAAGGTTCCATTCTTCCAAATTGTAATCCAGTCGCAAGGAAGGGGTTTTCATGGCTTGGATTTCCTTGTCGACTTTTCGTATTATAGGTATAGACTTCTCTCCCTTAATTTTCTCAATCATCTTTTTAATTTCATTTCTTCCCGCCCGAACTTCCTCCTGTAGTTTTTTGCTTTTGTTTTTTTGGAAAGTTTTTTCTTCTTCGCGTAGCTTTTGTGTAACCTGATTTTGTTCCTGATTTAATTGTTCTAATTCGAGTTTTAATTGTTTGATCTCTTCTTGGTCTTGATGAATTTGCAAGCGTTGTTGGGTAAGGTCTTCCAATAAATTTTCCGCACGTTGATCCTTGCTTTTATATATGCTGCGTGCATGATCAATAATTTTGCTTTGTAAACCTAAACGTTCGGCAGTGTCAAGCGCGGCACTTTGCCCTGGAGCGCCAAATATCAATTTATAGGTTGGGCTGTTTGTTTCTAAATCAAATTCGGTGCAGGCATTCAGAAACCCTTCTTGAGTTTGTGCAAGTATTTTTAGTGAAAAATAATGTGTGGAAACTAAAGTCATAATATTTTTTCTTTTTAACTCTAAAAGAATGGACTCGGCGAGAGCAGCTCCTTCGTTCGGGTCAGTGGCTATTCCGAGCTCATCTAAAAGTACAAGAGAACCAGAGGAAGCACTTTCAATAATGCTAATTATTTTTTTCAAATGGCCAGAAAATGTAGAAAGCTTTAATTGTATATTTTGTTCGTCGCCAATATCAGAATAAATTTCTGGAAAAAAAGGGATACAAGAATGTTTTTGTACAGGAAGATACAAACCTGATCTCACCATTAAAGACATCAGTCCAATTGTTTTTAAGGTTACGGTTTTACCACCTGTATTAGGGCCAGAGATGATAACCACCTTTGTTGATTCTTTCCATTCGATAGTGTTTGGTACAACGGTTTCACCATCCAGTGCTAATTCTGGATTGCGAGCCTCTCTTAGTTCCATTTTAAACTGTTGATTTATCGGGCACTTTATGGCATCCATGGTTTTTGCCAAGCGAGCCTTNGCATAGATAAGATCAAGGCTTGNCAAGATNTTTAAATTGTTTTGCAGGGGTTCTTTATATTTATTGGTTTCTATTGAAAGGAACTGTAATATTGCTGCTTTTTCCTTTGCTACTTTCAGCCTTGCAATTTTTAATTGGTTGTTCAGAGGTACCACTGATGCAGGCTCAATAAAAAGTGTTTGTCCACTCCCTGAGATGTCGTGAACAATTCCATCTACCTTTGATTTAAATTCAGAGCGTACAGGTATTACCAGTCTTTCCTGCCGTTCAGTTATATAAGAGTCCTGTAAGGCTTCTTTTATTGTTGTGCTGGAAAAAATTTTTCGTATTTTTTCTTCAAGTTTATTGCGAGAAATTTCGATTTCGAGTATCGCTTGCTTTAATTCAGGCGTAGCATTTTCCTTAATGTTTCCTTCGTCATCGATACAACGAATTAAATCTTTATAAAATTCTTTTAAAGAATCTAGTTGTGAGATCTTGTTTTNAATTAATGGGAAGGAACTTTTTTTTTCTACATCTTTACAAAGGTTTTTACAGAGTCGTAGTAACTTTATAATAATGAGGCATTGACTTGCGTCGATTGTTTGTTGCTCTTCAACGTCTTTTAAGATGGGGTGAATATCCTCAAAGTGATCCATGGAAAAAGATTCCAGTGAATCGATTAAAGCTACCATTTCCTCCGTTTCATCTAGTTTTTTTTCAGCTTTCTCGAACTCTATTTCAGGTTTTAACCGAAGGCAAAAACTGTGGGTGTATGGTGAACAGGTGTGGTTCGCCAATGAGCGGGTGATGCGATCCCAGCCTAATAAATTCATAGATTTTGCTAAAAGAGAATGAGTGTCTATTCTGGAAGATTTTCCATCACTCATGGCAGGGATTGAACCAGCGTTGTTTCTAAAAGTATGTTGACCTTCGCATCATAAAGGCGGTGAGGATCGCGAAATCTTTTATACCCATAAAGTAATACTGCGAGATCTTTTTTGATTTTATTTTGATAGCTGATTTTTTTTTCTCCTGCAACCAGCTTGTTATTTTGATTTTGTATTTTTTGCGTAGTGATTGTTACTATTTTTTCGAAATCTACAGTGTCCGTATTGAAAAAAAGGTCATATTCGACAATGTTTTCTCCCATTACTTCAAATAGGTTTTTTTCTTTTCGCTCAACAAATAGGGTAGCAATTTTCCCATTTCGGTTATTCGGTCTAGGGCTTTCTGGACCTGGAAGTTCGAGAGAGGCAAGATTTTTTCCTTTATTTAGACGTGCCCAATGTATAGCACCAAGGTGATTATTTTCTCGGGTCATACGCACCCTACTTGGATTCAAACTTCTTTTTTGTTTTTTAATCCATTCTATTAAACTTGGGATCTCATTTTCTGGAAGAAAATGTCCTCCATGGGCCATACCTTTTTCTTCATGTTCCCGATAAACGACGGGGTAATGCATATCAGAGAGTATTTTGTTTACCCGACGACTAAGTTGTATTGGGAAAATCGGATCGTGGGCTCCTTGAATNATATAAATAGGAGTATTTCTTAGGTTAATAAGAAAATTCATAAAGCGCGGTGTGATGCTTCCCGCGATAGGTATCAGCCCGGCAAATCGATCGGGGTAAAACATTCCAATAGTGTAGACACCAATGGCTCCGTTAGAAAGTCCGGCAAGAAAAACTCGATTATCATCGACATTATATTGTTCACGAATATGATCTAATAAAGCTAAAACCATATCTTCTGCTGGACGCGCCCACCACGCGCCCATAGGATAAGAAGGACAAAGAACAATAAATTCATCGTTCAGTCTCTTGGCCCATTTAGCAACTGTATTATCACCGCTGCCTCCCATTCCATGTAAAACAATAACCAAAGGCAAAGGAGTATTACCTTTTTCAGGGTGATATAAAGCGTATGAATAATCTTTTCCTTGGGTCTTAAATTTTAATCCTTTTTGTAGACCACGTTTTCCTGGAATGGAGCTGTTCCGTTGTGTTAAAAGGGTTTTTATGGATGCGTGAGACACTTTTTGGACTTTAAGTCGATTGAGTATTTTTATTTCTATATCTGAATCATTAGTGGATAAAAATAGATCAATATCCGACTTTAGATCAAATTTGTTTTCCTTTCGACTCGACTCGATACCAGTCGAACAGGAAAAAGAAAAGAATAGGATTATAAAAATTTTTAGTATTTTCATGTTTAACACAGTATCGGAAATTAAAAAATTTGTAAAGCCTGTAAATGATTAATTTTATTGGATTTTTTGGCTATCCTGAGGTAGTATTTCAGTAGCTTAATGCTATTGAAATAATTTAACTCTTCTAACGGCTTACCTGATGAATCAAATACGAATACCAGTTCAGAACCTTTTAAAAACCTTTGCTTTTGGGAAGTTGATTATAGGTGATAACCGAAAAGGTAACCAGGAAACTTCTCAGTTGACCCGAATGTTTACGCTTAAAAAAAATAATATGGAATATGTTGGTCAATTAAGAATTAGCCCCGAGGAACCGACCGTGAAAGTTGAAATTTTTAATGAAACTTATTTCGATTTATTCGCTCAGCCTAAATCTGCGGTACTGGAAAATTTAACTCAAAAAGTTTTAAGCAGAATAAAAAAAGAGAATCAGATCTCCGACTCTATCAAAGCGTTAATGAAAGATTATGCGGAGAGTCAAAGACTGTCTGAAGTTGAGTCTAGATCCATTGAACAAAATATACCAGAGGGTGAAAAAGATATAGATGCAATGTTTGATAGGCTCAATCAAGAATATTTTAACGGAAAGATTCAGGCTTCAGTTAAATGGGGACGTGATGTAAAAACCAAAAATAAGAGAGGTTTCTGTTATGGATCTTACGATGAGAACAAAAAACTAATTCGTCTTCACCCTCGTTTGAAACAGAGCTTTGTTCCTTTCTATGTTCTAGAGTTTACTCTCTACCATGAAATGTGTCACCAGTTTGCTCCGTCTTATAAGAGAAATGGATCCTGGCAGAGTCATCACCCGGAGTTCAAAAAGAAGGAAAAAGAATATCGGAATTTTAAAGATGCATGTAACTGGGAAAAAAATAACTGGCATAAATTACTATTGCCAGCCAACCAAGAGAGCTAAAGCCGCAATTAAGTATTCCTCATTGTCGAAGACAGCCAACATACCTAAACTGGTTTTATGCTATGAAAATGATCAAATATTTTGTAAAAGGTGAGAAATTAGAAGCAGTTCGAGCAAGATTATTAGAGTTAGGCGCGTCTAGTTTATCTCTGGTGGGTATAAAAGACTCTGTGATTCGAATAAGGATTAGCAAACGAAGAACACGAGCGCTTTACTGATCATTTCTTTAACGGGCTACTCCATTGATAGCTGATAACCTCAAGTCAGTGAAACGTCGAATCAGCAAAGCAGCTAGGCAAGCTGGAAGAAACCCTGATTCCATTCAGCTTGTCGCGGTTTCTAAACAGGTGTCTTCGGAAAATATTATTACAGCTTATAAAGCCGGGGCAAAATACTTCGGTGAAAATAAAATTCAAGAAGCGGCAGATAAAATAGATGATGTCAACCTTCGAGATGTGGGATGGCATTTTATTGGCCACCTGCAAAAAAACAAGATCAAATATCTTGATTCTAAATTTGACCTGATTCATTCGGTAGATAGTTTATCTCTTGCTGAAAAAATATCTAGCTATTGTGAAAGTCAGGACATAATTCAACTCGTTCTACTACAAGTTAATATTTCTGGTGAGGAATCAAAGTTTGGCATGTTACCCTCTGAGTTGATAGCCCAACTTTCTGTTTTTGCAAAATTAAAGGGGATTCGAATAAAGGGCTTAATGACAATTCCGCCGAAAGACCCGAACCCGGAAAATTCACGTAAATATTTTTCCGAATTACGTTTGTTAAGGGATCGATGCCAAAGCTTAAATTTAAACGGAATTGAACTTAATGAATTATCTATGGGTATGACCGGCGATTATGAGGTGGCGATAGAAGAAGGGGCAACAATAGTTCGAATTGGAACCGCTATTTTTGGATTCCGTTAGCAAAATAAATATTGTTGTTTTAAGTTGAGTAAAGCAATCAAAAAAGGAGAATANTTTTGTGTTAAAAAATAAAAAGATAGGATTTATTGGTGGTGGAAANATGGCTGAAGCTATTATTAAAGGGATGCTTTCATCTTCTTTGATTAATGGGTCCAATATCCTTGTTTCTGAACCGAACAAAAGCCGGCAATCTTTTTTGATTTCTGAACATAAAATCAAGGTAATCAAGGANAATATTGATCTGGTGGAAAAAACAGATNTCGTAATTGTTGCCGTTAAACCGCAAATTATTCGTCAAGTCTTGAAGGATATTGCCGAACATGTAGATTCAAAAAAACTAGTGATATCGGTTGCTGCTGGAGTTCCTGTCTCACAAATTGAACAAGCCTTGAGCAATGGTAAAAAGAAGAAACTGAGTATTGTTAGAACTATGCCGAACACCCCTTCTGTAGTATTAGAAGGAGCTACTGCGATAACTGCTGGCAAGGGAGTAGGAAAAACAGATTTAAAAATTTCACACGCAATTTTTCAGTCTGTGGGTCTTACGGTAGAAGTTCCTGAAGACCAAATCGATGCAGTTACGGGCTTGAGTGGAAGCGGTCCTGCATATATTTTTATGATCATAGAAGCATTATCGGATGCAGGGGTGAAAATGGGACTATCAAGAAGCGTGGCCAACGAATTAACTATTCAAACGGTCCTCGGATCTGCCTTGTTAGTAAGAGAGACAGGAACATCACCTGGAGAATTGAAAAATCGCGTCACCTCGCCGGGTGGAACGACTATTGCCGGGTTACATGCTCTTGAAAAAGGGAGTCTCCGTGCCACCTTGATGAATGCTGTAGAAAAGGCTACCCTCCGCTCTAAGGAGTTAGCGGAATAGTTTGTTGTCCTATTTTTATATTGGTGATAACAGGACTANGTAAGTTCTTTTAAAAAAAATCTTTTGCTATAAAGCCTAAANCGGCTATTTGCATCGGGCTTTTTTAATTTCTCCCCAAGCAACGGTGCTAAGGCCGATGAACAATAGCCAAGTGGGATGAAGGACATGTTCTGGTTTGTTAAAATACAGAATCAACATCATTACAACTCCTGCCATCGTAATTGTAAGTCCTGTGTAAACGATTCCTAAGCCACTGGCAAAACCATCCGGGTCTTTTAATTCTTTTCTCACTTCTGGTCGTAATTGAACGTTAAACATAGTTATTTTTTTCTTGAAGTGTTTCGTTTAGGCTACCCATCCGATAACCTTTTGGATCAAGGTAGACCGATTGGAATCCCAGTTCTACAAACTTCTCATTCACTTTATTTTTAATATTCGCTGTAAAATTGGAGATTTCTTTTTGTCCCAATTCAATCCTGGCAGTTTCGCCAAAGTGCCGCACTCGTAATTGTTTGAAACCTATAGAAAGCAAAAAGTCTTCAGCTTTTTCTACCATCTTAAGCTTTTGGGAGGTCACGGGTTCGCCGTAGGGAATGCGTGATGATAGGCAGGCCATAGCAGGCTTGTCCCAAATAGAAAGGTTGATTTGACGAGCCAGTTTGCGAACATCCTGTTTATTAAACCCTGCTTCGACCAGTGGACTCNTTACCTCATTTTCACGGGCCGCATCAATCCCCGGTCGGTAATCACCCAGGTCGTCTGTATTAATTCCATTTAGAATAAATGGAAATTNTTTTTCAAATGCTATCTTTTTCAAGCAAGAATACAACTCACTCTTACAGTGATAACAGCGATTGGCNGGATTTGCCAAATAGTTTGGGTTGCTCATCTCTTTGGTATTTATAAATAGATGCTCCGCACCAATCTCTTTAGCCAAATCTCGACAAGCTGTTACCTCTCGACTGGGTAGGCTATCTGAGTGAGCTGTGACGGCAAGAACATTAGTCCCTAAAATACCTTGAGCGATAGAAAGAACCAGGCTGCTATCCACTCCACCCGAAAAGGCGACAAGGGCACGATCCATATTTTGAATCAATAATCTTAATTTTTTTGTTTTTTCGTTTAAAGACATTTTAACTATAAAGAGAATAATAAATAGAGAGTAGCACAAAGAGAAAGAGAAAAAATATATAGTTTTTCTTTCAATAGGAAATGACAGCTAGCTTAAATCAGCCTTTAGCTTTAGTTCTTTTAGCTGTTTTTTATCCACTTTTGAGGGGGCTTGCGTCATCATACAGGTGGCTTTCTGGGTTTTTGGAAAAGCGATCACATCGCGAATCGAATCAGCGCCTGTTAATAGCATGGCAATTCGATCTAACCCCATGGCAATGCCGCAATGTGGGGGGGCCCCATATTGTAGGGCATCAAGTAGAAAACCAAATTTTGCTTCCGCTTCTTCTTTTTCGATGCCGAGGAGTTTAAACATTTTTTCCTGCACCTCCTTTTGGTGAATACGAATACTACCTCCACCAATTTCGTTACCATTTAAAACTAAATCATAAGCACGAGCCTTGATGGACCTTGGGTTCGACTCAAACTTGTCTAAATCTTCCTCTCGAGGTGCGGTGAATGGATGATGCATCGCATTATGTCTTTTTTCTGCTTCGTCATATTCTACCAGTGGAAATTCAGTCACCCAGATAAAAGCGTTCTTCGATTCATCGACAAGATTTAATAGCTTCGCGACTGCTAGACGTAAATGGGCCAATGCATCNGCGACAATTTTTGGTGTGTCGGCAATAAATACGACCGTATCACCTGGTTTGCTTTCTAGTTTCTCCAGCATGCGGTCGAGCATTTCCTGTTCAAAAAACTTGATAATGGGAGATTGCAATTCATTTTCCTGAACTTTAATCCAGGCCATTCCTTTCGCACCATATGTTTTGGCGATTTCTGTTAAATCATCAAGCGCTTTTCTGGATAAAGAGTCNGCACTATTTTTTATGTTCAAAGCTCGAATTTGTCCGCCAGACTCTAAAACATCAGCGAAAACCTTAAATTTTGTGCCTTGGACAATCTCTGCCAGATCTACAATTTCCATATCAATTCTCATATCTGGCTTGTCCGTTCCAAAACGGTCTATTGCCTCTTGGTATTTCAAGATTGGAAATGGAGTAGCAATATCTTGATTCAATACTTCCTTGTAAATTGCCGCCATCATTTTTTCAATTATTTCAAAAAGTATTTTTTCATTGCCAAAAGACATTTCAATATCGATCTGAGTGAACTCAGGTTGTCGGTCTTGTCTTAAGTCTTCGTCACGAAAGCATTTAACGATTTGAAAATACTTATCCATTCCCGAAACCATTAAAATCTGTTTGAATAATTGCGGAGACTGAGGCAGTGCATAAAAACTTTGTGGGTTTAGCCGGCTAGGAACCAGGTAGTCACGTGCCCCTTCAGGGGTGCTCTTGGTCAGCATTGGTGTTTCTATTTCCATAAAGCCATTGCTGTCCAACACATTGCGGACCGTGCGAGTAATATCGTAACGCATCTTTAAATTTTTCTGTAACTCCACTCCACGAAGGTCCAAAAAACGATACTTTAAACGCAGTGCCTCCGAAGTATCCTGGGGCTCCCAGGGAGAGATAGGCGGAGTTTTAGATCGATTGAGTATACTCAGCTCATCAACGTAGACTTCAATTTTTCCCGTTTTTAATTTTGGGTTGACCATGTCATCTGGGCGTGAACGCACTGTTCCCACAACACCAATTACGAAATTACCACGAATTGATTGCGCATGTTCATGCGCTAATTGATCAATTTGTGGATTTAATACTACTTGGGTTAATCCATACTTATCCCAAAGATCGACGAATATTAATCCGCCATGGTCTCGACGTGTGTGCACCCATCCGCAAAGAGTAACTTTCTTATCGATATCTTTTTCGGATAATTCTCCGCAATGATGCGTTCTTTGAAGTTCGTTGCTCATTTATGACCTTTAGTTTTTAGCTATTAATTTTGCCTGTCAAAGTTTGAAAGGGCAAAGGGGCTAACTTACTGAAATAAGAGGAGAGTTGCAAGCTATAAATAGGTGTAAAATCAGTAAATTTTTATGATTCGATATTTTGTATGTTTTCTTCGCCTTCGGTCTCTTCCCTCTGTTGTTTTTCAGCTTGNGCCTCTTTTTCAAGTCGCTCAGCTTCTATGCGGGCTCTTTCCTTTTCCAATTGTTTTTTATGCCGCTGATAATCGATGACCATTTGTGGTTTAATTTTTATGGCCAGAGGAATGTTTACAGTGCTGCAGGAGCGCATGCAGACACCACAACCTGTACAAATATTTTTGTCAATTATTGGTTTGTTATCAACCTGGTGAATTGCTCCTGAAACAGGGCAATCGATCACACATTGCTGACAAAATGTATCCCCATAGGCTTGACATTTCTTTTTGTCGAGAATTGCGTAACCCATACTAACGTCAGTTAATTCCTGAACAGGTAACAATGCACCATCAGGGCAAGCAGGAATACAAGGCAGGTCAGTGCACATTACGCAAGGGTTGCGCATTGGGTCAATATAAGGGGTATTGTGAATGAGAAATCCCATTTTTTTGGGCGCTCTTTGAATCGCATCTTTTGGGCAGGCGTTAATGCATTCGTCGCATCGAGAACAGGCCTGCAAAAATGCTTTTTCAGTTATTGCGCCTGGGGGTCTTAAAACCGGAACTCTTTTGGTGATTTTGTCTACGGCCTTGTTGACATGATCAATTTTTGATTGAACATTTTCAATTGCAGGCTTGGCAAAGAAATGAAACCCTTGCCGCATTAAATTCCGCCGGTCGTATTCGGGGTCCTCTTCTTCGCCTTCTTCTAGGGCAAATATATTATTTTCAGTCTCAGGTTCTTGTTCGGATGAGTCTGTCGTTTCTGAAAGAACCTTTTCTTGGTTTTTTTTGTTTATGTCTGTCTCTTCAAGATCTGATGGAAGAGGATCCGGCTTGAATGCAGAAACGAAGCGTTTGAAAAATCCAGGTGTAGAAGGCTCTCCTTTCTCCGAAATGGGTTCAGAAGGTTCTTCTTCAGTGACAGCATCGACTATATCAGATTCCAGCTTTTCCTTTTCTTCTTCAGTAGGTCCTTTTTTATTTTTTTTCGTAGGTTGTTTTTTTCGGTCTTCTTCAACGGCTTCGGCAAAATCGCCTAACTTATCGAACGAAAATAAGTCGCGTCTAGAAACTTCTTTCGGTTCTTCTGGTTCCACCGGAGTGATAGCCTCTTTATCAAGACTAAGTGGGCTTGGAATATCGGCGCTGGAATCGTTTCCTCGCTGGTCTTCGGAAATAAGATCCTCTACACCTCTCTCAACTATTTTCTTCCCCTTAAAGGTTTTCTTTGCAAGTTGNTAGCGAAANTTCATNGNTNTNNANAATTGGNTTAGTNNAAATTAANNNTATTTGNTAAGCCAGCCTTGCTCCNGNGCGATNTTGTTATAATCNTGCCAATTTTGNGCNTCNGCATTTTCCAGCATNTATTCATCCATNGCNAGAACNAGAGGATGNCCTTTNTTTACGAANGANTGGACNGTTGGNAACCTNAGTATNAATGTNGTNACNGCNGCTTTACTCAATACCATAATATTTTNATCAGNNAGNACCGTTTGGAGNACTTCNTCANCATTNGTCTCNTTAATGGATTCAAANAGNTNAGCNGTTNTNTCTTCCANTTCCGGATGNTCNTCGCAGACNANNGCNGCNTTCATTTGNAGNTCNAGAATNTTNTGNTAATCNGATTCATCNTATTCACCTTCCATNCGGCCTTCCTCCCANGCCGATCCGTCAGGTTTNCGATCACCGGCGGTGTCCTTACGTTCGGANGTTTCNGAAAATGCNAGNTTTGCTTCATCNAGNAGTATNTTGGCTTTTACTTCTGCAGTNGTTTCAGTTTGNGACATGANTTNNTTTTTGCTCCATTTTCTTNAATNCNGCGTTATANCATNGNGGCCNTAGGAANACCCCGAATTTTCATTNNNTNTATTTANNANATGCCAGATATGTTAGCATTAACCTNTTAGATTCCAAAANCTTAATANAAGNNCNGCNAAAATTTCTNANTATTTGCGAAGATTNNTCNNGGATCTNAATTCTGNAANTATTTTATGATACNATATAGCNTATCGTGTATTAGATTTTATCGAGGGAATATTTTATGAAAAAGGTCATGTTGATCTTTCCACCGGAATGGGTGCCGACAGCCCCCTATTTGGCGCTGCCAAGTCTTGCGGCCGTGTTGCGTCAAAGCGGTATTGAAACCGTTCTCAAAGACATCAACGTGGAAATGTATGACCATATTTTTACACCGGGATTTTTGCTTTTTGTAAAAGGTAAAATTCAGGATCGTCTCAAAGAGCTAAAAAGAAATGAAACAAATTTAAGCAAAGAAGACCGCGAGTTGAAACAAATGCTCAGCGATTATCAGTACATCGACCTCGATTACCATATCCAGAAGGTGGGTCGCGCCAAGGAAATCATGCGTAGTGAGGAATTCTATGAAGTGGAAAAATCGGAATGGGCACTCAACGCTTTTCGTGAAGTAATGGAATATGTGTCTGTTGCCTACTTCCCCGCGAGTATCCAGTTCTATCCTATTGAGAGTAACCTTAATGTATATCGCCCCTGGGTTTCCGAAGATTTATTGAAGGTGCCTTTTGATAACAAAGTCAATGTGTATGCAGATATTTGTAGACAATTGGTTTTAAGATCCATTAAAAAACAAAAACCAGAAGTAGTAGGCATCTCGATAGGGACCCCTGTGCAGTTGATGTCAGGGATCACTTTTGCCACCTTGATCAAAGAAGCTTTTCCGGATATCCATGTAACGGTGGGAGGTAATATCATTACCAGATTAAAAGATGAATTTGCCAAGAAACCTCATTTCTTTGGCAAGGCATTCGATTCGATGATTACCTATGAAGGTGAGCATGCAATGGTATGGCTAGTAGAGGCGCTTTCTGGAAAACGCAAGATGAGTGAGGTTTCAAACCTTATTTATAAAGATGAGGAAGGGCAGATGCATGTCAACGAGACTTACCAGGAAAGAGTTGATCAACTGCCACCGCCAGACTTTGATGGTATGCCATGGGATAAATATTTCTCGCCTGAAAAATTGGTTCCTTATCTAGGCACGCGAGGGTGTTATTGGGGAAAGTGCACGTTCTGTGACCATGGGGCTGGTTACATTGACCAGTTTCGAGCTAAACACGCAGATCAGATCTTGGATGAGCTCGAGTACTTAAAAAACAAACTCAACGCCAAGCATTTTATGTTTACTGATGAATCTTTTCCCCCTGCGTTGTTCATCAAGTTGCCGCCGATGATGGTTGAACGTGAACTGGATATTTATTGGACAACACTCATAAGATTTGAATCACAATTACTGGAACCCGAGATGTGGGATATGGCCCATAAGTCGGGCTGTCGTTCTCTCTACTACGGATTAGAATCGGCGAATGAGCGCATCATTAAACTTGTTAAAAAAGACACGGATATTGAGGCTGCAAAGATCAACCTCGAACAAGCAAAGCGGGTTGGTATTTGGAGTCATGTTATGTGTTTTTATGGGTTCCCTTCGGAAACGGAAGAGGAAGCCGAAGACACGAGACGATTCCTTTTAGAAAACCAGCACCGGATACCCTCTGTCGAAATGTATTTTTTCGTTCTTTATAAAAATGCCCCTGTAATGTATCAGGCCGATGAATATAAGATCGATGTTAAAGTAAATCCAGAACACGATCTGGCACTTGATTACTATTATACCCCCGAATCGGGTCAGACGACGGAAGATGCAATGTCACGGTACGAAAGGTTTTATCAGGAGGATTTCGGGCCATGGGCTCTACGAATTAACGCGCGGGAACATGTTTTCCTCTACATCACAAAGTTTGGTACCAGCGACCTGCCACAACTCTACGTTAAAAATAATCCTGAAGCACATGACCACAGCCTTGCCCCAGAGGTTATGCTTTAAGATCTCGGGATCGAAACGAGAACCTAATGATATTTAATGCCACTTGTAATCTTGGGGCAAGGGAACCCGGCTATCCGGAGGAGACAGCAGTAGTATTATTACTGCTGCTTATATGGAAGGCGCTAGCTTTTCGCCGGGATTCCCCCCCTCCCCAATTTGATCAATCAGGAATTATTCCCAAATTGATCAATCTGAAATCATTAAAAATTGAACACGACGATTTTTACTCCAGCATTTCTCTTCGCTTTCCCAGCAGGTTGGTTTTTCCTCCCCAAAGCTGATTGGAAGCAACCTATTCTCACTTATGCCTAAAAATGCGAGTTGTTTTTTTACATAAAGAGCACGCCTTTCACCTAAAGCGATATTATAATTATTGGTTCCCCTCTCATCACAATGACCTGCCAACTTTATCTTTAGGAGAGGATTTAGTTTAAGCCACTCTGCATTTTTAAGGAGAATTTTTTTTGCCGAATCATCAATATTGTATTGATCGAAAGCAAAATAAATATCATTTAGTTTTTCAGATGCAATGAATTTTGTGTCGTTATTCCTGTTTAGGTTGTTGTTGGCATTTGGGTCGAAAAATGGATTAGATTCCTCTTCTGATGGGGTTGTTTTTTGGGTTTGCATTAAATCAATATCATCCATATTTGTATCAATATTTTTTTCGCTTATCATTTTTTCTTCCACAAAAAAAGATGGCATTTTTTTATCGGGAAGACCTTTTTGCCCTGTAGGTTTAATTGTTTCTTCTTCAATAATTTTTTTATCTACGGC
>PBKP01000014.1 GCA_002721515.1 Nitrospina sp.
ATTTCCATATCAAAAATATATAAAAGCAAAGAACCCAGAACATCAATCAAAAATAGAAAGTCAATTAAAGAATATCCTGCCAGTTATTGAACATAATCCCGTCATTATTTTTAATCTTCGTAATGATGTTACATTTCACGATGGACATAAATTTGATTCTGGTGATGTCTTGTTTACCTATAAATCTATAATAAACCCAAAAGGAACATCGCCGAGAAAATCTGATTATGAGCCTGTTAAATCCGCTAAGATAATTGGACCTCATAAAATCAAGTTTGTTTATAAGCGTCTATTTTCATCCGCTATTGGATCATGGACAATGGGTATTTTACCAGAACACCTTTTAAAAGAAAAAATACTTAAAGATGAGGCAAGGCTACGTGGTCGTGACCCTGAAAATTTTATTATGCGGGATAGCCAATTTGGTAGAAACCCAATTGGTACAGGCCCTTTTAAATTTAGGAGGTGGAAATCAGATGAAGCTATAGAACTTGTGAGAAATGATAATTATTGGGACCGAACACCCGAATACAAGGACTATATAATGAGGGTTATACCGGATGCTTTGACCCAGGAAATGGAATTTTATACAGGAGCAGTAGATAATTATTCTGTTCAGCCTCACCAGGTATCTCGGTTTTCAAAAGAGAATAAATTTCAAAGTTTCTCAAGTATTGGTTATTTCTATTCATATATAGGTTATAACATTCGCAATCCACTTTTTGCCGATCCGCAAATAAGAACAGCTCTTGGTATGGCTATCGATATTGATCCAATAATTAAATATTTGCTTTACGGGGAAGGCGAGAGGGTTACTGGACCTTATCCTAAAATAACCGAATGGTATGACCCTGATATTAAACCATTACCCTATGATCCCACCAACGCATTAAAAATTTTAAACACGTTGGGCTGGAAAATAAACGCTGATGGGTGGCTTGAAAAAGAGGGTAAACATTTTGAGTTTAATTTAATTACCAACAGCGGTAATTCTATTCGAAAAAATATACTTACTATAGTCCAGGAAAGTTGGCGCAAGATAGGCGTTAAATGTAATACCCAATTATTTGAATGGGCTGTTTTTTTAAATGACTTTGTAAATCCGCTTAAATATGATGCGTTGATTTTGGGTTGGAGTATGGGTACCGATCCAGATCTTTATCAAATATGGCATTCCAGTCAAGCAGGACCTAACCAACTAAACTTTGTCGGCTATAAAAATCCTCAAGTAGACCAACTAATAACCCGTATCCGAAAAGAGTACGACCGATCTAAACAAGTTAAAATGGCGAGGGAGTTGCATAGGCTGGTTGCGCTTGATCAACCCTATACATTTTTATACGTTTCAAAATCTACACAAGTGCTTGATAAAAATATTGTGATTGTTGAAAAAGATGATCAAGGTAATGAAAAATATTCAAAAATCTACCCTACAAAAGATGGCCGTATAAACTATTATTTTAATAAATGGAAAAAACTTCCAAGTATTCCCCAGCTTACTCCTGCTGGGTAATTAAAGGATTAAAGCGAATAAAATTTTTAAAAATCAGGCGGGGAATGGTTGGGAAAATTTGTTCTAAAATCTGAGGTCTTGAACTAAATTGACAGGGTGGTTTAGGAGTAATATGCCTTCCCAACACACATAAAATAGGAAACGAGCAAAAAAAAAACCTATTACCTAGTTTTTTGTTGAGATATCAATATTTAAAGTATTGAAATAAAACGATTTATTATTTATATCAGAATTATTTATTGCTTGAATCCAATTTGTTGCTCTCTTTTAAGAGTCTATTTATATTATTTAAATATGTATTAGATATATAGCATTTATTAATAGATAGCAAAGGCTTTGATTATTATGAAGATTTGTTTATAATATTCCAATCGAAAACCTTTCTATTTGAGATCTAATTATGAGCATTGATGACAAAGAATTAGAAGAATTTATGCCCGCGCTCGAGCTGGATTGGACCGATGAGGCTCAGACCCGTATGAAAAATGTACCTTTTTTCGTGCGTAAAAGTGTTGTTCGAGGAATCGAGCAATATGCTAAAGACAAAAGTCTTACATTAATTGATGATGAAGTGGTTTCTCGAGCAAGGCAAGAGAGGGAAGGCGCGGCTATGGAGGCTGCTAAACAAAAACGGGAAGCGGAGCAAAAAGCCAATTCTGATGAAACACCTACTCGTCGTCAATATGTTAGCTTCACNTTTTANAANCTTGATCCTGCTTTTCGCCGCCTTCCAAAGGATGAACGTGAAAAAGGAATGCAAGAATTTATAGATGTATTAGAAGAATATGATAATTCTTCTGACATGATTCTGCTTTGTTATTCCATGGTTGGTTTGCGTGGTGATACGGATATTATGACTTGGAGAATCTGTTACAGCATGGAAGAGTTTCAAAGTATGACTACACGACTATATCAAACTGGCCTAGGGAAATATCTTAATATATCGCATTCTTATCTTTCTATGACTAAACGCTCCATGTATATGGATTTTATTAATCCAGAGCATGAAGAAGATAGAACACATATAATTCCAGGAAAGGCTAAATATCTTTTTATTTATCCCTTCGTAAAAACACGAGAATGGTATCTTCTGACTCAGTTCACTCGTCAGGGAATCATGGACGAACATATTTATGTTGGAAATAAGTACCCTTCTGTTAAATTGAACACAACATACTGCTTTGGTATTGATGATTATGAGTTTGTAGTGGCGTTTGAAACAGACTCGCCTGATGACTTCCTTGATCTTGTTCAAGAATTACGTGAAACAGAAGGCAGTCGGTATGTTAAGGAAGATACACCTATATTTAGTTGTGTAGCAGTGTCTATTGAAGATGCTGTGAAAAGTTTGGGATGTTAGGTTGGATATCTAATAAAATTTTGATGAAATAATGTGAAACTATTTTTTAAAGTTTCTAATTTGCATTCAAATAATATTNTCTTATATTCCTTATCGTATTCAAAGAGGTATTCAAAATTAAGTTTTTTTTAAACTTCTCATGAGTTCTTANTATTCTCTTTTTGCCTGCCTGTAATAAATTCATTCTTTATATAAAATTAATAAANATAAATTAAAATATACTCTTAAGATATTCACGGGGTATAAAAGATGAAAAAAGCTAAAATAGTCATAGTTGAAGATGAAGCAGATATCTTAAAGGTTATTGAATATAACCTTTTAAAGGAGGGTTTTGAGGTCTATTCTGCTTTGGACGGAGAAGAAGGGTTGGCTTTGATACAAAAAATTATGCCCGAATTAGTTTTACTGGACTTGATGATTCCAGGTATAGATGGTTTAGAAATTTGCAGGAGATTGAAAGGCGAAGCTAAAACGAGTTTTATTTCTATAATAATGGTAACCGCAAAAGGTGAGGAAAGCGATATAGTATTAGGCCTTGGTCTAGGTGCTGATGATTATGTAACCAAACCTTTTCGTCCACGGGAACTTACTGCAAGGGTAAAGTCAGTTTTGCGTCGAGGTAAACTGAAGGAAGATCAAACGCAAGAAGTTATTACCTTTGAAGATTTAGTTATTGATTATCGTCGCCATGAAGTCCGGTTAAAAAATAAAAAAGTAACCTTTACAGCAATTGAATTTAAGCTTTTATATTTTCTTGCTTCGCAACCGGGTATAGTATTCACACGCGAACAACTATTAAATAAAGTGTCGCCTGATGATACTTTTATTATTGACCGAAATATCGATGTTCATATACTTTCTATCCGCAAAAAGCTCGAAAAGCATCGAGATTTGATTGANACCATANATCGCGTAGGATATCGTTTTCGTGAAGACGGGAGCCTTTAATTGCTTCGTTCTCGAATTTTATGGAANCTTTTTTCGGGTTATGTTGTTCTTATATTNCTTTCTATTTCCATTGTTGGGATTCTTATTTCAAAACAAGTAGAAGAAGAAACACTTAGTGAAATTGAAAGATCTTTATATCTTCGTGCAACCTTCCTTCAGAATATAGCTTTAGAATTACTCTCTAATTCTTCTAATATTAAAATTCAGGATCGTATAAAAAATTTAGGGAAAAAAATAGATACCCGATTCACTGTCATTAATATTAACGGTAGGGTCCTTGCTGATTCTCAGAAAGATCCCAAAGCTATGGATAATCATGGTAATCGACCTGAAATTCTTGCCGCTCATTCTCATGGTCAAGGTATAACGACTCGATTCAGCGATACAATTAAAAATAATATGATGTATTACGCCTTAGCTGTAATGAAGGATGATAAATTAATTGGTTATGTTAGAACTTCACTTCCTCTATCAGTAATTGATGAACGACTGTCTCGAATTCATACGCTTGTCCTTTTTGCCATGAGTGTTTCTATATTGGTAGCGTTACTTTTAGGGTTTTTTGTTGCACGTGGATTTGCTAAACCCCTAACTGCTATGACTACTATTGCGGAAAATATGTCTGAAGGAAATTATGATCAACGAATTTCTATTGACAGAAAAGATGAGATTGGATCGCTAGCTAAGGCTTTAAATAAAATGGCAAAAAACTCTAGTGAACGTTTAGAGACCATTATATTGGAAAAGAATAAACTGGTGGCGATTTTAGCTGGAATGGTTGAAGGCGTTGTAGCTGTTGATAAAAATGAAAATATTATACACCTTAATGAAGCGGCAAAAAGGATTCTTGGTATTTCAAATAACGTAGATATGGATAGAAAAATCTGGGAGACGACCCATTTACAAGAGTTTTGTCAGATTTTTTCCTTAGCCTTAAATGAAGAAACTGAAATCAGAAAGAAATACAAAACGGTTAAGAAATCTAAAGATCAAATTGTTGATGTTCATGCTTCACCATTTAGAGATGGTTCTGGAGAGCTAGTTGGAGTTGTTGCTGTTTTATACGATGTTTCTGAATTGGAACGTTTGGAAACAATTAGGAAGGATTTNGTTGCCAATGTATCCCATGAATTAAAAACTCCAATTACTGCAGCCCGCGGTCTATTAGAAACAGTCATTGACGATAATGAAATGTCTATAGAAAATCATCGTATTTTTATTACCAAAGCGATGAATCAAATTTTGCGCCTTTCAAATATTGTTACTGATTTGCTTTCGCTTTCGCGCTTAGAGACAGTGAAAATGGATTTAATAAGAGAATGTATAGATTTAAGGGATGTTGTCAATGACTCTATTCAAGCCCTCCATCCAGTAAGTGAAGAAAAACGTATATCTATAGAATATGAAGAATTTGATATGTCTTTGGAGGTTTTGGGTGATAGAGAGGCACTATTCCAATCTGTTAATAATCTTATAGATAATGCCATAAAATATAACTCAAAACATGGTAAAGTATGGTTGCGTTTGTACAACGAAGGAAAAAATGCCGTATTAGAGGTTCGTGACTCTGGGATTGGTATAGAAACATTAGAAAAACATAGAATTTTTGAGCGTTTTTATCGTATTGATAAAGCAAGATCAACTCAAGTTGGTGGTACCGGGTTAGGGTTATCCATTGTCAAGCATACGGTTTTAGCTCATGGTGGTCAGTTGTCTGTCGAGAGTTTTCTAGGAACAGGGAGTACGTTTAAAATATTTATCCCGCTTAAACAATCATAGTAAATATTCATCCTACCGTAAGTTAAACAAAATATAATATTTTTAGATTCATAATCTAGCTAAACTGAAATGTTTAAATATGGTTTAGNAAAAATCATTATGCTTTAATGNTCCTNACCATTTAAAATCAAAATTATTTTTAAATAGAAAAATAAATGATTAAGAAGATATTTGTTTTAGCATTATTTTTATTCAGTTTAGCTNGTTTAAATATTGCTGAATCTGGCACGAGTGAAACTGAGCGGATTAAAAAATTAGAAGAAAGGTTGAAAAAATTAGAAAGGCTAGAAAAATCAAAATACAGAAAAGGCGAAAAGGAAATAATTGCTTATTATAAAAATGGATTCAAAATGCGTACCCGTGATGATCAATTTCGATTCCAAGTGGGTGGACGCATTCAACACGATTGGGGATTATTCAGTGAGTCTCACATATTTAAATCTGCAATTGGCCAGCAGGAAAACGGATCTCGATTTCGTCGCGTTCGTTTTTTTATGGCTGGTTTGTTGAATAAAATCATGAAATTTAAATTTGATATAGATGTTGGTGATGGTAGTAATGGGGTGGCCTTCAAGGATATGTATNTTGGAATAATTCGTATTCCTGTGTTAGGTAATTTACAAGTTGGTCATTTTAAAAGGCCTGCATCCATAGATTCACTAACCAGTTCAAATTACCTAACTTTTATTGAGCGTTCTTTAGCAAATACTTTTTTTAAAACACGAAATACAGGTTTTTCTGTTTACAATAATGCTTTGAATAAAAGGCTAAACTGGGCCATTTTTATAAATAAAGAAACCAGTGAAAACCCTCCAGAATTTAGGATGGATGGTGACTGGAATATTACAAGCAGAATTTCTGGTGCACCTTATTACTCCGATGATGGTAAGAGATGGATTCATTTAGGAATAAGTTGGAGTCATGAAAAATCGACAAAGAATAAAATAACATTTAATGGAGCACGTGATACTGAAATTACAAATACATTAATTAGTACAGGTATTATACCCTCTCGTAAATTTGATATTATTGGACTAGAAGGTGCATTCAACTGGAATCAGCTAAGCTTTCAGGGTGAATATGCATTTACTGATGTTAATAGGGATGGCCCCACAAATGGACAATTGGATTCATTTTATATTCAAGGAACCTGGTATCTTACAGGAGAGAATCGTCACTATTCCCCTAAAAAGGGAGTGATTACTAGGTTTAAGCCAAAAGAAAATTTTGACTGGAAAAAAAACTGGTCAAAAGGAAAAGGTCTAGGTGCATTTCAGCTAGCTGCGCGTTATTCTGAACTAGATTTGAACGATCGCAGTGCTGGTATTAATGGGGGTGAGCAAAAAAGCCTAACTTTAGGTCTAAATTGGGAATTAAACCGCATGTCTCGTATTATGTATAATTATGTTCATGCTGATTTTACAAGTGGAACTGGAACAGATAACGGAATATTAGCTTCAAATATTATCCGTTTTCAAATCGAATGGTAATTGAAACCCCTTAGATATTTGAATTGGATGGGTAGCCTCGCTGTTTATGCTCCGAGTACCTCCGGAGGATTGGTAAGCTTTGGGATTTTTTCTTCTTCTTTAGTTATTTTTTGTTCCGTTTTATTTTGAAGAAGGTTTAAAAGTTTGCTTAACGTTGATTTTAAATCTTTCCTTTCTACAACATTATCAATTAACCCATGTTCCAGTTGGAATTCTGATCTTTGAAATCCTTTTGGGAGTTTCTGTTTGATAGTTTGTTCTATAACNCGTGGTCCAGCAAAACCAATTAATGCCCCTGGTTCCGCTAAAATAATATCTCCTAGCATGGAAAAACTTGCAGAGACGCCCCCCATTGTAGGATCGGTGAGAATTGATATATAGGGAATTTTATTATAGGCTAACTTTTGTAATGCTGAGGAAGTTTTTGCCATCTGCATAAGTGAAAAAATNCCCTCCTGCATACGCGCACCTCCAGAGCAACTTACAATAATTAAAGGCACCTTGTTATCTATTGCCCTTTCTATAGTTCGTGTAATTTTTTCTCCCACTACCGAACCCATGCTACCACCCATAAAACTAAAATCAAAAACAGCCAATTCGATGCTAATACCATCCATTTCTCCGGAACCACTAATAATTGCGTCATTACTTAATTGCTTTTTAATGGTGGATTTAATACGATCTTTATATTTTTTTGTATCTTTGAATTTAAGAGGGTCAGATGCTGTTAGGTTATGGTCATGCTCTATAAATGTTTCATGATCAATTAATAAATGAATGCGTTGTTTGGCATCAAGACGAAAATGATACCCACATTTTGGGCAAACCTTAAGGTTGCTTTCTAATTCCTCGCTATAAATTTGTTCTTTGCATTTTTTACAATTAACCCATAGGTCAACATCCTTTGGGGTTTTTTTGCCTATACCAGCTTTAAGTTTATCTATCCAAGACATTTCAGGTTTATTGTATGTTAGGTTCTGGTGGTGTGGTTTCTTCTGAAACCACATTTTTATTTTTTAATATTAATGAAATAGGACCAACCACAGTATATGAGACGCCAAGGAGAAACAAAGCTATTCTTGGGATTGTTGCTAAAACGTAAATAAATAGAATAATAAATAGGAAACGGGAAAAGGCCACTCTTTTATTGAAATTAAATTTTTTAAAGGCTGGATACTTTAAATTACTTACCATTAGAAATGCTAATGCATAGATAACCATAACCATAATAAAAGGGTTTATTCGGGTGGCAAATAAATCTTCAAAACCAATAACAATAGAGGCAACAACGACCGCCGCTGCTGGACTGGGCAAGCCTATAAAATGTGTGCTACTAATATCAGATTTTGTAACGTTGAAACGTGCTAGACGTAATGCTGCGCACAACAAGAAAAGAAAAGCCGCCATCCAACCTAGTCTACCAAAAGGTTTTAGAACCCAGGCATAGGCTAGAAATGCTGGGGCCATACCAAAGGTNATGATATCNGCCAAAGAATCATAATGCATACCAAATGTGCTGGTGGTTTTTGTTAGTCGGGCTATTCGACCATCCAACCCGTCAAAGATCATACCAACGGCTATTGCCCAGGCCGCATGATAGAAATTTTCATTTAAAACTGCAACAAATGCATAAAATCCGCAGAATACATTCCCTGTAGTAAATAAACTTGGGAGGATATGTACGCCTTTTTTTTGTTTCATAATTATTTTAGGTATCCAATAATTGAACTGGCACCACTAACCTTGTCGCCTTCTTTTACTTTAATTTCCGTACCTTCGGGAACAAAAATATCTGTTCTTGAGCCAAAACGAATTAAGCCAAAACGATCCCCAATATTATATTCATCCCCTTTATTTGCGTAACATACTATGCGTCTTGCAATTAGCCCAGCTATTTGTTTGACTAGTATTTGGGTAGTGCCATTGTTTAATAGAATTGCAGTTTGCTCATTGTCTAAAGATGCTTTGTGATTAGCAGCGTTTAAAAACTTGCCTTTATTGTAACGTGTTGCTTCAACTTTTCCTGCTATGGGTATACGATTAACATGAACATTAAAAACATTTAAAAAAATACTAATTCGCATATAGTTATCATTAGGCAATAACTTATCGCTCTCTTTGACTATTTCAACAACCTTCCCATCTGCTGGTGATACTATAGTTTTAGGCTCTACAGGAATAGTACGCTCTGGGTCCCGAAAAAACCAGACACAGAAAATAAAAAGCCCTTCAAATAATCCGGCCAACCAAATGTAACCCAGTGAATAAAAAACTGCTGCCAAAAAAGCCAGAGGGATAATAAATATGAAACCTTCTTTGGCAATAGGACTACGCATAGAAATTCATCCTTATTGCAATTTTTTTCCTACAAAAGGCATCATTTTACGCAGTTTTTCGCCTACCTGTTCAACACGGTGTTCTTTACCTTTACGAAGTAAAGCATTAAACATCGGACGGTTTGCTTGGTTTTCCAAAATAAATTCTCTAGCAAAACTTCCNCTTTGAATTTCNCTAAGAATTTTTTTCATTTCTNAACGTGTTTCATCAGTTATTATACGTGGNCCACGAGTTACATCTCCATATGCTGCGGTAGTACTTATGGAATATCTCATATTACCGATACCCCCTTCGTAGATTAAGTCAACGATCAATTTAAGCTCATGCAGGCATTCAAAATATGCCAAATTTGGATCGTAACCTGCATCAACTAGAGTGTCATAGCCTGAACGAATCAATTCTGTTACTCCACCACATAAAACAACTTGCTCGCCAAAAAGATCAGTTTCGGTTTCCTCTTTAAAGTTTGTTTCTAGGACTCCAGCACGTGTTCCTCCAATACCTTTAGCATATGCTAATGCGATTTTTTTAGCATTCTTTGTTGGGTTTTGATGAATAGCCATTAGGCAGGGTACCCCAGCTCCTTGTTCATAGGTNCGGCGTACTAGATGACCAGGNCCTTTGGGCGCNACCATAAATACATCTACATCTTTAGGTGGTTGAATTTGACCAAAATGTATATTAAACCCATGTCCAAAAGCAATTGCCTGACCTTTTTTTAAATTTGGAGCAATATCTTTTTCATACATTTCTCGTTGTTTATCATCAGGAATAAGGATCATCATAATATCAGCTTGTTTTGCTGCTTCAGGGACAGTTACTACTTTAATTCCATCTTTCTGAGCTCGCTTCCAAAAAGCACTGCCCTTTCTAAGACCAACCATAACTTTCATACCGCTATCATGCAGATTGCGAGCATGGGCATGGCCCTGACTGCCATAGCCAATAATAGCAATTGTTTTTTTCTTAATGTTTTTTATGTCTGCATCTTTGTTGTAGTAAATCCTAGACAAAACTTTTCTCCTTATATGAAAACTCTAATTAGTTGTGAGTGATTTGTTACCACGACCGATAGCAATTCTTCCAGAACGGACAATTTCTTTAATTCCTAATGGGTTTAATAATTCAAGGAAGCTATTTATCTTACCTTCATCGCCAGTGATTTCTATAGTGTATGTTGAAGAACTGACATCTACTACTTTGGCACGGAACAAATCTACGATTCTTAACATTTCTTCACGGACACGTGCCTCAGCATTCATTTTGATTAATACCATTTCCCGATCGACAAAATTTTCCTCAGTTAAGTCTACGACTTTGATAACATCAACGAGTTTATTTAATTGTTTTGTAATTTGCTCGATCTTGGCTTTATCTCCAATAGTGACAATGGTCATACGAGAAATATTAGAATCCGAAGTTTCAGCAACGTTAAGACTTTCAATATTAAATCCGCGACCGCTGAATAGCCCTGATATTCGGGAAAGTACGCCAAAATGGTTATTCATTAAAACAGAGATGGTATGCTGCATTTTTATAAAGCCAAGTTTAAAGTTATGATAAGTAGATCTGTTATCTAATTGATTCTATTAGTAATATAACTAAACAAGTTTATTATATTAGCAAAATCAATGCTTTTTTACTATGAAGAATTACCCAAATGAAGGAAATTGAATAGATATGGCAGGAAAACCAAACAATTTTAACATTGCTGAGGTTTTAAATGTACTGAAATCAGTAACAAGTGAATTTCCCACACCAATAGTTGCAGAGTTTGCAAAAACAAATGACCCATTTGTTGTTCTTATAAGTTGCATTATTAGCTTAAGGACTAGGGATGCTGTAACGAAAATTGCTTCGGAGAGGCTTTTTGATTTAACCAAATCTCCATTAGAAACGATTAAACTTTCAAATGTAAGTATAGAAAAAGCTATTTATCCAGCAGCATTTTATAGGAACAAAGCAANAACTATAAAGGAAATTTGCCGAGTACTAGTTGAAAAATTCGCAGGAATAGTTCCAGATGAGCTAGAGCAGTTACTTCAACTTAAGGGAGTTGGAAGAAAAACAGCTAATCTAACTTTAATTCTTGGTCATAATAAACCTGGTATCTGTGTTGATGTACATGTGCATCGAATTTCAAACCGTTGGGGATATATTAAAACTAAAACAGCGGATGAAACTGAAATGGTTTTGCGTAAAATACTGCCTAAAAGATTCTGGAAGGTTTATAACGAACTCTTAGTTTCTTTTGGNCAAAATTTATGTAAACCNATTTCTCCTTGTTGCAGCTCTTGTCAGTTACAAACCCAATGCCTTAAAATTGGTGTGAATCATCATAGGTAAATATACCGATTGTATAAACTAGATCCAAATATCTGCAATAAAGACTAATGCAAACAATTCCAATTATAGAACTTAGTCTTGTATTTATACCCACGGCTTTCTTGTTAGTAATAATTTTTAGCTGGGGACTTAAAGGATTTGTAGGGTTATACGCAAATGCTCGTATGGTTCTTCAGCTATTTTTAGTAGGTTATTTGCTTACTTATATATTTAATATAGAGAAGCCTATAATTATAGTCCTAGTAATTATATTAATGGTTAGCGTTTCCGCTTGGATTGCTATTAGATCATTAGAAGAAAAAAATTTGATAAATTATTTTATTGTNTATATTTCAATAGCTTTTCCAGGNTTAATTATACTGGGCTTGGTAACGCAATTGGTATTAAAAATGCAAACATGGTATGAACCCAATTTTGTTGTTCCCATTGCTGGTATGATTTTTGCCAACTCCATGAATACCGTTAGTTTAGCTGCAGAGCGTTTTGAAGCTGAATTTAAGAAGGAAAAGAACTTTATTAAAGCAAGACAAATAGCATTTGATGCATCACTTATTACTCCAATTAATAGCCTTTTTGCTGTTGGATTAGTTTCATTACCCGGGATGATGACAGGGCAAATACTTTCAGGGGTTGATCCTATAGTTGCGGTGCGTTACCAAATAATGGTGATGTGGATGACATTCGGCTCCGGTGGACTGGCATCAGCCTTATATTTAACCCTTAGATTTAGAGNNATAAAAAATAAATGAATTAAGTAANTANNATTATTNAATTAAGATTTAAAATCACCGACGGNATTTTTTTGTAGGGCGATAAGTTGTTTAATGCCTTTATCAGCTAGTTTAAGCATTCCATCCATTTGCTTGTCATCAAAGGGCATCTTTTCTGCAGTCCCTTGAATCTCTACATATCCTCCAGAACCTGTTTTCACAACATTGAGATCTACATCAGCGTTTGAATCTTCAGAATATTCAAGGTCTAACAGTTTTTTTCCTTTAACAATGCCAACACTAATCGCTGCCACATAATCTAATATAGGTAGTTCTTCGATAATTTTATCTTTTTTCAGTTTTTTCATTGCCAATGCCGCTGCCATGAATGCACCAGTTATAGAAGCACAACGAGTTCCACCATCNGCTTGAATAACATCACAATCAAGCCAGATAGTACGCTCCCCAAGTTTATTTAGATCGATTACAGATCTCAGAGACCTGCCTATCAATCTTTGGATTTCTTGTGTTCTCCCAGATAATTTACCTCGCGAGGCTTCTCGTTGCGTTCGCTGGTTTGTAGAAGCTGGTAACATTGAATATTCTGCTGTTACCCAACCGCTTTCTTTACCCCTTAAAAACCCGGGAACTTTTTCTTCAATTGTTGCGGAGCAAATAACTTTAGTATTACCCATTTGAATAAGTATTGAGCCAGCCGGGTGCATGATGTAATTTTTGATAATTTTAATTTTTCTGCATTCATTTATAGATCGGTCATTGCGCATTCAGCTACCTCTATAATTGTTAAAATAAATGGTGAACAACCTACCAATAAATTAATAACATTTCAACAAAACATGAAAAACCTAATCTCTTTCATTATAAATTTATTTAATGCTATTTTGTCATAGTTGTAACTAATTAAAACATTTGGTAGTATTTAAAATATTTCAATATTCTTTTTTTNAAAAATTTATGGACTCATATTTCGAAAAAGGTGTGCATCTACATGGGACTATTTGGTTTAAGGATAGCGTCCACTTCGATGGTTATTTTGAAGGCGAAATTTTTTCTTCAAAAGATTTTGTCATTGGTAAGTCAGGAAAAGTTTTAGGTAATATTAAAACTTTTAATATTACAAATAAGGGAAATATACAAGGAAATCTTTATGCTGAAAATAAAGTTTGTTTAATAGATGGCAGTCGACTTACTGGTGATATCGCAACCTATCGCCTTACAATAGATGAGGGGTCAAGTTTTGACGGGCGTTGTAAAATGATTGATGTGCCGCCAAAAAAAATTAATGAGGAAATTAAAAACCTNGAGAGNCCATTACCATCAAAAACTAAAAACAAATCAAAATTTTTTAAAACGGGTTTAATTCAAGGGNTTTNGAATTACTCAATNGTAAAGATNGGTATATTTACCGTTATTTTAGTNNTTGTTGGGATAATNATTTAAATAAATTCTAAACCTTTTAAAACGATGTACAGACCATANCTGGTTAGTAAAATTGCNCCGCTTAANCTTCNNAATAAATANTTTNCAAATANAATTANGNNTAAAAGTANAATTNTAATGCCTNCTNCAATAAATAAGTCNGGATGAATNGGTTCTTTNATATNNAAAGGNTTTAAAANNCATGTAANNCCAAGTACCATTAAAATATTTAAAATNTTACTTCCAAAAACATTGCCAATTGCCATTTCNCTATGNCCACGCNTGGCNGCTATNANAGATGAAACGATTTCNGGAAGNCTTGTTCCNATNGCGACAATGGTAATGCCAATAAACCATTCGCTTATACCAATCATTCTTGCAANTGNNACTCCNCCTGATACNAGNAGTTTTGCTCCACCTATTAAACCGANTANNCCTACAAAANTTAANATAAAATNNTTNAAAAGACTTTTTGTCCNTTAACGGNTCAANNTCCTTTNTTTCTNATNNCAAATTNTCTTTATTGCTAAATGATCNCCATAAATATANNGGNAGAAGAACNAGTAATATAATTCCTTCGNAGCGAAANACTNTCAGNTCCCANGNAAANAATANAATNATAATNGTAGTTATAAAAAGCGGNGGAAATNCACGTTTGANTCTATNTTNTGNAATTGNTATNGGNNCNANAAGGGNNGTNAGACCTAAAACCAGNCCTATATTTGCAATATTACTNCCTATAACATTACCCATAGCNANTTCAGGAGCTCCANNNAATGCANCTAAAATAGCAACNGCTANTTCNGGGGCTGATGTNCCNAACGCGATAACAGTAGCNCCTATTGCAAATGAGCTGANCTTNAAAAAGCGGGCTAAACGAACNCTACCNGTTACAAGNAAATCTCCTCCATAAAATAGNAGAATTANCCCTNNTNAAATTTTTAGTAAATCCANCAATNTTTATGGTTTTCTATGGNNCAAAAGTAATATANANGGGANTATCATTTCTTTTTATTATAGAAANNAGATTANTTAATAATTGTTTTNGNATANCCTGCCNGGGCAAGTTTTGNCTGTACNTCCTTTGCTTTNTCTTTATTTTGGAAGACACCAAGNTGGACNAGNTAAANCNTTTTTGAGCCATTTGCNATAGANTTTACNGATGGNTTAAAACCTTTTNTTTGTANTTTTTTAACNAATTTAGTCNGCATTTNCCTTTAATGAAAATGCGCCNGTTTGCACAAANAANCTATTTTTAGGCTTNNTGGNTTTTGNNGAAGNAACTTTTNCAATTAATTTTNNTTTAGCNGTATTTTTTNTTTTTTTANTATTTTGCNTNGNTTTGATNTTTGGTTTTAATANNGTTTNTAATTCTTTTNCNGGTATCGTTTGNTTTTCTTNATNAAANAATTTTNTTTCTTTTATTNNAGGTGTCGANATAATAGNATTTTCANCATTANNAATGATGGGNGTNTGTTTANCNNGNTTTACTTNTGCATTNTTTATTGNANCNTCAATGGNTGNANTGAANNTATTANGNGNTNNTNCNNNTTTTTTATTTATTTGNAAATANANAATNCTAATNAANGCNANNCCAANCATNGAAATCAAAAANATCCGAGAATTTTTTGAGCGTATTTTCTTTNCNGCNTCAATTTCTGCTTCTATTTCAGCATTTTCTATAATTTCATTAACATTTTTTTTATATTTACTTGTNTCGTGATCCGTGATTTCTGGAATAGCTAAATTNTCGTCNTTGTCCATCATCTTGGATTTNCCTCTGANTATTATATTNAAAATTCATTTTTTAAATTTAATGATGTTAGAGTATGATCCTTANGTGCTTATGCAGAATTNTACTCANGANATAAGAATATATCTAATAACCCCTTAAATGTCAATANGATATGGATGAAATCGATCTTACNGTAAACTTNGGAAAANTGATTCTTAAAAACCCGGTAATTGCCGCATCAGGAACTTTTGGNTATGGGCTTGAATATTCAGATTTTTTANGTTTGGACGAATTAGGAGGTTTTTCAACCAAGGGANTNTCCTTAAAACCTAAAGNGGGTAACCCTGTNCCTAGAGTTATTGAAACAGCTTCAGGAATGTTAAATTCTATTGGATTAGAAAATATAGGGCTTGAAGANTTTTTATCAAATAAACTTCCTAAGTTGAATGATTATAGTACTAAAATAATTGTTAATTTTTTTGGAGAAACGTTTTTCGAATATAGTGAAATGGCTGAAGCTTTATCCAGGATAGANCGTATAGATGCTATAGAAATGAATGTGTCTTGTCCCAATGTANATAAAGGAGGATTGCANTTTAGCTCTGATCCTTTNGTANTAAAGAAACTGGTNAGNGAAGTGCGTAATGTCTCAAAGAAATTTTTGATAGTAAANTTGTCCCCAAATGTAACAGATATAACTTTGNTTGCCAGNGCTGCAGAAGAAGAAGGNGCAGATGCTTTAGCGGTTTGTAATACATTTNTAGGNATGAAAATTGATACCAAGTCAGGAAAGCCTTATTTNGCAAACCGTACTGGTGGTCTTTCAGGTCCTGCTATTAAACCNATTGCCTTAAATTTGGTTTATGAAACCGTTCGANCTGTAAAAATTCCTGTTTTGGGTATAGGTGGTATATCAACGTATGATGATGCNTTNGAGTTTTTAATGGTTGGNGCGAAAGCAGTTCAGATTGGNACNGCAAATTATATTGATCCTATGGCNACAGTANAAGTAATAAATGGAATACGAACCTGGTGCCAGAAAAATAATATCTCAAAAATATCAAATATAAATGTCATAAAATAAAAGAAAATTAATTTTGATAAATTCTAGGCACCCGTTTACTAACATTGCAAAACAATTCATAAGGAATTGTACCGCTTTTATCCGCTAGTTCTTCGACAGAAATTTGTTTATCTCCCTGCTTTCCAAAAATCACCACGTCTTCGCCTAACTTGACATCTGGTATTCTACTAACATCAATTAATATCATGTCCATACAAATGTTGCCAACTTGAGGAGCTAATTTTCCTTTTATTAAAACCTGCATCTTATTTGATAGATTTCGATTTAATCCGTCAGCATAACCAATTGGTAAAGTGGCGATCAGACTCTCCTTCTGGGTAAAATATCTTCTTGAATAACTTAGTGCTTCTCCTTTTGGAGTTAACTTAAGCTGAATAATTTTACTTTTCCATTGCATTACAGGCTGAAAGTCATCTAGTTTATCTTTTTTACAAAGCTTCTTTACAATAGGATTTAAAATAGGTGAAGGAAGTGCCCCGTATAGAATAAGACCAGGTCTGACTATTTTGCCTCGACTATCAGGAAAACGAAAAAGAGCTGATGAATTTGCTAGGTGAGTAATGGGTGGATGAATGCCTGATTTTTTTAATTCCAAAAGGGCTTTTTGGAATAATTCTATTTGATTTTTTGTTATTGAGGAATCTTCATCATCTGCTGAGGAAAAATGAGTTGATAAAGCTTCAAGATTCAAGTTCGGTAAGGTTTTAATTTTTTCGATTAGATTTAACAAATCTTCTGGCCTTACTCCTAATCTATTCATTCCCGTATCAACTTTAATGTGAACTTTAACTATTTTTCCTTGTTTATTCCCCTGATTTGAAAGTTCATCAGCTAGGGTAGGAGTACTTAAGATTGTTGTTAAATCGTAATGCACTAAGTCTGCCGCTTCATTCAAAAAGATGCCTCCAAGAATAAGAATTGGTTCTGTAATTCCATTTTTTCTCAGTTCGATTCCTTCTTCAATTATTCCTGCACCTAAATAGCTAACCCCGCATTCTAGTGCAGCCTTGGAACATGGGACTGCACCATGACCATAAGCATCAGCCTTTATAACTGACATAATCCCAACATCTGAACCAAGTATCTTCTTTAAATTTTCAATATTATGTTTGAAAGCCTTTAAATTTATTTCAGCGCGAGTTGCTCGATGATGAGCCATAGGTAAATTATCTTTGGAAGGTTTTTTTATTCTCTTCTGGTTCTACCAGTATTAGATACACGCCCACTTTTTTTTACGGCAGGCCCAGCCGTGCGAACAGCACGACAACACATATTGTCATCGTCTTTAGCTTTCTTGCGAACTTGATAGGCTCTATCACTATAAAAATTATAGGCCATGGCATTAATTCCTGATTCTTCCTTGCACCAATAATTGGAACCGCATCCTTCTGGAAATTTAAAATCGATATGGACAATATCTCCATTAAAATCTGAGTTTTTACTCTCGTGATCGTAAAGATTTCTGCATTCTTGACTTTTTGGGAGCCTCCAGTCTTCATATCCTGCATATTTTTGTTCGTTTAACCAAGTAATGTAATTATTGGCACCTTTCCAAGAGCACCATTTATTACGCATTTGATAACTATCCTCTTTTGTCCACATTAGATTGTAACGAGAATCTAAAATGGTTCCGTCTTCTTTATCTTTAAACCGTTCTTCGTCTGACATGATTATTTAAACTAATATTTTATGATAATGTTGTAGTATAATTCCCCACTTTAAATTTTAGAAAAATTTACACTATAATAATACGAGGCCCGATGTAGGGCAAAATTTTTATTAATTTTTTCGAGTTTAACTCGGCTTTTTGGAATATAGATTATGCCAAAAATTGAAATTGAAAGCTTCTTTTATGATTTGATTCATTGCAAAGATAAAATTCTTGCAACCTTTGATAAATGGGACACCAAATATGATAATGATGAAAGAGGGGCTTTAGTTGCTGGAATAAGGGAATGCCCAGATCCTGAACTTATTACTTTATTGATGAATATCCAAAAACTTGCATCGGGATATGAGCAAATAAAAGATTTAATGGATCGAGCTGAACAGGAAGAAGTTGATGCTGCATTAGAAGATGATGATCCTGAAGACGAGGATTTTTAAGTTGGTATAAAAATAATTCGGTAACTATAAATATATTAATTTATTAATAATACTATATTTAATAATCGCACTATTCCAGATTGATGGGTAATCCTGATATAGGATCGATTATTAATCTTGTAAGAATTTTGTGGCCACCAATCCAAAGTGAATGATCTTTAGATGTTTCAAGGCTAAAAATATACTTAGATTGAATACCATTTATTCTTGAAAAATTTAAGAACTTTTTTCCATTAAACCTACTTAATCCATTATTAGTGCCTATCCACAAGCTTCCAGAATCATCCTCTTCGATAGCAAGTATAAAGTTCCCTGGCAATCCATCATGAGTTGTGAAATTTCTAAAGGTTAAAGTTTTTGTGTTTAATAAACTTAAACCTCCACCCCATGTGCCAATCCATAAATGATTATTTTTATCAAGATGCATTGATACTATATAGTCTGGCTTGTAATCAACTGCTTGGATGTTAGGAATGGAGGGAGATGCATTGTGGTGTTCACCCTTAAAAAGTGACATAACCTCTTTGTTTTTATGTTCTACCTCATTATAAGATGCCCCTAGGCCATTGGAATGATTGAATGACTTCCATTTACCTTTATAATATGTAGAAATGCCAGATTCTGTGCCAAACCAAGCACGGCCGGACTCTTCTATTTTTACTGCATAAACCCAGTCATCAATTAAACCTCTATTAGAGTTTTCTACAGTAAATTTTTCCCATTTAAGTGTTTGTTTGGGATTGATCATTGAAAAATTTACGCCACTCCAAGTTGCAAGCCATATCTTTTCTTCTGTTAATTGAATATCGTATACAAAGGCATCGTTCAATCCATCTGGTGTGTTATAGTTTTTCCAGTATGAACCATTAAAATAACTNAGCCCACCACCATATGTCCCAACCCATGGTGANCCTTTTTTATCTANAGATATTGCAAAAACTCCGTTGCTTAGTAGCTTATTTTTGTTATCGTAAACTTGAATATTTTTTTCATTTTTCAAGTCATACCGTATTAACCCTTTGTTAGTGCCGATCCACAAATATTCATTGCCAGCCTTAATTACTTTGATATTCCGCGTATTCAGTGTAAAAGTATTTTTTTTGACAATATGCGGATAAATTTCACCAGTTGTAATATTNTCTATTTTATTNTCAAAAGGATAAGCAGAATTNGGTAANNAATATAAAANGATAGATGCTATTATTGTGTGGAACCAGTTAATCTGTTTTAGATGGTATTTTGATTTTACTGACATGATATTTGGGAGCATTTAATAAAATTAAAAACTATACAACATTTTTTTTGTGNTTGTCATTTCTTTGGGGTTGTTGCGATTGTAACAAGNNAAGCTTNATATNAAATGCCGAACAAGANATGGTNCTTATTCCTTCTGGAAATTTCATAATGGGAACCAATAAGATTGATAACGAGGATACACATAAAAAAATTGGAGCTGTTAAGCCTTTATATTTGGATCAGCACCCCGAGAGAACAGTATTCTTAGAATCTTATTATATCGATCGTTTTGAGGTNACTAATAAAAAATATGAANNATTTATAAATGAAAATAGTTTTACTGACTATCCTGCACATTGGACNGATAANACTTATCCAGAAGGTNAAAGTGAACACCCNGTAACCCAGGTAACGTGGTGGGAAGCATGGTCTTATTGCCAATGGGAGGGCAAACAACTTCCAACTGAAGCACAATGGGAAAAAGCTGCAAGAGGACCTGATGGGCTATCTTTTCCTTGGGGAAATGAGTTTATAAAAGATAATGCTAATGTAGGAATTGAAGGTGATAGGAAAACAGTACCTGTGGATGCTTACCCGAAAGATTCTAGTCCCTATAAAGTAATTGGTCTTTCGGGAAATGTTATGGAATGGACATTAGATTGGTACCTTCCATATCCTGGAAACAATCGTAAAGAATACCGTTATGGAAAAGTGTTCAAGGTTTTAAGGGGTAATGGTTTTCAAAAAGCTGGCCATTATTTTTTGGAAGCCTACAAATTTTCATTTTCAAGAACCGAAGCCAATCCAAATGATTTTTTTGTAAATGTTGGTTTTCGTTGTGCATCTAAACTCGGAAGCATTAATTAAAGCAGAATAAGGAATTAATCCTTAAATTATTGAAGAGAAAGGGGTTCTATGATTAAAAAAAACTCGGTTGTANNCTTGAGTTACTGTTTAAAAAATGAAAAAGGAATTGAATTAGATCGCGCAGATAAAAGTAATCCGTTTNCTTATTTACATGGATCAGGTCAAATGATTTCTGGTTTGGAAAAAGAACTAGAAGGACTTGATATCGGTGATAAGAAAAATGTTACTGTTTCACCCAATGAAGGATATGGGGAATTTAATCCTCAGTTAAAGATGCAGGTGGATCGAGCTAATTTTCCAAAGGATGCTGATATACAGCNTGGAATGCAATTTGAAGGGCAGGGTGATGGAGGAAGCAGAACAGTGTTTACTGTCAAAGCAGTAGTGGGAGATAAAATTGATGTTGATGGAAATCATCCATTAGCTGGTGAAACATTGCATTTTTCGGTTGAAATTACAGGGGTAAGAGAGGCAACTCAAGAGGAATTAAGTCACGGTCATGCACATGGTGAAGGTGGCGCACATCATCATTAGCCTATAAAATAATGTGGATGGATTAAATATGTATAAATACGATACTTTTTTTAAATTCAATGTACTTTAAAATAAAAATTCTTATTATCAAATTTAATTTGAATCTAGAATAGTNTTTTCNAGGTTTGCATCATTTGTAATTGCTTTGACTATGTTAGCATCAACAAGATATGCATCTGACAAATCAGCTTTAGTAAAGTCAGTTCCATGTAGATTGGCTTCTAATAGAAAACCGTTTTTTAGATTACACGCTTTAAAATTTGCATACGTTAAGTCTGAGCCTTCCAAATTAGCTTCTTCAGCATTAATACCTTCACATTGAGCATCTTTTAAATCGACTCCAATCATATTTGAATTACTTATATTGACATCATCAAAGGTGCAAGAATTCATATCTGCATATTTTAATATGGAACCAGTCATACTGACTCCTGTCATTTTTGAAAAACTCATATCAGAACCACGAGCATTAACGCCGTTGAATCTACATTTATTTATAGTGACCTGTTTTAAAAATGAATAGAGCATTTTTGAAAACGCAAAGTTTGAATTATCAATTGTGGTGGAATAAAAACTAGAATGATCTAGATACGAACCCTGAAAATCACAGTCTTCTAGTTTTGCCTGGGAAAAATCACAGCCAGTTAAGTTCGCATTTTTAAAATTACAACCTGTAAGAGTTGCATCTTCAAAGGTGGCTCCTTCTAGATTAGCACTAGCAAAATTGACATTTTTAAACTTTGAATTTTTAAAATTAGCCTTATTCAAAGTTCCTTGGGAAAAATTGATATCAAGGAGTTCCGCATCCTCCATAATAACTTCAATAAATGTTGCAAAGCCAAAACTGGCACCATTGATGCTTATTCCCTTGAGATCATACCCGCTAAAATCACCACCATCTTGTTTGGGTTCTTCTAACACTAAAGAAACAATTTCTTCTACATTTGACATTTGTGTTTATTCCCTATGCATTGATGGTGGTAGAAGAGCGTTCATGGTACGCTGAATTCTTTGGGGGTTAATTCGATCATGTATACCCATAACTCCAACTCGAATGGCACGAAATAAAGTGCTCTCCATTTCAGTTCTACTAGCCAATTTTGTAGCCAAGGGGGTCATAACAAGATTTGCTAATAAAAGACCATAAAATGTAGTGATCAATGCTGTGGCTAATGCTGGACCAATGGTATCAGGATTATCAATGTGCATTAGCATTTGTATAAGACCAATTAAGGTCCCAGCCATACCAAATACAGGTGCCTGAACGGACATAAATCTTAGGATTTTTTGGCCATTATTATGCCGCTCCTGCATGGACTGCATTTCTCTTTCCATTATTTCGTGTATTTCTTTCCCATTATATCCATCGACAATCATTGCTATTCCACTTTTTAAAAAACGGTTGTCTAAATCGCTTTCTGCATTTTCTAGTTGTTTCATACCACCTGAACGATATTTAGTAGCCAATCGCATAATATCATCCACATAATCCTCTGGTTCATATACATTAGGTTTAAACGCCTGTCGGATAATAGGAATTATCCCTGTAATTTTTTTTGATGGAAAAGCTATAAAGCCAGTGGCAACAGTTCCCCCTAAAACAATCAAAAAACTATTTAAATTAATAAATATCCCTGCATCCCCACCACGGATAATTGCAACAACTATGAGGAATGTGCCGGCCAGGATGCCTATAAGGGTTCCTGTATCAATACCTGTTAGTTCCTGGCGTTGTTCTTGTTCGTCTTCAATGACGTCATTTGCTTCCTGTGTCGCTGTAGCCATTATAACTTGTTAACCTTATTTATATTAACTGGCGACATTATCCGATTGCGCTTTCGATTTTATCAATAGTGAGCGAATAACATAGTTGTTTAACCAGGGTATTTTTAATAATTCTTTTCGGCTACTAGGAATGTAAACCTTAAGAAAATCCGACTTTTCTACATTTTCTGGACTTAATTGTGGTGTCAACTCGGTAACACAACGTGACATACAATTTAATCCTGCATAAGTTTTACAAAAAAGCTCTCCCCATGTGGTGAGATAGGTTGTTGTGATCGCTTTTATCCTTTCAATTCGTTTATTAACAAACTTATTTAATTCATTATTATTTTTACAATCATTTATGTTCCCCATGGTTATTTCAGGTGGTGGAGGGGTTCCAAAATCAATTACCATAAATAATTGATTGACCTTAGCATCTGCCATTAAATCATCATTCGAAAGCGCTGCAATATTTACTGATGACATAAAATCACTAAATTGATTAAGTAATAATTGCAGATCAATCTCCTTCATACCTCTCTCAGCATTTAGCTTTATTTTAGTAGTATTACTGTATAGGCTGTTAAATACAGAAAAAACTGATAAAAAAGGAAGTGTGCTAGATTTTTTGATAATGTTATCTGGATCAACCTGTTCAATGAGTGCTCCTGTATTTCCCCTTATTAGGTACCAAGTTGCCTTATCACGAATTGATTTTTGATCAAGCAAAAATGTTAATTCTTTCTCAGCTGTTTTTCCGTCAACTAAAGCACCTAAATTATCTACTTTATTTGGAGCTGTTCTGTAAAAACTAAAAAGTTTTCGACCTAAAAGGTGGGTATCTTTTTCAGTGATTAAGCTTTCACTTGGATCAAGATTTTTATTTTCTTCCGAAATATTTTTATATGAGGCCATTAGAATTTTGTTAATTTGGTTTCCCAAGTCAACTTTGTGCATCATTTGCCAACTCGAATAATTATTGAGCTTTTCAACTTTTTCAGCATTCCAATCCCAATCGGTCAACATATTAACCAAGGTATTTTTTTTCCAATTCTTGCTTCCATTTTTCAATTCATCCACTTCTACTTTGGTTCCAACTTTTAAATAAAATGCGCACCTCAATGCATCTAATGCTTCTTCGTCTTTAGTTTCTTTAAAAAATTGTTGAACTCGTTCAAACATTCCTAAATAGGGATCAATATCAAGGTAGGGTATGTTACCAAAATACTTATCTTTCACCTGATGGCATAGAAGGTTAGATTTGGTATTACCAAACATATACTCTTCTAAAATTCCCATTTTCATGAGGGTTTTAAATGGTGATTTAAAGGATTTTATTAAGGCCCATATAGAACCACCAAAAAATTCTCCCTGGGAAATATCATCCACATTTCCCATATCAATAAACTCTTCTTTTTTTAATAATGTTTCGCCGTTCAATAACTTCATATAAAGCTTTTCATATTTATCATCATCAGCATCAACAGGAGAAATTAACCAAAATGGAACTTTACCTGTGACGATAATCATAGTTCTGTACATTTCCTCTTTCAATAATTTGGCAAGAGCTGATCCGGTGCTTTCACTATCACTTTCACCAAAAATATTGTTTTTTACCTCTTCGTAATCATTTATAAAAAAGTGTGTTTCAAGATTGTAGTTGTCCCAAGTCCAATTTTCGATCAGGTTTAGTTTTTTTTGAAAAAGTTTCATACTTTCCGCAGAAAAATCATTCTTATTTACAAGAAGGGTATAATCCAAATCTGATTTTTTTGTTTGAGCAATAGAACCAACACTGCCCATTAATAATGCTGTATGAATAACAGGTTTTAAATCAGGATTTCGCCGAACAATTACATCGGGAAACATTTTTTCAATAGCAACTTGCGCTTCATGATCAAGTTTAAAATTATGTATTCCGCATGGTGGGTTACCATCAAAATATCCAGGAAGGCCTTCCTGATGAACATGTAATAATCTTGGAATCAATAAGAAAATAGTTCGATCTATTTCTGAAAGTGTGCAGAGAGTTCGATCTATTTTAAATCTATTGAACCTTAGAAAAGCCTGTCGATTATAATAAAGAGTTTCAGCGTCTGATTTTTTGAATTTTTTCTCAGTCTCTTTAATTTGTGATTTAGAAGAAATATTAGATGAATTATTAGGTGCTGATATTTCTAACGAATCTTTTTCATCAGATTGATTGTCCTCTGGTCCTTTTTCCTCTGAAATATCCATATTGATTTACTAAATTAAGTTATTTGTTTAATCAAAAAGCTAAGTAATATTTAGATTGTGTCCTATGATTTTACCCTGATATTAAGGATCTAATTTATTTTGTTTGAGTTTTATCTCCTTTTTTTGCTTCTTTTGCTTCTTTTGCCTCTTTTTCTGCAACTTTAATATCTTTCAGAATTTTTATTTCAACACGTCGATTGGCTGCCCGATGTTCATCGCTAGTATTCGGTTTAAGGGGTCTAAATTCACCATAACCCGTAACAACCATTCTTTTTGCTGGAAAACGCATTGTTGTGATTATAAAACGAGCCACCTTTGAAGCTCGGGCTGAAGATAACTCCCAGTTTGAAGGAAATTTAGCACTTTTCATTGGCACATTATCCGTGTGACCATCAACAAAAACCTGTTTTACTCCTTCCTTCATATCCTTTCGAATGGTGTCAACAATCAGTTTTTCAGCTCCATCGCTAAAGAAAGATTCACCTGGTGCAAATAAATCTGATGTGGGCAGACGGTGTATAATGGTCTTGGTATCACTGCGCACAAGGCTTTCAGCATCGACATTATCTTTAACAAGCTCTCTTACACGTTTAAGCATTTTCATTTCATCTGAGTTTAAACGAACATTGACATAATCTGTACGCATTTTTTTTGTTTGGAATGAAGACATGACTTCAGCAAATTTATTTGCATCAAGTTTGGATGCAGTAAACATCAAGACAAATATAACAAGTAATAGTGTAATCATATCCGAATAGGTAATTAGAAAATTCTCTAGCCCTGAAGAAAACTCAGATGCTTGCGCTGCACGACTTTCCTGAGTATGGGATGCACCTTCTTCCTTACCAGTTTTATTGAGTTCATCTTCAAGTAAAATTATTTTCATATCCATTTCTTCGTTGTCTTTTTTTAATAATTCCATTTGGACAACCATTTTTTTTCTTTCTTTTTCTAGATCTTCAACCTCATCTTTCAGTTCTAATATGACTTCAGATGGAAGCATGCCTTCTTCACCAGCTTCCATACCAGCATTGAGCATATCTTCATACTTTTTTATTAATGCGTTTTTTTCATTTACAATGTCATCTGTTGCTTCACCTGAGGATAGAGAGGTTTTTTTTGCTTTTTCTAATTCGGATTTAAGAACCTTAACTTTTTTCTTTAAATTTTTAACAGCTCCTTGATCTTCGCGAAGACGTTTTAACTCTTTCACTAAAACTCCACGTTCTCTTTGAAATTTTTTATTCGATTCCTTTTCCTTTTCAATTTTTTCAAGTAATAGTTCACTGCGTTTTTTTAAAGTTTGAAGCTGAACGGCTACTTTTTGGTTTACTTTTTTTTCTAATTTCTTGGTAATTAGTTCTTCCTCTTCTTTATTTTTTTCGGCTTCTAATTTACCGGCTTCAATTTTTCCGGCTTCTATCCCAGATTGTTTTGCAAGACGGGTTGCCGTGATTGCTTGTCTTCTTTGAATTTCTGCCTCTTGTTTAACTTTTTTAAGCTCTTTTTTGAGTTTTGCTGTTTCGTCTCTATTATTTGAAACCAAATCCCTGAATTTTTTTGAAACTTTACCATTTTCCTCTGTGGCTTTACGCAACTCGACCGACTTTATTTTAAGTTGCTCTTTCATCATCTGTAGGGATTCTGTATTTCGCATAATTGGGTCTTATTTCAACTATTTATCGGTAAATAATGTAGAAATGGTTACATAAAAACAACTATTTATATCCAGTTTCTTTCTATAAAATAATGCTAAACTTTTATTGGTAGGCCATTTTTTATTTTCTTTTCTATCATAACAACCTGACATGGAATTAGGATTGAAATATATAATAATTATTATGCTTTGATGTTATATATGATCTTATGTATTGTATTGATTTATATGCAAATCTAAATTCTTAACTCAATTATCATAAAGCATTATAAATAAAGACTAAATATGATTAATATTTTTAACAGAAAGATTGTTGCAGTTCTTTTTTTAGGGTTTTCGTCTGGCCTTCCTTTGGCATTATCGGGTGGTACCTTGCAAGCTTGGCTTACGGTTGAGGAGATTGATATTAAAACTATCGGATTATTTAGTCTGGTGGGTATGCCCTATACACTCAAATTCTTATGGTCTCCTTTGATGGATCGGTATGTGATACCCATTTTAGGGAGAAGGCGTGGGTGGATTATTGCAACACAGTTAATTTTGATTGGAATTATATTTTGGATGAGTATTACATCTGTTCAAAATGGATTGTGGATGTTAGCTTTTTTGGCATTTTTACTAACCTTTATTTCTGCCTCCCAAGATATAGCAATAGATGCTTACCGAACTGAAGTTTTACATGAACCTGAGCGCGGATTAGGTGTTGCTGTTTCTGTCACGGGTTATCGGGTAGCTATGCTGGTTTCAGGAGCATTGGCATTAATATTATCCGAATTTATTGGTTGGCGAGCAACCTACATGTTAATGGCTTTAATCATGTTAGTTGGTGTAATTGCTACGTGGTTTGGTCCTGAACCTGATAATCCTGGGTCTCCTCCTACTTCTATGAAAGAAGCAGTACAAGGACCTTTTAAAGAATTTTTTTCCCGTTCAGGGGTTTGGTCATTATTAGGATTAATTATTCTCTATAAAATGGGGGATGCTTTTGCAGGGAGCTTAACAACTACATTTCTAATTCGCGGTGTTAATTTTTCTGTTGGTGAAGTTGGTGCTATTAATAAAGGAATGGGCCTGGCTTCAACAATTATTGGCGCACTTTTTGGCGGGATTCTAATGGCTCGATTACGATTATTTAAATCGTTATTAATATTTGGGATCTTTCAGGCCATATCAAACCTTTCATTTATGTTCTTAGCAATAATTGGTAAAAATTACCCGCTTATGATTTTCACAATAGCCTTTGAAAACCTAGCCGGTGGAATGGGGACCGCTGCCTTTTTAGCCTTTTTAATGGCACTTTGCGATAACCGCTTTACAGCAACTCAATTTGCCTTACTTTCAGCGTTGGCATCATTGGGCAGGATTTTCGTAGGACCTGTTTCGGGAGTTTTGGTTGATACATTGGGTTGGACTACTTTTTTCTTTTCAACTTTTTTATTTGCTTTACCTGGTTTGCTACTATTATTTTTTATGAAACAAGTCGTCATAGGAATAGAAAAAGAATCCTCTAATATGTCATGACAGAATTTATATACCTACATGGATTTGCTTCTGGACCTAATTCATATAAGGCATCGGCATTTAAAAAGCGATTTGAAGAACTTAAAATACCTATCCAGATACCTGATTTGCAGGAAAATGATTTTAAAAACTTGACCTTATCACGTCAGATTAAACTTATACAATCCATATTAGATAACAACAATAAAGAAAAGTACGGGATAATTGGAAGCAGTATGGGTGGGTATTTAGCTTGTCTGGCAGCACAAGCTAGAAATTCGGTCAAAGCAATGTATTTAATGGCCCCTGGATTTAATTTTTTAAATCGTTGGAAGAATAAGCTAAAACTATCAAATAATACGGAATCATTAATTTCTGTATATCATTATGGTTACAACAAAGAAGTTTTATTAAATACTAATTTATTTCGAGATGCAGAAACCTGGCAAACCTTACCATTAAATAAAGTTATACCAACAAAAATAGTACATGGTTTGCATGATGATACGGTAGATATTCAGGAATCACGAAACTTTGTTGCTTCGCACCCTTGGTGCCATTTAACAGAAGTTGATAGTGACCATGGTTTGTTGTCAACTATTGACTGGATAATCGAAGATTCTTTAAATTTTTTTAAAAAACAAAAATTAATATAACAAGCTATAGCAATTACTTGTTTTTGCAAAAAGGTTTTGGTTTGAAATAACTGCTTTATGCTAAATATAGGTGCTAGCTGAGATAATTGATTTAAAGTATATCCAATCGTTGCCGTTAAGCAGAGTACCCCAGTTATTTTTAATTAATATAAATTAAGTTATTAATCTGAATTAATGTAAATATTTTCTGATAATGAAAAAATTCCAAAATTTCAAATTTCAAATCACTCGAGCAAAGATAGGATTTATTTTTTTAATAATATTTTTATTAAGTTCTTTTCAAATATCGATGGCCAATGATAGTTATATTAAAACCATTAAGGTAAAGGGAAATACTCTGATAGATAAATATTTTATGGAGGAACATTTTGAACTTGGTAATGGTTTAATAATGGACCCCCATATTATGGACTTGGTAATTAGTGAGTTAAAATCAATTTACCGATATTATGGATACTCTGATATTGATAGCTATGCAGTATCTGCAAATAAGGCAAGTATTCTAATAATAAATGTTAATGAAGAAAGAGAGTATAAATATGGTACGGCCCGAGCAAAACTAGCTATCGACAATCTTGATTGGAATTTTAATATAAAAACCTCACCTGAAAATAAGAGAAAAATAATCAAACAATTGATAAAAGGTTATAAAAAAATTAAGTTAAACGAAGAAGTTGTAAATGATTATTTAATCAAAACTCAAAGAACCCGAATTCAAGAAATTGAGTCAGCAAAGAGAACTGCTATGAGAAAAAAAATAGCAAAAGCGGTAAAGGTTTTTAAAGAAAACAATATTGCTGAAGATAAAAATTGGGAAGAAAAAATAAAAAAAATGCGAGAAAGGATTCAATTGTTAGGGAAGAAAAAAGAAATACCAAGCGCAATTTCAAAAATAGTTGAATATGGAGAGATCACACCAGTAGAAAGAAGTCCATATTAAGATTAATTTAATCTTAAAGCTTACCGTAGGATTAAAATTACAAAGCAATCTTAAAATTAAGTGCCTAAGGAATTCATAGGGACCCATCCTTTTTGGTTTTCGTTCAAACGGATCTCATACCAATTTTTGTGTTTATTGATTACCTTGACAAGTCCGCCTTCATGTAATTCGAAAAGGGTCTTGTTAGTTAGATCATGACTTGATTTTACTGATACCTTTTTGGTCATAATCACGCCTGTTATAGAGTTCGATTGAGCTTCTAATTTGATAAATAATGAGGAAATTGAAAAAAATAATACAAGTAAGAATAGATTTCGAAATAATTTAAAGGTATTAGAGCGATAGTAGAACCATGCAATCAAAATTAACCAGAAAAGCAGGTTTATTATCATTGTGAGTTTAATAAGCTCGCCTAAACTCAAGTCATTAACCCAAAAAAACAAAGTCAATATTTTACCTTGATCCGGCAAAGGAATTTTATCTTGTGTTTGTTGGATGGCATAATTCAAGTTGGCCTGCAAATTTTCATCTCTAGGAATAAAATTATATGCTCGAATATAATTTAAAATTGCCGGACCAGTTTTACCGAGACGAATATAAGTGTTTCCTAAATTATAGTAGAGATAACCATTAATTAGACCCTTTTTGCGAATGGACTCATAAGTATCAGCTGCTTCCTGATATTTATTTTTTGCATAGAGGTCGTTAGCTCTGGCCACTTCGGCAATAAAATCTTTTGCATATCCTAAAGGAGATTGAAATATTACAATAATCAAAATCACAAATTTAATAATGTATTTATTCAAAATTGTTTCTCCAAATTCTCAATTAAACTTTGTGATTCATTCAATAATTCGTCATTATTTCCAGTCGCATTGGGGGCAAATTGCAAAGCTTCAAATTGCTCTAATAGTATTCTTATATTTTCTGATTGGTTTATTTTGAAGTTTGAACCTTTTAATTTATCGTCTACTTCTTTGGCGGTAATAGCTTTACCTTCCATATTTAATTTGTCACCTATATATTCCCGAAAAATTTCAGACAACTCACTTGCAAATATTCTGGAATCTTTATTTTGTGAATTAATCAAGGCCTTGAGCTTAATAGAAGCCTTTTTATATGCATTTTGATTTCTGTAAAAAGCTAAATCGGTTGTCAGACGATTTTTTCGTTTTATTAAAAGGGCTGAGATAATAAATATAAAAACTGGGGAAACAAATCCGAAAATAGTTGTAGAATTAAATTCAGTTTTTATATTATTAAAATCATCTAGTTGCGTATGTAATGGTAGTATGTCTTCTGCTAAAGTTTCAATTTCTGGCTTTATAGACTTATTTTCAAGAAGATTAGACGTTACCAAATTTAATTTCTCTTGTGTTGTTGATGGCTTGATATTTATTCTAATCGGTTGAGTTTTTAGTTGATGGTAATCTTTGAGTATAGGATTAAAATAGGATAGGGTGAAAGAAGGTAAATTTATCAAACCTGATTTCAATGGAACCAATGCAAATTTAAATATTTTTTTACCGACAATCTGGTTTCCTACTACGGTTTGATGAGTCTCTGGTTGGTCACGATATATTTTAAATGAATTTTTTAGGTCGGGTTCTGGTAAAGAAATTCCTCTAACATTTCCCCTTCCAGAAACGGTGATAGTCAAAGTGGTTGTGTCACCTACTTCTAATTCGGTTTTACCTATGGTTGCAACCATTTTAAATTCACCAATCGTATTATTAAAATTTTTGGGTTTCCCATCTTTCGGCAGCGCCAATATATCTATATTTATAGGTTTAGTTCTTAAAATTTTATGTTCTGCGCGAGTTGATTGATTAAAAAAAGGATCATTAAAGAATTGTCCAAAAGGACCCTGATTTAAACGGTTTTGTGTGCGATGATAAATATCAAATTCAAGACTTGCTGTTGGGATTTCTGCATTGCCCGGCTTAATTGGAAACAACGCCACAGATACTTCCTGGACATCGTAATGAATACCATTTATCACACTCTGATAAATTTTGGCTTTTCCTAGATCTTCTTTTTGAAAATAAGAAGCACCAAATGGCATATTTAAATCAAAATTTTTGGCTTCCACACGGTGAAATACCTTAAATGAATAGATTAATTGTTCTCCAACAAAGGCTTCCTTTTTGGAGATAGTGGATTCTACAAACACAGGCCTACTGCCGGATTGGATGGGTTCCGTAGGTTTTTTTACCTCGATAATAATTGGTTGAGTTATGAAGGTTTTTCCATCTGTCCTTACATGAGTTGGACCAATCTTAAATTGACCGATTTTCGTAGGAGTCAGACGATAATTATGGGTTATGGACGTGCTTCGTTTCATATTAATTATCTGAGTCGATTTTGAAGTACCTGAAGGTGATATGCGAAAATCCGGTAATGACGGCAACTCTAGGTGCGTTGTATTCTGATTTCCTTTAATAATGATAGATAATTGCAGACTGTCCTCTAAGGTGATCTCATTTCGATCCACAGTAGCTAACACCTGTATATTCTCACCCCATGCAGGCAAAGCTAATCCAATGAAAGCTATAATTGCAATAAATATAAATCTATTTGAGGATCTGATTCGTACCATCTTTTACCATTGATTGCCTTGATAAGCTTTTCTTGATTTATCTTTGGCCGCTTGCATACGGCTAATATTTTTTAAATCTTCAGAAAGGTTCTTTAATAATTTCTCTGCCTGTCCCTCATTTAACTCCTGGGGATTTGTATTGGTTTTTCTTTTGTTTTTTTCCTGAGGTTCATTTTGTGGTGGGGAATTCTCATTCAACTGAGATTTTTTTTCGCCATTTTGCTTTTTTTGATCTTTAGATTTCTTTTCATTTTGGTTTTTAGACTCATTTTTATTACCTTCTTTATTCTCTTTATTTTTCTTTTTTAATTGTTCGCGAACGTATTCAAGGTTGAATTTTGCATCCAAATCAGAAGGATCTAAAGTAAGCACTTTTTTATATATTGCTTCAGCTTCCTCTAGTTTTCCTAGCTTAAATAGGGCATTCCCAGAATTATATAAAGAATTTATTTTCATTTGAGGATTTGTATCTTGTTTGGCAGCTTGAGTGTAGTCTTGGAATGCTTCTAAGTATTTACCTTGCTTATATTGTGAACTCCCCAAGTTATAGTCAATTCGATGGTCATCAGGTCTAATGGACAACGCTTGTTTAAAGTTTTGTTCCGCTTCTTGATATTGACCTTTTTCGTATTGTTTTAGGCCTTGTTGAATATCGGAATCTGTCTGGTCGGCGTATACGGGGAAAACTGAAAAATAAACAAGAAGGCCAACAACGAGTATTGTTTTTTCTCGAAGTTTGCAATCCATAATTTTAAAGAAGTTTTTATGGATTCCCGCCGAAGCGGGAACCCTGTGTTTGGGTAAAAAATGTGGTTATCTTCTGTCTCCCATAAGTCTTAGGAGCATCAGAAAGAGATTTATGAAATCAAGGTATAGTGTGAGAGCTCCTCGAATGGCCTCTTTTGTATCTTCGTCGGTACCTTCATTTCCTAGAATGTTCATTTCTTTTATTTTTTGGGTATCGTAAGCTGTTAATCCTACGAAAATTAAAACACCTGCATAAGTTATAATCATATGCATCATTTGACTTTGCATGAATATATTTACCAATGAAGCAATAATTATTCCTATTAAACCCATAAACAAAAAACTACCAAAAGAGGTAAGATCTTTTTTGGTTGTATAGCCGTACAAACTCATTGCTCCAAATGTGCCTGCTGTTACCATAAATGTCGTTGTGATAGATGCGGCAGTATAAACAACGAATAAAGTAGAAAAGGTCAATCCAGTTAACCCAGCATAAAGGAAAAATACACCTGTTGCTTGACTTACACTCATTTGCATAACCCTAGAGGCTAGCCAGAAAACTAGGCCAATTTGTGCAATCATAAGAACAATAGGAATAACAGGATTCCCCATTACAATATTAAAAAATGCAGGCGTATTTGCCACATAGTAGGCCATAAAACCCGTAATTCCCAGGCCAGCCGCCATCCAATTATAGACACGCACCATAAAACGCTGTTGCTCTGCTGCTATAGCATCTATGCTCATGGTTCGGGGACTATTTTGCATAATTTTTTCCTTTCAATACGATTTTTCTAAGAAGACTGTTTTTAAAATTTACTTTATCTGAATAAAATCCAAAATAAGTTTTGTCAAGTAAGCTATCTATGCTTTACATAATACCAAAATAATGAAATTAAATGCAGACCATTTTTTAATTATTTAATTCATTTTTTCTAGTCCCTAAAACGGATTCACATAACAAAAATATAAGGGCAAGAAAAATGCACCACTGAAATCGTTCTTGCCATATCTTTCTGCGTTCATATTTAAATTTATTTTTATCCAAATTTTTATTTATTTGATCGCTATAAATAGTTTTGAGATCTATATCTCCCGTTACGGATCTCACATAACTTCCTCCTGTTTTTAGCGAAATCTGCTGTAGAGTTGTTTCTTCAAGTTTGGTAAGAATAACTTCACCACTTTCATTTTTTAAAAAACCGCCTGTAGTATCTGGATTTGGTAATGGAGCCCCAATTTCTTTTCCAATTCCAATGGTAAAAACTTTAACACCCACTTTTTTTGCTTCATTAGCGGCTTCCATTGCTTGGCCGGATTGATCTTCCCCATCTGTAATTAAAATGATAGCTTTCGATTTATTTTCTTTGGTTCTAAAGGCTTTGATAGATTTTCGCAATGCTTCACCAAGATCAGTTCCTTGAACAGGAATGAGGGATGTGTCAATTGCATTTAAAAAAATACGGGCAGCAGCATAGTCGAGCGTGAGTGGGCATTGGATAAATGATGTACCTGCAAATGCTACTAAACCAACCCTATCTCCTTTTAGCATGTTCAACAGATCAGAGATTTTACGCTTTGCCCTTTCCAGGCGGTTTGGCTTTATATCTTCTGCGAGCATACTTCTTGATACATCCAAGGCAATTACAATATCGACTCCTTCTTGCTTTAAATCTTCCCATTGGTAACCCCATTGTGGTCGAGTTAATGCTAGCAGTAGGAATAAAAAAGTAAGAGTTTTGAATATAGCTTTCCTTTTTAAAAGTTCCTTAAAATTGGGAGCCACCAATTTTGAAAATAAATTTTGACCACAAAATCGGATAATAAGATCATATTTTTTACGGTTAGCCCATATCTGGAAAAAAATAAATGGAACTAAAGCCCATAATAAAAAAAAATTAGACGAATCTCCAAATCTCATTTCAAGGTATCCTCCTTAATAGAGAATTGGATAAAATATTTTCAAAAAGTAAGAGAAAAATAGCCGGAATAATAAAAAAATGGAATAACTCGGTATATTCAGAATGGTCTATTACCTTAACCTCAGATTTTTCCATTTGATCAATTTGTTTGTAAATAGATTTGAGAGATTCAAGGTTTGTAGCTCGAAAATATTGTCCTCCTGTAATTTTGGATATTTCTTTTAATGTTTCTTCATCTATATCGACCTCTTGGTAAACATAGCGTTGTCCGAAAACAGAATTTACTAGAAAAGGAGCTTTACCACGTGTTCCAATCCCAACAGTATGGATTTTGATGCCAAAAGCTTTAGCGGTTTGCGCTGCTTGCAAGGGTGCAAGATTACCAGCATTATTACGACCATCCGTTAAAAGAATAATTAACTTGGATTGAGATTTTAAATCTTTTAATCTTTTAACAGCAATGCCGATTGCAGATCCAATAGCTGTAGAATCCCCTGCCATTCCAATATCAAGCTTGCTTAGAAATGATTGTAGAATGTTTTGGTCAAGTGTTAGAGGGCATTGGGTGTATGCTTCAGAACCAAATACCACCATACCCATTCGGTCGTTGGGTCTGTTTTCAATGAATTTAGATACTACATCTTTAACCATCGCAAGACGTGTATCTCTTTTTTCATTTTTGATAAAATCAAGAGCCTGCATGCTTCCCGATGTATCCAAAGCCAGCATTATGTCAACGCCCATAGATAATATTTCTGTTTTTTTTTGACCTTCTTGCGGGCGTGCTAAAGCTAAAATAAAAAGAGATATTGTAAAAAGGCGTAAGATTAAAGGAATATTTGAAAGAAAACTAACCTGCATGGAACGAATATTTTGCAATACTTTCAAGGAAGAATAACTGATAGCTAGTTGTTCTTTTTTTTGCCATAAAAGATAAGGAATTATCAGAAATAATATTAAGAACCAAGGATCTTGAAATTTAAAAAACATCACAAAATTTTCAGTTTAGACTATGTTTGTTCCGTAGTAACTTGACTTGGAATGTTTTCTTTTATGAATTGAGTGACAGGTTCAATAAGATCATAACAGTTTTCCATATTTGCTTTGGCAAATTTAATCTTATCGCTATCATATAAAATAGACCTTACTTTAAGTTTTTGGTTGTCACTCAAGTCCGAAAAACTTTTGAAATGATAAACTATTTCCTCTGACGTCCATTCTTGAGCAGGGAATAAATAGCGATTTTCTAGATATCTGCGAAATATTTCTGAGAGCTCAAAAAAATGGTCCCTTACACGTCCTGATTTCATCCAATCTCGCTTTTCAAGAATTTTTAACTCTTTAATAGCTTGCTCTTCGGCACTGAGAACTAATGTTTCTTCTGGTTTAACATCAGATTTTATCTTCCATTTATTCCATATATAATAGATTAAAGCTAGTACACATAAAATCAAAACACCTCTCCAAAGATAATAAGTCCAAGGAGTTTTTATTTTAATAATAGGTTTTATATCTCTTAAACTTGGATTATTCCCTTCAAGTTTCAATAATGATTGAACCACTATGTTAATTTCGGGGGCCATTATTTTTCCAGGAATTATTTTTTTGTTTTGATCAGGGGTATCAAACCAAACTGGAGTTGAAGGAAATGTGATGGGGCCGGTTTTGTCCACTCGCAGCTTTAACCAAAACTTTTGAGTAATTTGCTGCTTTTTTTTAATAGGTATAAGATTACCGCTATCAATTTTTTCCAAACCCTCAGGAATTTTGTATTCAGGCATCCGTAAAACAATATCTGGATCATGTAAAATTTTTATTGAATAATTAACTATATCTCCTAAGCTTGGTTTAAGATTATCGATTTGAGCTTCAATATTGACAGGACCTGACGCTTTACCCCAGGCGAATTCTTGATCAGTCAAATTAAGTAAAAAAACAAAACCCAAAACAATAAAGGTTTTTGACATGGATTTGTAGAAGTCCATCTTTTATTGTTCTTTTTTAGCGCAGTTATTGATAAGAGGTTTTATCTTATTGCTTGCATCAGGATTTGCGGCCTCTGCGCGAAAAAGCCAAATTAAAGAATTTTTACAATCATCTAGTTTTAAATAGAGTTTGCCAGCATTAAAGGCGGCTTCGGATCTTGATGATGGATTGGTTGTATTTAATTCCCAAATTGCAACATATTGATCTATAGCCTGTTCATAATATCCAAACTGTTGTAATCTTTCTCCTGTTTTGTTGAGCTCAAATATTCTTGCGTCAATTAAATTTATTTCCTGATTCTTTGGAGCGGAGTATTTTTTAATTAATTGTGTAATAAATACCGCGAATGCTAAAAGTGTGGCGAATGTTAAAATATATACAGTGACCTTTAGTTTGCGACTGACGCCAGCATCAGGAATATTAGGTTCTTCCATATTAGTGTTTTTTTTCTCTTAATTTAAAATATTTAATAATAGGATCTGTTAAAGATTTATTAGTGTGAATTTCAATAGAGTCTATTCCGATAGAGTTAAAATATCTTTTTCTATCTTGTCTTACTTGTGAGGAAATTTTTTGGTGTTCCTGAATTAATTTTGGGTTATGGGTATCCACCAATAAAGTTTTTCCTGTTTCTGAGTCCTCGAGAAAAACCATACCCACATTCGGTAGTATTTCTTCATGCGGATCAATTATATTTATTGCAATAATGTCAAATTTTTGATTAGCAAGTTTAAGTTTTTGTTCATAATTAGAATCTTGAAAATCAGAAATTAAAAACGTGGTTGCCTTCTTTTTTTGAATCTTAATTAAATATTCCAAAGGAAGAGCCAGATTTGTACCTTTACCTTCAGGTTTGAAACTTAAAATAGTACGAATTATATTCCATATATGAGCTTTTCCTTTATTGGGAGGTATGTGATGTTCAATTTTATCTGAGAAAATAATTAATCCTATTTTGTCATTATTTTTTATGGCAGCAAATGCAAGTATTGATGCTACTTCTGCTGCAATTTCATTTTTTAATTTATTGCCTGAACCAAAGCTTCCAGAAGAACTCACATCAACAAGGAGCATCAAGGTAAGTTCTCTTTCTTCTATGAATTCCTTGATGAAAGGTTGATTCATACGCGCTGTTACATTCCAGTCTATCAATCTTACATCATCACCGGGTAGATATTCTCGGACTTCACTAAATTCCATACCGCGTCCTTTAAAAGCCGAAACATATTCGCCAGCCATTATGTCATTAACCATGTAATTTGTTTTTACCTGGATACTTTTGATTTGTTGAAGTAATTCGGACGATAGTTGATTTTCATTTCTAGGAGGGGTTGCTGGCAAGTAAAACCAGTTTTTTATATTTTTTATAAATGAGTGGAGCATCATTTGTTATGGAACTTCAATTGTATCAAACAGAGTTTTTAATATATCATCTGAAGTTATATTTTCCGCTTCCGCCTCATAGGTAAGAATAATTCGATGCCTAAGAATGTCCATTCCAATAGTTTTTATATCATGAGGCACAACATATCCTCGTCTCTGTAAAAACGCATAAGCCTTTGCCGCTCGATTAAGGAATATTGAGGCCCGTGGAGAGGCTCCGAATTGGATCATTCCAGCATAGGATGTTAATTGATTAGCCTTGGGATCTCTTGTAGCAGAAACAAGATTAATAATATAATCTTGTAGATTTTCATCAATATAGATTGAATCAATTACGCTTCGAGCTTTTAATATTTCTTCAGGATTAACCACGGATTTCACGGTGTATGATTCATTAATATTGGACATTCGCTGCATGATTAATTTTTCTTCATCTTTGGAAGGGTAATCTATCCTAAGTTTGAGCATAAATCGATCGACCTGAGCTTCAGGAAGTGGATACGTTCCTTCCTGCTCAATAGGATTCTGTGTTGCGATCACCATGAAGTGATCACCTAAATCAAAAGTATTTCCGGCTATGGTTATCTGTCTTTCCTGCATGGCCTCCAGTAATGCACTTTGAACCTTGGCAGGAGCACGATTGATTTCATCCGCTAAAATAATATTGGAAAATAGTGGTCCTTTTTTTATGTCAAACTCTCCAGTTTTAGGCTGATAAACCTGAGTACCTAATAAATCAGCGGGAAGCAAATCAGGAGTAAATTGGATGCGTTTAAAATTTACTTTTACTGCTTGTGCTAGTGTTTTTACCGAGGTTGTTTTCGCTAAGCCAGGAACCCCCTCAAGAAGAATATGCTCTCCTAGTAATAAACCTAAAATCAGTCTTTCAGTTAAATATTTTTGACCGACCATAACTTGATTAAGTTCTTGGAGAAGAAGTGGTATAAAGCCACTTGCCTGAGCAACTTGCTCTGAAATTTCATCTATTTTTTGAACCATTCATGCTTCCTTAAATTTTATAAGTATTTTTAGTAATAAATCGAGTCCTATTAATGCAATGCGTAAATATAATATAATTGAAATAAAAATTAAAAGCTCTAATTGTTAATCCATTTCTCATCTTTAGATTTGTCATTTGACCTAAATTTGGAGTCCTAAATTGGCATTGGTGGCCAAAAAAGCTATTTTAGGCTTTACAAGAGATTTAACTTAAATAAAATAAGGTGCTTAATCAATTTTACTGGTGTCAACAGGAAAGTAGGGAGTGCTGCAATGCTTGATGATGAAGTAAAAGATATAGAAAAAATTATAGAACAAGGTTTGAATTCAGAAAATAATGAGCTCGATCTTAGAGAAAAAGAGTTGGATGATGATGATCTGATTAAAATCATGGAATCGGATAAGATCAAAGGTGTGACCGCAGTATTTCTAGAATTTAATGATATTGGTGATAAAGGACTCAATGCATTACTTGAATGCGAACACATGAAGTTTGTAACAGCATTGAATCTTTTTAAAAATAAAGTGACAGATAATGGAGCCATAGCAATTGCAAAATCTAAAACCATGCTCAATTTATCAGAATTAATTTTAAGTGATAATGAAGTTGGAGTTGAAGGTGCTAAAGCCATTGCAAAATCTAATATCCTTGGAAATTTAGTTTCACTGTGGATTGGAGACAAACTTGGCGATGAAGGAGTAAAAGCAATAGCAGAATCAAAAACATTAACTCGCCTTACACAACTGTCTCTATATCGAAATGGAATGGGCGATGAAGGAGCAATTGCTATTGCTAAATCGAAGAATTTGGCAAAACTAGAAGAGTTAAACCTTAATTGGAATTTNATTGAGGAANANGGGNTACAAGCCCTAGCTAATTCAGATAGCTTAAAAAATCTGACNCAACTNACTTTAACATATAATCCTATNGGNCCTCGTGGAGCTGAAATAATAGCAGATTCAGAAAANTTTANGAATGTAACTTTAATGGATTTATATGAAACNGAAATNGGTGATCNTGGNGCAAAGGCNTTNGCAAACTCAGNAAATTTNAAAAANCTNCAGACATTNGTNCTGATTCATAATGATATTGGCGANGGTGTGCAAGCNTTATTTAAAGATAATAAAAACTTACCTAAATTAGAAAANATCTATTTTAANAANCCGAAACAAACTGAAGANTAATANAAAANNTATTTAAAAGGGGTTTCTGGTGNAAACCNGAAACCCCTTCTTTTTTAAANTTTATAAAATTAATTTATGTTTACAGGNGANAANCCAGATTTATTAGACATAATGCCATTTCAAGAAAACAATATNTATGTTGTTGGAAAAGATGGNGTNCCNCAGCATTGGGATGGTGANGAATGGCTTCCAGTAAGAACNGATAANACNAATCCATTAATGGGTATCTGGGGNCCTCATGAAAACTGTATCTATGCNGTNGGNATNGGGGGAGTNGTNNTATTATTTAATGGTAAAGAATGGAAACAAGTAGATACNGGNAGNTANGATTCTTTAAATTCTGCNTTTGGNTTNGATGAAAATAATGTTTTCCTTTATGGTGTAGGTGGNCGAATGCTCTATTGGAATGGNAANAAGTGGGATTANCGTGAGCCNAATACAATTCATGACCTTTTTGGTATGTGGGGAGAAAATATTGAAAATATTTATACGGTTGGAGGAGAAGGTATTTTTAGATTTTATAATGGTAAAGAATTTCTTAGAAAAGACGAACTGACCGAAGAAACGATTTCCCTATTTGGAGTATGGGGAACTCGTACAGATAATGTATATATTTGTGGTTCTCATGGGACAATTTTACATTTTAATGGAGAGGTTTGGAACCCAATGGAATCGGGGACTGATGAATATCTCCTTAGTATTTGGGGAACTTCGGATGAAAATATATTTGTAGTCGGAGATAATTCCAGCATGCTTCATTACAATGGAAAAACATGGTCTAAGATAAATCCAATTAAAGAAGAGTATTTCACAAAAGTAAAAGGATTAAGAGATAATTGCGTTTATGTGGCAGGTGAAAACGGAACGGTTCTAAGATACGATGGAACTAATTGGCACGATATGTCCCTTTAAATAATTAATTAAAAGTATACATTAATGTCCGAATTAACTACTAATCATCTACTATCAGTTTTTGGGTTAGATGAAAATAATGTTTTTGTAGGTGGTGCTGATGGAACAATGCTCCAATATGACGGTAATAAATGGTCATCAATGGATACCGACGGTCGTTGGACATTTAAGGATATTTGGGGTAGTGCGCCTGATAATGTTTTCGCCGTTGTAACTGATGGCCGGATTCTTCATTTTGATGGAAAATCCTGGTCCCCCATGGAAACTGAAAAATTACCCCCAATGACCGGAATATTTGGTTTAAAAGATGATGAAATTTATGCCTGTTCGCGATTAGGTAAAATCCTTCAATACAACGGCAAGACATGGAAGTTTATGCAGACCGGTACCGACACCGATGTGACTCGGCTTTGGGGTTGCAAGGAAGAGGGAATGATAGCAGTTGGATATGATGGCCTTGTATTAAAACAGGAAGGAGAAAAATGGCACCGAATGACTTTTAATTCAAATGCAGAGTTNTATGGTGTTTATGGATTTGCACCCGATAATATATATATGGTTGGTTCAGAGGGAGCTATTTTTCATTATAATGGCTCTGATTTTATTGAAATGCCATCTCAGACAATGGAGTTTTTTCTTGATGTTTGGGGCCCTTCACCAGAAATGGTTTTTGCTGTTGGTGATGAAGGTATGATCCTTTATCTAGATGGAGACCAATGGACTCGTATAGAATCTAATACAAANGAATATTTTTCATCAATCTGGGGTAGTTCTGATGAAAATATCTATGCTGTTGGGGATAATGGCTTAATCCAACATTGGAACGGGGAGGATTGGAAACCTGTTGAGGAATGATGTTTCAATAATATTTGTCTGTGTTCATATCTATTGAGTTTATTCAAACTGCTTGACACCCATTTAAAACCAATGATATGGTTTTAACTCTTTGATATTATTTGATTTTATAATTAAGAAATACACCTCGAATGGTTAAAATGGCACAGGTTTCCTGTGCTTTTTTTATGACCGATTTTATTTACTTATTTAAGTATTAAAAAAATGTTTAAACCTTCTTTAGAAGAATTTAAAAAACTATCAAAATCAGGGAATCTCATTCCTGTCTATAAGGAGATTCTAGCTGATCTAGATACGCCTGTTTCAGCGTATATGAAGATCAATGATGGTGAATACTCATTTCTTTTAGAAAGTGTTGAAGGTGGTGAAAAATGGGCACGTTATTGCTTTCTAGGATGTGATCCAGCTGTGGTGGTTAGTAGTAAAGGTAATAATATAACTGTAATAGAAAAAGGCGAGAAAAAAGAAAAGATAATTGAGAAAGGCAACCCTTTATCTACCATCAAGGAAATACTTGCTCGTTATAAACCCGTCAATGTTCCCGGTTTGCCAAGATTTTCAGGTGGTGCGGTTGGCTTCATTAGCTATGACATGGTGCGGTTTTATGAAAACTTGCCTGAAAATACAGTTGATGATCTAAATGTTCCAGACTCTCAATTTTTAATCACGGATACAATTTTGGTTTTTGATAACGTTTCGCAAACCATCAAGATGGTTTCCAATGCATATATTGACTCGGATGATATTGATGGAATTTATGAAGAGACTATAAAAAAAATAACCCTCCTAGAGGAAAAATTAAAGGTACCACTAAAAATTTCGACACAGCAAAAAGAAGAAATATTTTCTCTTGAAATTAATTCAAACTTTGAAAAAGAAAAATTTAAAGACGCGGTTAATAACGTTAAGCAGTATATTTTAGAGGGTGATGCCATACAAGTTGTGCTTTCACAGCGTTTAAATTTTGCTATTAAAAATAAAGCTTTTGATATTTATAGAGCTTTAAGGACAATTAATCCATCACCGTATATGTATTTTTTAAAATTTGGTGATATTGAAGTGGTGGGATCATCTCCTGAAATTTTAGTGCGACTGGAAGATGAGAAGGTTGAAGTTCGTCCTATAGCGGGTACTAGGAAACGTGGTTCTGACGAAGAGGAAGATTTGTCACTTGAAAAAGATCTTTTAAAAGATGAAAAGGAACTTGCCGAGCATATTATGTTAGTAGATTTAGGACGTAACGATTTAGGGAGGGTAGCAAGAACTAGTACCGTAGAGGTAAATGAAAGTTTTACTGTAGAACGTTATTCTCATGTAATGCATATCGTATCCAATGTGCGCGGAACTTTAAAAGAAGGTTTGGATTGTTTTGATGTTTTAGAAGCAACCTTTCCCGCTGGTACAGTTTCAGGGGCTCCTAAGATTCGAGCCATGGAGATCATAGAGGAAATGGAACCTAATCGACGTGGTCTTTATGCCGGTTCTGTAGGATACATCGGTTTTTCAGGTAATATGGATACTGCTATTGCCATTAGGACTCTAGTTGTCAAAGATCAAATCGCTTATTTGGGAGTTGGAGCCGGTATTGTTGCTGATTCGGTTCCGGAAAATGAATATGAAGAAACCATGAATAAGGGGAGGGCGCTACTCAAGGCTATTGAGTATGCTGAGAAAGGCTGGGTCATATGATTTTGATGATAGATAATTACGATTCCTTTACTTACAATTTGGTTCAATATATGGGTGAGCTCGGAGCCCATATACAAGTGGAACGAAATAACTGTATATCTATTTCTGAAATAGTGACTTTAAACCCTGAGAAAATCGTTATTTCACCAGGTCCCTGTACTCCTGCAAAGGCAGGAATTTCTGTTGAAGTCATTAAATATTTTGCTGGCAAAGTTCCTATNCTTGGAGTTTGCCTAGGGCACCAGTCAGTGGGGGTTGCATTTGGTGCAGAAGTTATTAAAGCAGGAAAGTTAATGCATGGAAAAACATCAGAAGTTTCCCACGATGGAAGAAAATTATTTAAAAATCTTCCAAATCCATTTACCGCAACTCGCTATCATTCACTGGTATTAAATAGAAAAACCTTACCAGACTGCTTTAAAATTACAGCTGAAAGTGAAGATAATGAAATAATGGGAATACGTCACAAGGAATTATCCGTTGAAGGAGTTCAATTCCATCCTGAATCAATTTTAACTCCAAACGGAAAAGACCTGTTAAAAAATTTCATCGAAAATAATTAGTATGACATTCGAAAATATACTTCAATCTGTTGTTTTTGGTAACAACTTGTCTGAGTCGGATATGATGGATGCAATGACTCAAGTCATGAATGGAAAAGTTAATAATATACAACTTGCGTCTTTTTTAACTGCTTTACAGGTTAAGAAAGAAACAGTTGCCGAAATCGTCGGTGCCGCCAAGGTAATGCGTCAAAAANCAGAAAGTGTAAAAGTAAATACATCCAATATTATAGATACATGTGGAACGGGTGGTGATGGAGCTGATACTTTTAATATTTCCACTGCCGTGGCATTTGTAGTAGCGGGAGCTGGTGCAACGGTTGCGAAACATGGCAATCGAGCAGTATCGAGTAAGTCGGGTAGTGCTGATGTTTTGCAATGTCTAGGTGTAAATATCAATGCCACTTTAAATACGATCGAACGTTGCATTGAGGAGGTTGGAATAGGTTTTTTATTTGCACCATTAATGCATAAAGCCATGAAACATGCAGTGGAAGTTAGAAAAAATTTAGGATTTAGGACAATTTTCAATCTATTAGGACCATTAACTAATCCTGCAAATGCCCAGTCCCAAATTCTTGGGGTTTATGATTCAAAATGGGTAAAACCGATTGCTGAAGTTTTGAAAGAATTAGGAAGTCATCATGCTATGGTGGTACATGGTTTTGATGGNCTTGACGAAATAACACTTACAACGGAAACACAAATATCCGAATTAAAAAATGGTATTGTAACTAGTTATACATTGAACCCTAAAGATTTTGGTTTTTTGCTTTGTTCTTCAAATGATCTAAAGGGGGGAGGGCCTNAAAAAAATGCTGATCTAATTCGCGGTATTTTAAATGGTACAAAAGGATTTAATACAGATATTGTTTTACTAAATGCTGCTGCCGCAATTTACGTTAGTGGGAAGGCCGAATCAATTCAACAGGGAATTCAGGCTGCGAACAAATCTATTAATTCTGGTGAAGCTAATAAAAAACTTGAAGAATTATGCCGCGTATCATATTCATAATATGTCAAATATTTTAAATCAAATCTTTACTGATAAAAAAAAAGAAGTTTCACATACAAAAAGCCTTTCACCTTTATCCGAAATCAAACAAAGAATCAGAGACCAGCAAAAAGCACTTGACGTTTATAAGGCCTTAGAAAAAAACAAAACCTCTAGAATTATTGCAGAAATTAAACCGAAAACACCATTTAAAGGGGAGCTTCGTAAAGGGGTTGATGTTGTAGATATAGCAAAAACATATATTCGGCATGGTGCAGCGACTCTTTCTGTTTTAACCGAGAGTAATTATTTTGGGAGCAGTATTAAAAATTTAGAAGAAATTAGAAAAATCTCATCAATACCCTTATTAAGAAAAGATTTTATATTCGATGAATATCAGGTTTACGAATCTCGGGCNTTTGGTGCAGATCTTTTTTTNTTAATTGCAACATGGCTTGATCAAAGTTTGATGAAAGACTTATTACATCTAGGCAATGAATTGAAAATACCTGCTCTCATCGAGATTCATAATGAATGGGATATGGAAAAAGCATTTTCAATTAACGCTAAATTAATTGGGATCAATAATCGTGATTTGACAAATGGTAAAACGGATTTGAATATATCAAGACGTTTGATACCCATGGCCTTACAGGAAACAGATAAATTGCTAGTTTGTGAAAGTGGTATATATGGGCGCAGCGAAATTGAAGAATTTGAAAAATTAGGTGTAGATGCATTTTTAATTGGAGAAAGCCTTATGACTTCTAATAATATTCCGGAAAAACTAAAAGAATTATTAGGTGANGATGGCTGCTAATTTACAAGTAAAAGTGAAAGTCTGCGGGATGACCAATCTTGGTGATGTTTTATCAGCNGTTGATTCAGGTGNTGATGCATTGGGATTTATTTTCTATAAAAAAAGCCCGCGCTCAGTCAATATGAAAATAGTCAGTGAAATTGTGCCTAAATTACCTCCTTTTGTTGATGCTGTTGGTGTATTTGTAAATGAAACCGCAGACAAGATAAATAAAATTGCGGACCGTTGTAATCTTGACAAAGTTCAATTGCATGGAGATGAATCTCCCGCATTTTGTCGGAAAATTAAGCGTAAAGTNATTAAAGCTCTTCGGATAAAGGATCTTCAGTCTGTTAATCAGCTTTCTGGTTATTCTGTCAGTGGTTTTCTTTTGGATACTTTTTCCGAAGATAATTATGGAGGAACTGGAAAGATATTTGATTGGAATTTGGCCCATCCTGCTAAAAAATATGGGCCTATTATATTAGCAGGTGGTTTAAATCCGGATAATGTAAAAAAGGCAATCCAAATTGCTCGACCCTATGGAGTAGATGCATGTTCAGGACTTGAAAGTCATCCGGGAGTAAAGGATCATAANAAAATGCGTACCTTTATAAAAAATGTNAAATTTGGGAGAAAAATATGAAACCTCATAAATTACCTGATGCAAAGGGTCATTATGGGAAATTTGGCGGGAAATATGTGATTGAAACTTTAATGCCAGCTTTGCAAGAATTGCAAACTCTTTATGAAGAAGCTAGCAAAGATCCTAAATTTCAGAATGATTTAGCATATTATCTAAAACATTATGTTGGAAGACCAACACCCTTATATTTTGCAGAACAACTCACGAATCATCTTGGAGGAGCCAAGATTTACTTAAAGCGAGAGGATCTTACTCATACAGGTGCTCATAAAATCAACAATACTATTGGGAGCGCATTGTTAACACAGAGAATGGGTAAAAAACGTGTTATTGCGGAAACTGGTGCAGGTCAACATGGTGTNGCAACTGCAACTGCCGCTTCACTATTTGGACTTGAGTGCGACGTTTTTATGGGTGAAGAAGATATTAAACGGCAGGCACTCAATGTATTTAGGATGCGTTTATTGGGTGCCAACGTAATTCCGGTTAGTAGTGGAACGCGAACTTTAAAGGATGCAACAAGTGAGNCTATTAGAAATTGGATCACCACGGTTCAAAGTACGCATTATATTATTGGTTCTGTTGTTGGTCCCCATCCTTACCCTATGATTGTTCGAGATTTTCAAAAAATTATTGGAGAAGAATCAAACCAACAGATAATGGAAATGGAAGGAAAATTGCCAGATACTTGTGTTGCTTGCGTCGGAGGTGGTAGTAATTCAATGGGCCTATTTTATCCCTTTTTGGNATATGACAAAGTAAAACTTATTGGTGTTGAAGCGGCTGGATTAGGTTTAAATACANAAAAACATGGTGCTTCACTTACTAAAGGTTCTGCAGGGGTATTACATGGAATGATGAGTTATCTATTACATGATGATGATGGACAAATTACAGAAGCACATTCTATATCAGCCGGTTTGGATTATCCTGGTGTTGGTTGTGAACATAGTTATCTAAAAGATTCAGGGCGTGCAAATTATGTAACCATTACTGATGCAGAAGCATTAGAAGGATTTAAACTATTATCCATTAAAGAAGGAATCATTCCTGCCCTGGAATCAGCACATGCAATAGCACATGTTGCTAAAATTGCACCTGAAATGAACAAAGAGGATATTATTCTTGTTTGCCTTTCAGGACGAGGTGATAAAGATGTTAATCAGGTTGCAGAGAAAATGGGAGTAGCTCTTTGAGTCGAATTCAACAACGCTTGACTTCATTAAATGGTAATAAAGCTCTTGTTGCATTTTTTACAGCGGGAGATCCCGACCTAAACGCATCTAAAGAAATTTTTACAACAATTGAGAATAATGGCGTGGATATAGTTGAAATTGGGGTTCCTTTTTCAGATCCACTTGCGGATGGACCTACTATCCAGGCATCATCACATCGATCCCTTAAAAACGGAACAACTTTAAAAAAAATAATTCAGTTGGTAGCTGATATACGAAAAACCTCGGAATTGCCTATCGTATTAATGACTAGTTTTAATCCCATTTTTGTTTATGGAGAAAAAGAATTTATTTCCGATGCAATAAAAGTAGGAGTTGATGGACTTATAATTCCTGATCTTCCACCAGAGGAAGCCAATCGTTTTCTTAATATCTCTGCAGGTCTGGATCTAATATTTTTGTTGGCCCCAACCAGCACATTAGAGAGAGTTCAACAAATTGGAAATTTAAGCAAGGGTTTTATTTATTATATTTCATTGACAGGTACTACAGGGACTAAAGAAACTCTTTCAGCCGGAATTCATGAAAAAGTAAGGGAAATAAAAAATCACGTTTCGCTCCCTATTTTGGTAGGTTTTGGAATATCCACCCCTGATCAAGCTAAGCAAGCGGTTGAATTAGCTGACGGGGTAATTCTTGGTAGCTCTATTGTTAAAATAATTGAAAATAATAGTGATAAGATTATAAGAGACAAAAAATTGGGTGAATTTTTAAGTAGTATACAAAAAGCCATCAATCCTTGATCCAGGTGCTAGGTTGTCCCGGATATCTGTAATCATTCCTGCTTATAACGAAGAAAGTTCCATTGGCCTGGTTCTAGATTCTTTACCAAAAGATAAAATCCATGAAATTATTGTTGTTGATAATAATTCCAANGACAATACTGCTGTGGTTTCAAAACAACATGGTGCTCGGGTAGTAAATGAACCTCGAAAAGGTTATGGCTCTGCATGTCTTAAGGGTATTTCTGAATTAAATTCTCCTGATGTTGTGGTATTCATAGATGGGGATTTTAGCGATTATCCAGAAGAAATAATTTTTCTATTGAGACCAATAATAGATGGAGANGCNGATTTTGTAATTGGAAGCCGTATGATATTAGATGAAAGTCGTAAAGCTCTACTGCCTCAAGCAAGATATGGAAACAGGCTTGCTGTCTTTTTAATCAAACATTTATTTAATTTTTCATTTACAGACCTAGGTCCATTTCGGGCTATTCGATATAATTCATTGATTGAAATTGGGATGCAAGATACAAATTTCGGTTGGACAGTTGAAATGCAGATAAAAGCGATAAAAAATAAATTACGTATTCNTGAAATTCCAGTTAAATACCGNGAACGAGTGGGAGTATCGAAAATAACAGGNACAATATCAGGTACTTTTAAAGCAGGAACAAAAATCATTTACACTATCTTTAAGTATTTGTTAGTCTGAACTTATGATAAAAAAATTTATAATTTGCATTACAGCTTCCTGTTATTTGGCAGGATTTTCTCAGGCTGCCGATTTAACAGAACTGGTTGAGAAAAGAATTAGTCAAGATAGAAAATCTCTTGATTTGAAAGGTTTAAATATTGGTCCTAAAGGGGCTAAGCAGTTATCAAAAATGCAATCTTTATCTTCTCTCGTAACCTTACAATTACAGGGAAATCGCATAAAAGCTCTGGGTATTAAAGCTCTGGCCAAGTCACCATATTTAGCTAATTTGAAACATATAGATTTATATGGAAATCTTCTTGGGGACCTTGGATTAAAGGCAATAGCAGAATCNCCATATTTNGGCAATTTAGAATCTCTAAAATTGTGGAAAAATGAAATAAGTGATGACAGCATGAAATTTCTTTCTAGTTCAAAAAATTTTTCGAAGTTAAAAANTCTAATGTTAAATGACAATCTTATAACNGATATTGGCGCTACAATTATTTCTGAAACTAAAAATTTATCAAATTTAACCACCTTAAATTTATTTCGAAATGATGTNGGTGATGNTGGGTCATTAGCTTTTGCAAAATCTGTAAATTTTTCTAAACTCGAATCGTTTTATATTGGTGAAAACAATATAACGGACGTTGGGGCAGTACCCTTGATTAAATCTAAAGCATTCCCTGCTTTAAAATTTCTAGATCTTGGAAGTAATATGTTAGGAGAGGCCAGTGCTTTAGCTGCCTTTAAAGTGAATCGCCAAGATAAAGTACGAGTTATATATAAATAGTAATTTATTTAAGGAAGAAAATTTAATAATGACAGTAACTGAAATTGCCAAGAGAGCTAATTCTGCTAGTTTAACTCTTGCACATCTATCAACAGAGGTTAAAAATAAAGCTTTGACTGAAATGGCCAATTCGCTTGAAGCGAATATCGCCTCTATCCTTACTGCAAATAAACAAGATTTAGAATTTGCCAGGAAAGAAGGTATTGCAAAACCTTTAATTGCAAGGCTTGCTTTAAATGAAGATAAAATTCATGGAATGGTAGAGGGAATTCGAAGTGTTATAGCTTTACCTGACCCATCTGGGGTTAAACGCTCGGCAATGGAATTGGATGAAGGTTTAAATCTTTATCAAGTGAGTTGTCCCATTGGAGTTATTGGGGCAATTTTTGAATCACGTCCAGATGCCGTACCTCAAATATCTTCTCTTTGCTTAAAATCTGGTAATTCAGTGATTTTAAAGGGAGGGCGTGAAGCACAAAATTCAAACAAAGTTATAGTGGGTTTTCTAAGAGATGCTATTAAAAAAGTAATAGGAGTTCCTGAAGGAGCATTGCAAATGATTGAAACCCGATCGGAAGTCCAAGATATGTTGAAGGAGGAAAATTTTATAAATTTAATTATTCCGAGAGGTAGTAATGACTTTGTAAAATATATACAAGATAACACCAAAATTCCAGTATTAGGTCACTCTGAGGGGATCTGCCATAATTATATTGATAAAGATGCTGATTTAAANAAGGCNTTAAATATTGCGTTAGATTCCAAATTGCAATACCCAGCAGCCTGTAATGCTATGGAAAATCTTTTAATTCATCAGGAATTAGCCNCAAAGATTATTCCCGTATGCGTGGAGAAATTTGAAGAAAAAGGTGTTTTATTATTAGGCTGTGAAAATACCCGAAAACTTTCGAACNGANTAGCTTTAGCTGCAGATACGGAATGGGATGANGAATATAATGATTTAAAGCTTTCGATTAAGGTTGTAGAAAATTTAGATGAAGCTATTTCCTTTATAAATCGTCATGGATCTGGGCATACCGATACGATAATTACAGAAAATTCAGAAAGTGCTGAAAAATTTATGAATGAAGTTAATTCTGCAAGTGTTATTTGTAATGCATCCACACGTTTTGCTGATGGTTTTCGGTACGGGTTGGGAGCAGAAATAGGTATTAGTACTAATAAAACACATGCTAGGGGTCCTGTGGGATTAGAAGGATTGGTTATCTATAAATATATGGTTTATGGGAATGGCCAAATTGTGGACGATTATTCAGGAAAGAGCTCTCGCTCCTTCACTCATAAGCCTCTTTGATGCAAAAAACAGATCAGGACACTCCTAGTAATTCTCGTTCTATAGAAGAATTCTCCACATATGATAGCTATAAGGAACCAATAGAGCCAATAAAAAATAATTGGTGGTTATTTTATATCCTCCTTACAGGAACCTTGATTACAACTATTTTGGCGGGTGGTTTTTTATTTTCCATCAGTTTAATGCTTATTTTAGGCGCTCATGAATTTGGACACTATTGGGCATCAAAGAAAAATGGTGTCAAGGCAACGCTTCCTTATTTTATTCCAGCTCCACCCCCATTTATAGCAGGGACATTTGGAGCCTTTATCCAAATAAAACAAAAGATACCAAACCGTAAAGTTCTAATGGAAATAGGTGCTTCAGGACCAATTGCTGGGTTTCTTGTCGCGCTGCCAGCATTAATTTTGGGTTTATATCTTTCTTCTGTGTCCCCCTCAACGGGAATGGGAGGAGTTAATTTTGGGAATTCAATTATTTTGTATGTTTGTTCAAAATTTGTTCTTGGCGTGGATCCCAGTTCTCCCTTTATTAATATTCATCTTCATCCAATTGCTTTTGCCGGTTGGATCGGAATGTTGGTAACCTCATTCAACCTTATGCCCGTAGGACAATTGGATGGAGGTCATATTATATTTGCACTAAATTCGCGTAATCATCGATTTATCGGAAAATTATTTTTTATAAGTTTATTTCCTTTAGGTTATTTCTGGCCTGGTTGGTTTTTTTGGGCTTTAATGATCTTTTTTATGGGGTTCAAAACAGCACCACTTTTAGAAGGATTAGAAGAATTAAACCTCATTCATAAATTTCTAGGTGTAATTTCTATAATTATTTTCTTTCTTACTTTTATACCTATTCCTTTTTCTGAAATATAGATCCTAAATTNNTATAATAAAAGAATAAATTAATTTTAAAAATCCAATTGTTTAAAACTTAACCTTATAGTTTNTTTAATGTAATTTAGTAAAAATATCTTTTCAATAAAATTAAGTTAATTTGACGAGTATATGGTAAATCTAAAAATAAAAAGGTTTATTTGTCAAATTTTTTATCATTTGCCAAGTACATAAATTTTATGAAATTGACAGTTATGGGTTCGTATGCTACATTTAACACTCTGAGTGGGGTTCTAAACTTCATACCATATTAAGGTATTTCAATAAAAAGAATAATCTTGGTTGCCATCAGGGTTTCTTTTTTGAGGTTTAGCACCCCTTTTTTATGCCTGCAGCTAAAAAACCCTCAAAATAGATAATTAAAAATACAATTTAGTAAAACTTACCTCAATTTAATAAAATTATAATAATTCAAATTAAAATAAGTAATAATTTGATGAAATTCTTTCTTTTTATTAACCAATATAGTTTAAAAGTTTTAAATAGAGTGTTGAGGAATATATGTTACGGACTAACTTTACATTTGGTTTAATTTCATTTGTTTTTCTACTAATAATTAGTATTTCCCATGCAAGCGAAGTAAATTCCATCCCAGAATTAAGCAAAATTCTAATAAAAATTCGTTCGCTGGATGATAAAAGTCAACTTCAAGAAAAAGAATATCTCATTAAAAAGTTTTATTATCAAATTCAGTACCAAAAACAAAAACTTGATATTTTAAGTGAAGTTAAAGGTCATTTTGAAAAATCTATCAGCAAAGCCGAGGAAAAATATGATGAAGGAGAAGATAATATAAGCCAAACTGATATAACCAAACTTAAATTAGGTCTGGCAGGAACTTTAAATGATATATTTGAGGCTGAAACTGGTTTAAAGACATCTAAATTATCATTATCAGAAATTTTAGATACCAATTATGGCATTAATTCAAAGATGTTTTCGCCAAAAATTATACCAGTTAAATTTGAATTTAATAATTATGAGGAATGGAGCCTGCAAAATAAAGTAATTTCAAATATACATAAAAGAGTAATTTTATTAAAGAAAAGCTTTTTAAAAGTTACGGAAAAAAAGAATAAAATGGTATTAGCCCGGAAAAATAGAAAAATGACTCGAGCTTTACTGGTAAGTGAAGTGGCTAATTATGATTTTGGAATAGGAGATCCTAATGATCTTTTTCAAGCTCTTATAATATATACTCGCGTGTTAAGTGGGTATTATGAATCAGTTTACAAGTATAACCTTGCTGTAGCAGAATTAAATCGTAATAAAAACATTTAATTTTATTGTTTATAGAGAATATAACTTTAATATTAAAATTTGATACATTGACAAATTTATCAAATGCAGTTATTTATCTACAGAACATGGGTTCGCTAAATAATTGATTTAAAAATATAAGATTAAATTAAAATAATTATTGGTATCTCTTATTGTAGTTCATATTAATATTTGAGGAATTATGGGTAAATCATTACTAATTGTTGAGTCACCTACTAAGGTAAATACTCTTAAGAAAATTGTGGGCAAGGATTTTATTATAAAAGCCTCAGTAGGACACCTTAAGGATCTACCTAAGAAAAAGCTGGGCGTAGATATTGATAATAATTTTGAACCCGAATACATAACAATTAGGGGTAAAGGTAAAATTTTGCAGGAACTAAAAACGGCAGCCAAAAAGGCAGAAAAGATATATTTGGCTCCTGATCCAGACCGTGAAGGTGAGGCCATAGCCTATCATATCGGAAATGAAGTTTCGCGGTTTACCAAAGGTAAGATTTATCGTGTTTTATTCAATGAAATAACCAAAAAGGCAGTAAAGGAAGCTCTAGATAATCCGACTGAATTAAATCCAGATAGGGTTAATGCTCAACAGGCACGACGCATACTCGATCGACTAGTGGGATACAAAATAAGTCCTATTCTTTGGAAAAAAGTTCATAGAGGCCTGAGTGCTGGCCGTGTTCAATCTGTAGCATTACGGATAGTATGTGAAAGAGAAAGAGAAATTCAAGCTTTCGAAACGAAAGAGTACTGGTCCATAACTCTTGATTTGGAAGGAAGTTGCAAGCCAAATTTTCAAGCTAAGCTTTTTAAAATTGAAAATGAAAAGGCCGAAATAAGAAATAAAGAAGAAGCTGATAAAATCCTAAAAGATTTAGAAGGAATACCTTTAGTTCTGGATTCCATAACAAAAAAAGAAAGGAAAAGAAATCCGAGCGCCCCTTTTATTACAAGTTCTCTTCAACAAGAGGCATCTAGAAAATTAAATTTTTCACCAAAGAAAACAATGATGCTGGCTCAAAAATTATACGAAGGGATAAAATTGGATAAAAAGGGTACAGTGGGATTAATCACATACATGAGAACAGATTCGGTCCGATTATCAGATCAGGCTCTAGAAGATGTTAGAAGTTTTATTCCTGAACGATACGGAAANGAATATTTGCCCACGAAACCCAATATGTATAAAAGTAAAAAATCGGCACAAGAAGCACATGAAGCAATTCGTCCTACTGATGTCAATCTCGATCCAAATTCAATAAAAAAACATTTGGAAAAAGACCTTTTTCGGCTTTACCAATTGATCTGGGCTCGTTTTGTTTCATGCCAGATGGTTCCAGCCGTCTTAGATACGACCCAATTTGATATTACATCAGGCAATTATCTATTTCGAAGTAATGGATCTATCTTAAAATTTCCTGGTTTTATGAAGGTATACGTAGAGGGTCAAGATGATGCAAATAGCGAAAAAGTTGATACCAAAGACAGTGATAGAATTTTACCGCCTTTAAATAAAGGTGAAGAATTAAATCTTCTTGAGATTTCACCAGAGCAGCATTTCACACAGCCTCCAGCACGTTTTACAGAAGCAATGCTAGTCAGAGAACTTGAAGAAAAAGGCGTAGGTAGACCAAGCACCTATGCATCTATTATTAGTGTAATAAAAGATCGTGATTACATACAGAATGAAGAAAGAAGATTAAAACCAGTTGAATTAGGTTTTATGATTAATGATTTATTAGTTGAAAATTTTCCTGATTTAATGACTACTGAATTTACGGCTAAGATGGAAGGTCAATTAGATGAAGTTGAAGAAGGTAACATTGAATGGAAAAAAGTGCTTCAGTCTTTCTATACCCCATTTAAAAAAGATCTTGAAGAAGCTGAAAAGAAGATGAAAGATTTTAAAGCTGAGGTAGAGGAAACTGATGAGGTTTGTGAAAAATGTAATGAACCTATGATAATTAAGTGGGGACGATTTGGAAAATTTATGGCTTGCTCGGGATATCCAGATTGTAAAAATACCAAAGATATTAAAAAACCAGGTAGTGAGGAAGAGGGGACCCCTGATGAAGTTGATGGAAATTGTGATTTATGCCAATCTGCCTTAATTATAAAAAGAGGTAGGTTTGGAAAATTTATTGCGTGTTCTACTTATCCTGAATGTAAATTTACAAAACCCATTGGTTTGGGGATAACTTGCCCAGAGGATAATTGTAAAGGGGAAATTGCACCTAGAAGAACTAAAAAAGGTCGAACATTTTATGGCTGCACCAAATATCCTGATTGTAAATTTACATCTTGGGATAAACCTAAGGATGAACCATGCCCTGAATGTAAGCACCCATTTATGGTTGAGAAATGGAAAAAGAACGAAGATCCAACTATTCTATGTCCAGAGTGCGGATTCAAAAAAATTAATGCCGCAGCCTAAAAATTTTTGTGAATGATTATCTAACCATAATAGGAGCAGGTCTTGCTGGATCAGAAGCAGCATGGCAAGCAGCTGAAAGGGGCATTCCAGTTGTTTTATATGAAATGCGCTCCATCAAAAATACAGCTGCACATAAAACTGATAACTGCGCTGAGTTGGTGTGCAGTAATTCATTAGGTAATAACCTACCTTATTCAGCTCCATATATTTTAAAAGAAGAACTTCGAAATTTAAATTCGATCATTATTTCAGCAGGAGACAATAAT
>PBKP01000015.1 GCA_002721515.1 Nitrospina sp.
TCCGAATCGGTAAGGCTATAGCCCTCCACCTTGCAGAAAAAGGTTTTAACATTGCCTTGCATTATCACCGTTCTGAACCCTCTGCTGTTATTGAGAAAATAAAATTAAAGGGTGTTTCCTGCCTTGGTTATCAAAGTGACCTTTCTAATATTGATGAAGCAGAACAATTGATTGCTAAAATCCTTGGCGATTTCGATGATGTAGAATTGCTAATTAATTCAGCGGCTAACTTTATTCAGGAAAACTTGGAAGAAACCCGTATCGAAAACTTGGTTAATACGCTTAATTTGAATTTGATGTCCCCTATGTTGCTGATGCGCGATTTCAAGCGAAGTGTCAATAAAGGTATGATCATAAATATTCTCGATGAAAGAGTGAGGAAGCATATTTCGACTTTTGGTTCTTATTCGATAAGCAAGGTTGGGCTAAAGCATCTTACTGAGTTGGCAGCTGTAGAATGGGGTCAAACAGTTCGTGTAAATGGTATCGCTCCAGGTCTAATCTTGCCGCCTCAGGGAGCAGCACCAGATTATCTAGAAAAAGCTGCCAAGAAGGTTCCTATCCGCAGTCATGGAAAAATTAATAATTTACTACAAGCATTGGACTATTTAATGGAAAATCAATTTGTTAATGGAGATACCCTGTTTGTCGACGGTGCAGAATCCCTCTAAAAAAGTATAAATCGTTCTTTGTCTTTGTGACTGCAATAAGCAGGATTTGGGATACTTTTTTGTTTAAACTCCCTAATTCAAAGTTTAGGTCATAGACGTCAAACCCTTCTTAATTTTTGTAATTGCCTGGATAACGTTAGAATTTAAGTCCATCGCTTAGGGGAGCTATTGCCTTTTTTAAAATTAAGCTAGCTTAAATTACTATAAAAATATTAAAGGTTTGCTCTTGTTCAGGGGTTATTATATACTAAATTACTTGCAATCAATTCAAAAATTCCTTGAGTTTTTAAGGGTTTATACAGTTATTTTATGTTTGAAAATTTATCCGATCGCCTTGAAGGCATTTATAAAAAATTAAAGGGCAGAGGGGTTTTAAAAGAACCCGATGTTGACGAAGCATTGCGAGAGATTCGTGTTGCCCTGATTGAAGCCGATGTCAGTCTTCCAGTAATCAAGGATTTTCTTGAACCAGTTCGAGAAAAAGCAATAGGTCAGGAGGTACTAAAGAGTCTCACTCCCGGCCATCAAATGGTAAAGATTGTCAATGATGAATTAACAGTTTTAATTGGTGATGAATTTAAAGATATTGAGCTTTCCTCTAAACCTCCGACCATAATCTTAATGGCTGGGCTTCAGGGTTCTGGAAAGACGACCACAGTGGGTAAACTAGCAAAGCGCTTTAAGGTAAAAGGAAAAAATTGCCTTCTTGTACCTGCGGATGTGCACCGTCCGGCTGCAATTGAGCAATTACATGTTCTGGGTCGTGATCTTGGTGTTGCTGTCTTTGAAGGAGGTGAAGAAAAAGATCCTATTGCAATATGTAAAAAAGCTTTGAATGAAGCAACAGATAAAATGAGTCAAGTGGTTATCATTGATACTGCGGGTCGTCAGCAAATTGATGATGAATTGATGGATGAATTGCAGCGTATCAAGATAACTGTCCAACCACATGAAATATTGTTTGTTGCCGATGCAATGATGGGTCAACAATCTGCAGAAATTGCAAAAACGTTTAACGATGCAATTGGTATCAGTGGTGTGATTTTGACGAAAATGGATGGTGACGCGCGAGGGGGCGCAGCACTTTCAATTAAGTCTGTTACTGGCATGCCAATCCGCTTCATAGGTATGGGAGAAAAATTAGATGCTTTTGAGCCGTTTCACCCGGACCGAATAGTTTCCCGTATTCTTGGGATGGGCGATGTCATGTCGCTGGTTGAGAAAGCTGAAGAAAATTTTGAAAAAGAAGAACAACAAGCTTTAGAAAAAAAGTTTAAGAAAAACGCTTTTACTCTTGAAGATTTTCGCGATCAGCTAAAGCAGATTCAAAAGATGGGTTCTATGGAACAACTGCTGGGAATGATTCCAGGTGCCGGAAAGTTAAAAGGGTTGAAAGTGGACAACAAAGCTTTTGTTCAAGTTGAAGCGATTATTAATTCGATGACTCCCAAAGAGAGAGCTAAGCACAACATTATCAATGCAAGCCGAAAGCGCAGAATTGCTCAAGGGAGTGGGACGAGAGTAAATGATATAAATAAATTATTAAAGCAGTTTGCACAGATGCAAAAGATGATGAAAAAAGTTTCCAGAGGTGGGGGGCTTAACTTTGGCAGCTTAATGGGTGGCGGCGGTTTTTTGGGTCGTTGACAAGAAATTATTTTTATAGTTTGATTATATTTTTTTAAAAGTCTTCGCTTATTTTTGGGAGACTAATTTTCAAGAAGGAGAAAACATTGGTAGTTATTAGATTAACTAGACGAGGAGCAAAAAAGAAACCTTTCTATAGAATCGTAGCAGCAGACTCAAGAATGCCAAGAGATGGTCGTTTTTTGGAAATTCTGGGCACTTATGATCCTTTGATTAAAGAAAATGGTTGTAAAATTGATGCGGAAAAGGCTGCTGCCTGGATTAAAAAAGGTGCAAAACCTAGTAAAACTGTAGGCACCCTCTTTAAAAAGGCCGGGGTGGGTGAATAATATTTTTTATATCACTTCGTCTAAAAAATTAGATTAACTAATTTATAGTTTTTAACTTATATGTTTTTCTAATTTATCTGTTTATTTTTGTCTTGCTGACAGCGCCAAGATAGCGAAAGTACTAACTGTCTTTTTGCAGAAATTGGCAATTCGCATAAATGAATATTTAGTTTTAGCTTGTAAATCGCTTAATACTAACAGGATTCTGTTGGCTAATTAAGGAGATTGATATGAGAGATCTGATATTGATTATTGCGAAATCATTGGTTGATCAACGTGGTGAAGTAGAAGTAACAGAAGTGAAAGGTGACATAACCACTTTTCTTGAGCTGAGAGTAGCGAAAGATGACCTTGGCAAAGTTATAGGAAAACAAGGTAAAACTGCGCATGCGATAAGAACTATTCTGAATGCGCCTGCTACCAAATTGAACCAGCGTGCCGCGCTGGAAATATTGGAGTAATATGGATTGGATTTCTGTTGGAAGATTGGCTCGAACTCACGGTTTAAAAGGGGAAATGAAGTTTTATCCTTCGGACCAGAATGATGTTATGGTGCATAATGGTCAGCGGATTTGTTTGGAAAAAATGCAGTTAAAGATAGAATCTATTCGTGGTATTAATTCACCTTTTATTCTTAAATTGGATGGCATTGATAGTATTGAAACTGCAAAAGAATTGGTGGGGCAGGAGGTAAAGGTTGCGAAGGAAGATTTTGAGTCGTTACCTGAGGGAGAGTTTTATCGGTTTGAGATTGAAGGTTTAAAGGTATTTGATGATACCGGAAAATATTATGGTGTTGTGGAAGAGATAGTTGTTACAGGTAGCAATGATGTTTATGTGGTACGAGGTGAGGGTAAAGAATGGTTGATTCCTTTGATAGATTCTGTTGTTCAAACCATCGACCTCGGACAGGGTAAACTTATTTTCCATTGTGTTGAGGGATTGTTTGAGGGCACTCCGGTTTGACATTGTTAGTATTTTCCCGGGGATATTTGAGTCCCCTTTTGGCGATAGCATCATAAAACGTGCTTGCGAAAAAGGTTTATTGGATATAAGGATTCATGACCTGAGAGATTATACGCTCAACAAACATCGCAAGGTAGATGATACGCCTTTTGGCGGTGGCGTGGGAATGGTAATGAATGTAGAACCGATTGACCGGGCTCTTAAAGCTTTAAAGAAAGAGGTCCCGAATGCTAGGACGATCTTACTTTCGCCCAGTGGAAGTACTTTCAATCAGAAAAAGGCCGTTGCACTGTCATTTCAGGAAAGTTTGATCTTAATTTGTGGTCGTTACGAAGGAGTTGACGAGCGAGTTCGTTTACATTTTGTAGATGAAGAAATTTCTATAGGCGATTATATTTTGACTGGAGGAGAAATTCCGGCGATGGTCTTGGTTGAAGCTGTATCCAGACTGATCCCAGGTGTTTTAGGAGATTCTGAATCTATTATGGAAGAGTCTTTCTCAGAGGGGATGTTGGAGTATCCACAATATACAAGGCCACGAGAATATAAAGGTCATAAGGTACCGGATGTGCTAGTTTCAGGCGATCCAAAAAAAATTCGCGAATGGCAAAAAAATGAAGCATTGAAAAAAACGTTGAGCATCCGCCCTGATTTAATTGAAAAAACAAAACGTTCTAATTAGAAAAATAAGATTTTAATCCGAGCCTGTAATAGGCTTGGGGTCATGCAAAGTTTATATAAATAGGTTATTTTTGGCAGAAGTATCAAATTCGAATATACATTTGGCACTAGTCCATTTTCCAGTTTATAACAAAACTGGGGAAGTGATTGTCTCATCTGTAACGACATTGGATATTCATGATATTTCTCGTGTTTGCAGGACTTTTGGAGTCGGAACATTTTATGTTATTACTCCACTTAAAACACAGCAGGAACTTGTAGCCAGGTTAATAGGACATTGGCTAAAAGGGTTTGGTGCTGAGTATAATCCAAGCCGTAAAGAAGCGCTGCTAAAGACGGTTGTAAAAAATAACCTTGAAGAAGCAGTTAAAGAAATATCTGAGCGAAGCGGAAAAAGACCACGAGTTATCGTAACTGGAGCAAAAAAGGCTCCTCAAAGCATTGATTACGAGTCTTTGAAAGAAGAGTTTAAGCATGGGGAGCCCAATCTTCTGGTTTTTGGAACAGGTTGGGGATTGGAAAAAAACCTGGTTAAAAATGCAGATCATGCCCTGTTACCAATTGAGGGTAGTAATGGATTTAACCATCTGCCGGTTCGCGGAGCTATTTCGATTATTCTTGATCGTTTGCTAGGGAATCGGAAACTATCGTAAGATTAGTATAAAGTTTTAAAAGATAGATATTAAGCTTTACGCACAACACTAGGAGAGAGGTAAATGAATTTAGTAGATCAAATTGAAGCGAAGGAAATGAAAAAAGATGTTACCGATGTTCATATTGGTGACACTGTGAAGGTGCATATGCGCATTGTCGAAGGTGAAAAAGAACGTATTCAGATCATTGAAGGTGTAGTGATAAAAATGCGTGGTGGAGGGGTACGAAAAACATTGACTGTAAGAAAAATTTCTTTTGGTATCGGAGTGGAAAGAATTTTTCCATTTCATTCCCCACGGGTTGAAAAAATTGAAATAGTTAAACGCGCTAAAATTCGACAGGCCAAATTATACTACCTAAGAGAATTACGAGGTAAGGCAGCAAGGTTGAAAGAGCTAAAATCTGTAAGACCTACTACGAAAACTAAGAAAACTCCCAAACGAGGCAAAAAAGCTAAAGCTGCAAGAGCAGCTTCAGCCAGTAAATCTTCTTCCTGATAGAAAGTATGTTTAAGGGAAAATTTTTCAGTTGCTTATTTGATGTGGGGGTAAAAGCAAAATTTTTTATAAAGTTGATTCATTTGACCAACTTAAGCTAAGGAGTTAGTGCTTCAACAGAAACTCCTGGGATAGCTTTAGGTTTATCAGGGATTTTATTTTTTTGGGGTAAACGGAAAATTTCCCCGATTCCGTATTTTATTTTTACATTTTGATAATCGTATTTTGCGCGTGAAAGATACCTCTTTAAACCACGCATCCTTGTTGTGTCGGCTGGATGAGTGGAAGCCCATTCGGGAGGTCCTTTTTGATCTTTTACCTCACTGAACCGTTTCCAGAATTTAATCGCTTCATTCGGATCATAGCCAGCATTTGCCATATAAATTAAGCCTATTTGATCAGCCTCACTTTCATGAGAACGGCTAAAAGGCAAGGTGAAACCATAAAGAACTCCAACGCCCAATGCTGTGAGAATGAGGTTTCTTTGTGTTTTATTTTTCATGCTAAGCCCTGCGCCTATCATTGCTCCCTGTAAAAGCATTTGCTGTGTCATCCTTTGCGCTCCGTGGCGGGCAATGACATGTGCAATTTCATGGCTTATGACGGTTGCCAAACCAGCCTCGTTTTGTGCCAAAGAAAGTATGCCAGTGTAAATAGCAATTTTTCCTCCAGGTAGTGCGAAAGCATTCTTTTGGTCTGACTCGATTAGCTTAATTTCCCAATCCAGTTTTGGCATATGGCTAACCGCTATAATTCTTTTTGCAGCCCTAAGTACAATTTTGTTTAACTGAACATCTTCCGATTCTTTTTCCTTTTTTAGAATCTGTTTATATGATTGTTTCCCCAGTAAAATTTCTTGTGATTTTGGGATTAGGATGAGAGAAGATCTATTAGAAACGGGCGTGGTAGCACAAGCGTAAATTATTAATAGGATTAGAAGTATAAAAAAACAATTTTTTTGCATAAGCTAATTATAGAAGTCTAACTTATTAATTTCAACCTAGCTATATACCACAAAGTAAAATGTCAAGGCATATATAGGCAACGAACAGATATAAATAATCAAGATTTTTCTTTGAATCGTAGAATTATGTTTTTAGTAGGTGCTTGCGTGGTAGATATTGTTGCATTATGCTTCAAAAATGGATCTGCATGAGTTTGAGACTAAAGCCATTCATCAGGGTTTTAAAAATATTGCCGGTATCGATGAAGCAGGTCGAGGACCCTTGGCCGGTCCTGTCGTTGCTGCCGCAGTCATTTTACTATCCAAGGTAAATATCCCAGACCTGAATGATTCAAAAAAATTGTCTCCTAAAAAACGCGAGGAATTATTCCCAAAAATTCAGGAGATGTCGGTCGCTTTCAGTGTAGCAGTTATAGATCAGGAAGTGATTGATGAGATTAATATTTTACAAGCTACAAGATTGGCTATGAAAAAAGCGGTTGAAACACTGAAAATTACCCCTGGTTTGTTACTTATTGATGGTAATCAGAAAATTGATTCAAATCTCAATCAATGGGCAATTGTAAAAGGTGATTCAAGAAGTTTATCGATTGCTGCTGCTTCAGTTCTCGCAAAAGTAACACGTGACCGAATTATGGATGACTATCATAAGCTATATCCGCAATACGGATTTGATCGTCATAAAGGGTATGGCACAAAACTTCATAGAAACCAGATCCAGGAGTATGGTCCATGCCCGGTCCATCGTAAAACGTTTAAGGGTGTTTCAGAATATATAAACAGATAATTGATTATGCTTTCGTTACTCAAAAAAAAATGGTGTCTCACAGAAGTTTCTCAGGAAAAGGCTACAGTTTTAGCTCAAGAACTAGATATACCAATTATTATTGCAGTTTTATTGTTAAATCGAGGTGTTGATACCGCAGGCGAGGCGAATCTATATTTAAAAACAGATTTTTCTTTATTACATGATCCTTTTCTCATGACAGGAATGGAAAAAGCAGTTGAGAGAGTAACTCGTGCTATTAGGAATAAAGAGTCTATTACCGTTTTTTGTGATTACGATGTCGACGGTGTCACTTCGGCAGCTTTTTTAACGCATTTTTTTCGTGACCTTAATTGCCATGTCCACGCTTATCTTCCTGAGAGGGAAGAAGAAGGTTATGGCCTTAATTTAGAAGCGGTCCAAAAAATTCGAGAAAAAGGTGCAGACCTTATGATCACTGCTGATTGCGGTATCACAGGTGTTAAAGAAGTTGCTTTGGCAAATGAATTGGGGCTTGACGTGATTATCACAGATCATCATCAAGTTGGGGATGAAGGGTTACCCAGGGCATTAGCCGTTCTGAATCCACATCAAGCTGAATGTGATTATCCTTTTCGTTTTTTAAGTGGAGTTGGACTTGCCTTTAAGTTAGCTATTGGTGTCCGTAATGGATTGCATTCTTCCGGGATAAAAAAAGAAGATTTACCTAATCTGAAACANCACCTAGATCTAATTGCCTTGGGAACCATTGCCGATGTTGCCCCCTTGATAGGGGAAAACCATATTCTCACAAGGCATGGACTTGATGTTTTGTCCACATCTGCTAAACCTGGTTTAGTAGCATTAAAGGAAGTCGCTGGCATTGTGGGGAATGTAGATGCGCGCGCTGTAGGTTTTGGCCTTGGTCCACGTCTGAATGCTGCTGGAAGACTAGGCAAGGCCGATAAAGGACTGGATTTGCTGACTGCTACGGATTTAAACGTTGCGAAACTTCTCGCACAAAATTTGGAACAAACCAATCGAGAAAGAAAAGAGATTCAGGAAGAAACATTCTTAGAAGCTGATTTATTAATACGCAATGAGTTAGATATTAAAAAAGAAAAAGTCATTGTATTGGCATCAGAAAATTTTCATCAAGGAGTCATTGGTATTGCTGCATCAAAAATCGTAGATAAATATCATAGGCCTGTAGTTTTGATTGCTTTGAAAGACGGCGTGGGGAAGGGTTCGGGTCGCAGTATTCCGAAGTTCAATCTGTTTAAATCTTTTAAGGAGTGCTCTTCTCACCTCATCCAGTTTGGAGGCCATGCCTATGCAGCGGGACTAAGTGTTGATGAAGAAAAGATAGATGCGTTTCGTGATGCTATGCGTATAGTTGGGCACAGGGTTCTGAAAGACGAAGATTTAATTCCTGAAGTCAGTATTGATTTAATTTTAGATATATCTCAAATCAATTTTGAATTATATAAAAATATTTCGTTGTTGGAACCGTTTGGTGCAGAAAACCCTGTGCCTGCCTTTCAATCAAGCAGTGTTAAAATAAGAAATTTAAAGTTGATCGGAAAAGAAAAAAAACATGCTCGATTCCTTGCAGTCCAGGGCTCTGGAAAAATAGAAGTGGTTGCCTTTAATTTTGCCCAAATTTTGGAAGCTCTTGATACCTTGAATGAGATTTTTGATATTGTTTACGAACTTCATCTTAACTCTTGGAACGGACGAGAGAAATTAGAGTTAAGGTTGATGGATATTAGCTTGGCTAATGCAGATTTAAACTTGTAGTTAAAGGATATAACGTTTCGCCTGTTGGTTATTCCACCCTTACAGCTTCTTTGGGATTTAACTCCTGCGCAAGGCGTGCTGGATAGAGCCCCGCTAAAATAGAAACTCCCCAAGAAAAGGCAACTAATAGAAAAATAAAAATGTAGGGGAAGTGGACCTGAATGGTCCATCCAAAAGATTGTTTATTGATAACAAAAATTAAAATATAAGAAACTACTACCCCCGCCATCAAACCCATCATAGAGCCAATCAACCCTAGTATGCCAGCCTCTATTAATATCATTCGTTTAATTTGGTGAGTGAAGGCACCGATAAATCTTAAAATCCCTATTTCTCTTTTTCTTTCGAGAATGAGAGAAACAAGAGTGTTAAAAAGTCCGAGTACGGCTACTAAAATAGCAATAATTTCGAGCGAATAAGTAATAGCAAAAGTTTTATCGAAAACTTCTAAAACCTGTTTTTTGAGTTCGGTGTTCGACCGGATGACCAATCGATATTCATTAAGCGCTTTCAAAACGTCTTTTCGCACTTGGTTCAATTTGGATTTATCATTAAGATAAATTACAAAACTATTTATTTGGTTTTCTTTGTAATATTTCAGAAATGTAGTTCGATCGAGAATAACATAACCTCTTTCCCGAGAATAATCGAAGTAAACGGACACGACTTCAAATTTCGTGGATCCATTGCGGGTTTGTAAGTTTATAGTATCACCGACATTAACACCGTGTTTTAGGGAAAATGCTTCTGAAACAATTACTCGATTATTGCCAACCATATTCTGACTTAATTCGGTTGTCGGGAGCCCAGATTTAATAATGAGATTCCCAAATTTTGATAGCACTGAAAAATCACCAGTGGCAAGCACGACAGGCAGGTTATTATAGGAAATATCGATTGCGCGAAATTGATCAATCGCCGCAATGCTGGAAATTGATTTAAGTTTTTCAACTGGAGTAGAGGGCAGGGTATGTTGATAGTCAATATCACGTCCTCCGGCAACACGTACAAACAAATCTGCTTTTAAAGTTTGGTCGATCCATACAATCACAGTTTGTCGAAAACTGTGAACCATAATCGACATACTGATAACCATCATAAATGCAATTGCTAGGGAGGATACAGCCAGAGCGTTTCTGCCTACATTTTGCGATAAATTTTTGCAAGCTAACAGACCTTCNCCGCCCATTCTTTTTTTGAAAAAATTATGGGACTTGTTACGAGTCCAAAGTAAGGCCGCAGGAGATAGCATGGATAAACCAAGGATAATAAAAAAAACGGACAAGAATCCAAAATATGGGAATTGGTGGATAGGTGGCAGCTGAGTGCAGAATCCGGCAAATAAGATGACGGCCCCTGCTGAAAAATTTAATTGACGGCTGCCGCGAAAAAGTTTCAAATCATAGCTACCGCGGCGCATTACCGATGTGGGAGGAGTTTTCGCTGCATCCCAAGCAGGAATAAAGGCGGAGATGAAAGATAATCCAACACCTAACAAAAAATATGGCCCCATTTCCTGCCATTGAAAATTTATTTCTGTTACGTAGCTAGGTGCATAAAGGTTGTTGACGGTAAGGGAGATAGCATCAAGAGAAAATTGAGCAAAATAATATCCTAGACCAATTCCAAAAATAGATCCTATTGCCCCAATTATTCCTGCTTCCAGAAAAAATATTAGAGCAATTAAAGTTGTTGTTGCCCCTAGCGCCCTTAACGTTCCAATTTCAACGCGCCTTCTCACAACAGAAAGTGCAATCATATTATATATAAGGTATAGGGCTACAAGCAGGGCCACGAAACTCAAAGCAGTCAGGTTATATTGAAACGCTTGCAACATTTTTTCCACTTGTTNGCTTTTTCTTTGCGGTCTTTCAACTTGAAGNTGCNCCGGTAATAAANNGGCAATCTTTTTTTGCATCACATCAAATTTCACAGGCTTAAGAAATTGGATNTCAATTCGATCCAAGCGTCCAAATTTTTCAAATANGTTTTGTGCNGCAGCGATATCCATCAATGCAAAATTNCCATTAAGTGCTTTNCCAATACCTTTGTTTTCTAGTACCGCATTTACATTGAGTTTTTTCTCTTTTCCTTTGATAAGAAACTTTAAAACGCTTCCAGCTTCAAACTGGACATCAGGAATAAATTTTTCTGGAAGAATTACTCCCGTGGGATCCATGATTAGAGGTAATAGACCTTTTAAATCTTTTTCTATAGTTTTTAGAGAAAAATCACGGATGCCACTATCTTGCAAAAGATCGGTTCCGATAATCTCCACAACTTCACCACTTGTGGATTCAATGCCATAACCTTCGATCACGGGATAGGCTTTTATTTCTTTTCTGAGTGCATGCAATTTTTCAAAATGTTTTTCATCAAACTCCATACCTTCTGCACGAACAACAGCGTCTGCACGTCCCAACACGAGATCGACGCTTTCCGTAAAAGACATCATGGTTTGCTGGTTGGCTAGTTGAATGCTGAGAAAAACAGCGACGCCAACGGCGACGCCTAAAATCGTGATAAAGGTACGGAAAGGATCTCGAATTAGGGGGCGCAAAATGAGGGCTTTAAAAAGATCTTTAAAGTAATAAAGAAAGCTCATTATTTGATGTCCGCTAGCTTTCCATCTCGGATTTCAAAATGCCTATTACCATAAGTGGCGACTTGTGGATTATGAGTGACTAGGATGACTGTGGTTTTAAAATCTGTTGCAGCACGTTCCATCAGTTGGATAATTTTTAGACCATTTTCTGAATCTAGATTGCCAGTAGGCTCATCTGCCAATAGGATAACGGGTTGATGGACTAAAGCTCTGGCGATAGCAACTCTTTGCATTTCACCTCCTGATAATTCTGCTGGGAATGATTTCGCTCGATCCCATAGACCAACATATTCCAGAAGTGTTTGTACATGACTGCCCTGTTTTTTTGATGAGTGAGCTAGAAGGAGTGGCAGTTCAACATTTTCCTGGATTGTCAGGGTGGGCATGAGGTTAAAAAATTGAAAAACAAATCCAATTTCTTTTCTGCGCAACAATGTAAGATCGTGATCGGAAAGTTCGGAGATCTTTCGTTCTTGCAAAAATATTTGGCCTTGATCGGGTAAGTCTAATCCTGCTAGTAGATTTAGCAGGGTAGTTTTTCCACCTCCACTTGGTCCCATTATTGTGACAAAATCTCCAGCATCAAAACTGAGATTCACACCTTGCAATGCAATTACGGAGGTGGTTCCGTTTTGGTAAGATTTATGAACATCAATAAACTGTATAATTGCCATAGTATGCTTATCTTTAAATAATAAATTAGAGTGTCATTGAACCTTACCTCATATTGTGATAAGGATGGGAAGTTTATTTTAAGATTTGCTTATAGTTTATTTTACTGGATATTTCTGAATGCCTATTTCAAAAAAAGTAAATGAATTTATGGAAAAGTCGTCCTGGATCAGGAAGATGTTTGAGGAAGGTATACGCCTGAAACAGGAATATGGGGAAGAGAATGTTTTTGACCTTTCATTGGGGAACCCGGTGATTGAGCCACCCGAAATTGTTCAACATGCGCTGGTGGAGGCTGCAAAAGATACTTCTCCAGGGTTACACCGTTATATGCCCAACGCAGGACTGCAAGATGTGAGGGCAGCGATTGCTGAGGCGCTTTCTGGGGAGTGCAAGATGGAGATTACTGCCAATCATCTTGTTATGGTTTGTGGTGCTGCTGGTGGATTGAATATTACGTTAAAAACTTTGCTTGATAATGGAGATGAAGTCATCATTTTTGCTCCCTATTTTGTGGAATATCTTTTTTATATTGATAACCACGGGGGAAAAGCAGTGCCCATAAAAACTAACAAGGATTTTTCCCTTGATTTTGATATTTTAAAAAATGCTCTGAACGAAAAAACTAAGGCGGTGATTATTAATTCACCTAATAATCCTACAGGGGTAGTTTACTCATGTGAAGAGCTTAAAAAATTAGCTGAAATTTTGAAGAAGCATTCAAAAGAGGCTGGTAGATCTGTTTACCTGATTTCTGATGACCCTTACAAAAAAATCACTTTTGATGGGGTAGAAACAGCTAATATTCTTGAATTTTATGAAAACAGCGTTTATATCACTTCACATTCAAAAGATATTGCATTGCCAGGGGAACGTATTGGGTTTGTGGCGGTGCATCCGCAATGTGATGATGCCGATAGCCTGATTGTGGGGTTGATTTTTTCTAATCGTGTTTTGGGATTTGTTAATGCGCCGGCTCTAATACAACGTGTCATCAAGAATGTACAAGGAGTAACAGTGGATGTGGGGCAGTATCAAAAAAAACGCGATTTTTTGTATGGCGAGTTGACTCGCATTGGTTACGAGGTTGTGAAACCAAAAGGAGCATTTTATTTTTTTCCAAAAGCTCCTATTTTTGATGAAGTGGAATTTGCAAAAAAGTTGGCAAANGAAAAAGTGTTAGTGGTGCCCGGCAGAGGATTTGGTTGCCCGGGCTATTTTCGTATATCCTATTGTTTGACCGATTCAGTTCTGGAAGGCTCTATAGTCGGATTTGAATCTGCATTTAGAGCGTGTCATTAAAATATAATTAGCGTATTTTCATCTTATGGTGCTAGCGAATTTTTTTTGATAATATAAGATATTGTTCAATATAAAAAAATAATCGTTTTTACAGGAAACTTTGTTATGGCTTTGACTTCAGATCAAATCAATCGCTACAGTCGGCATTTATTGTTGCCAGAAGTAGGAGTTGAAGGACAGGAAAAAATTTGTAATGCAAAAGTTCTTTTGATTGGTACAGGTGGGCTAGGCTCTCCTTTGGCACTCTATTTGGCGGCAGCAGGTGTTGGTACACTAGGGTTGATTGATTTCGATGTAGTGGATTTTAGTAATCTGCAAAGACAGGTGGCGCATGGGGAATCCACTGTGGGAAAACTTAAAGTAGATTCAGCTAAGGAAAGAATTACCGACCTGAACTCCAGTATTGATGTGAAAACCTATAATGTTAGATTATCCTCTGAAAATGTAATGGATATCTTTAAAGACTATGACATTATCATTGATGGTACTGATAATTTTCCTACCCGTTACCTAGCGAGCGATGCATGTGTACTTTTGAAAAAACCTTATATATATGGATGTATTTTAAGGTTTGAAGGCCAGGCCTCTGTATTTGATTCTCGCGTTGGTCCTTGTTATCGATGTTTGTATCCTGAGCCACCTCCACCTGGTCTAGTGCCAAGTTGTGCGGAGGGTGGTGTTTTAGGAATTCTTCCTGGAATCGTGGGCCTTATTCAAGCCAATGAAGCAATAAAGATTATTCTTGAGCAAGGAGAAACCTTGATAGGCAGATTGTTGTTGTTTGATGCTTTAGGGATGAAATTCAGGGAAATGAAACTAAAAAAGGATAAGGATTGCCCAATTTGTGGTGAAAACCCGACAATTAACGAATTAATCGACTATGAGGAGTTCTGCGGTATTTTGCCAGTTGAGGAATCTTCAGAAGATGATGAAATGGAAATAGGAGTTGAGCAGGTTAAGCAGATGTTGGACAACAAGCACGTGTTTAGATTGGTGGATGTCCGCGAACCTTCTGAATATGATATTTGTAAAATTGGAGGGGCGATGCTAATACCACTTGGAGATATTGAAGCAAAAGATCCTTCAAAGCTTAATGGATTAAAACCTGATGAAGAGATAGTTTTACATTGTAAGGCTGGTGTACGTTCCATGAAAGCTGCTAAGGCACTCCAGGAAATGGGGTTTAAAAACCTGAAAAGTATGCGAGGTGGTATAAATGAATGGTCCGAAAAGATTGATTCCTCTGTCCCACTATACTAAAGGCCTGAAATCTTAAATTGTATTCTTTGAAAAACCGAAAAGTAATCTTAACTGGTGCAGCTCATGGCATTGGTCGAGCTTTGGCGCTTGCCTTTGCCAAAGAGGGAGCCCAGGTTGCTGGTTGTTCGCGAGGATGGGAAGGTCTGAAAAGCTTGTCCAAAGAAATGGAGGGTTCAGGCCATGTTTTTTTCGCTGCAGACCTATCCAATTCAAAAGGTATCCACGAATTTTTTAATGAAGCTCAAAAGGTATTTAATGGCATAGATGTTCTTATAAACAATGTCGGCGCTGTTTTGAAACTTGCAAACTTTTTTGAAGTTTCTGATGAGGACTGGGACAACTCATTTCAAGTTAATCTTATGTCAGCTGTTCGCCTCAGTAGGCTTAGTATTCCTGAGTTAAGAAAATCTTCGTGTCCGCGGATAATAAACATTTCATCAATCGCTGCTTCCCATCCCCAAGATATTTTTCCGCATTACAATGCGATGAAGGCGGCTTTGTCAAACTTTACTGTTTCTCTTGCACAAACTCTTGCGGAAAATAAAATCTGTGTTAACTCGATCTCACCAGGTCCAGTTTGGAGTCGTTCTTGGGAGCAGGAGGCAGAATCACAGGCGAATACATCTTCTGTTGAGGAGACAAAAAAAAATATTATGGATCAGACAGGAAAAAATATTCCTTTAAAAAGAATGGGGATGCCGGAAGATTTAGCTGGGTTGGCTTTATTCCTTGCCTCGGAGCAATCTTCATGGATTACCGCGACAAATTTTGTAGTTGACGGGGGATTGACTCGGAATCCTTTTTAATCTAGTTGGCGGCTCCACACTTTTTTAATTTCCTTTTGTTAAAAGATTAATTATTTAGCTCCAAAACAATCATGACATCTTCGATTAATCCACAAATTTTTCGGGAATACGATATTCGCGGTATTGTTGGGACAGATCTCACCCCAGACTCTGTGGATAAAATCGGGAAAGCCATTGGAACTTATATTAAGCGCGGTGGTGGAAAATTGGTGGTTTTAGGGAGAGATGTGCGTGCTAGCTCTGTAGAGTTTCAAAAAATACTTTCTACCGCGTTAAATTCGACAGGTTGTGATGTCATTGATATCGGAATGGTGCCCACACCGATTACTTATTTTGCTCTTCATCATTTTGAGGCGGATGGTGGTGTCATGATTACTGGGAGTCATAATCCCCCAGAGTTTAATGGATTTAAAATTAGTCAAGGTGTTCACAGTTTATATGGCGAACAAGTTCAACAACTAAAACAACTTATTCAAGCTAATGATTTTGAAACCGGAAAAGGAAAAAATAAAAAGCAAGATATAATTAGCGATTATATGGATAAAATCTGTTCACTTTTAAAAATTTCGAGAAATGTAAAAGTTGTGGTCGATGGTGGTAATGGTTGTTTCGGAATTGTGGGGCCAGAATTGTTGCGAAAAATGGGGCAAACCCCAATCGAATTGTTTAGTGAACCTGATGGTACCTTTCCCAATCACCATCCTGATCCAACAGTTACTAAAAATCTGACTTATTTGATTGAAAAAGTACGTTCGGAGAAAGCAGAACTAGGTATTGGGTTTGATGGTGATGCAGATCGAATTGGTGTTGTTGATGAAAAAGGAAATGTGCTGTGGGGTGATCAATTACTCATCCTTTTTGCTCGCGATATTCTTTTAAAAAATCCGGGCGCTACCATTGTAGGTGAGGTGAAATGCTCACAGAATTTATACCAGGATATTAAAAAACATGGGGGAGTTCCAATAATGGCTGCTGCGGGACATTCTCTGATAAAAAATAAAATGCGCGAAACGGGTGCTCTTTTAGCTGGGGAAATGAGTGGGCACATTTGTTTTGCAGATAATTATTACGGTTTTGACGATGCTATTTTTGCAGCGTGTCGAGTTTTACAAATTGTATCTCAATCTAAACAAAAAGTTTCTGAAATGCTCGGTGATCTTCCAAAAACAGCTTATACCCCAGAGATTCGTATCAATTGTCCTGATGATAAGAAATTTGAGATTGTTAGTAAATTAACAGCGTTTTTTCGAGGGAAGTATGAAGTTATAGATATTGACGGCGTGCGCATTAACTTCGGTGATGGTTGGGCTCTGATCCGGGCTTCCAATACGCAACCGGTTCTTGTTCTAAGATTTGAAGCCGTTAATAATTCGAGGTTGAAAGAATTGGTGAAAATTATTAAAACACAAATCGACAAATACCGACCCCTTATTCATTTCGATTATGAGTTATGATTAAAAAATATTTACACACCCGATTTAGGGTGTCGGACATGGAAAAGTCGATAATTTTTTATCGGGACATATTGGGTATGAAAGTGGTTGAACAAAAGATTTCTCCACGTGGTTCCAAACTTGTTTTTCTTAGCTTCCCAGATATAGATTGTGAACTGGAATTATGCTCTTTCCCTGACTCAGGTAGCGTTCAGGTTCCAGAAGATTTAGTTCACCTTGCATTTGAGGTGGATGACTTAAATATGTGTATTGAAAAACTAAAGGAGGCCAGAATTCCAATTACAGAAGGCCCCTTGGAATCATCAAAGGGGACTCGATTTATATTTACAGAAGATCCGGATAAATATGAGATTGAGTTAATGCAATACAGAGTTTAAAGTTAAGTTACTATTACTCCAGCGTATCCCACCACCTTATTTTTATCCCCGTTTATTTCGCCAGAAGTAATGTATTTTACAACCTCAGCTTTTTTTGCACCTAATTGTTCGGAACAAAGTAACATTACTGTTACTGGGTTTACTCCACACATGGAGATTTTTTCTTGTTGTACTATTTCGTGAAGGCCGTGAGGATCTCTGTTTTCAATTTTGCAAAGCGCCTTTTTATCTTTTGATTGAGCCACCTCGTGGGATTCAAAGTGAGTCATGTCTGAACTTGCAACGATTAGAGCAGTTTTTTTTGCTCGTTTCAAAGATCTGACAATAGCTAGACTTAATTTTTTGCAGTGTGAGTAATTTATTTTTTTTAAACATATTGGAACAATCTTCAGGTTTTTTTTTAAGTATTGAAGGAACGGTATTTGGGTTTCCAATGAATGTTCCCTTTCATGCGCAAGAGGATCAGGAATGGCTATGGGGGTTTCTTCGCAAATTAATTGGGCTAATTCATCGTCTAAAGACACATCTCCCATAGGCATAGCCCAGGTGCCCTGCGTCATTATTGAGACACTTTCTCCTCGGCCAGTGTGATTAGGTCCAATCAGAATGACTGTATCTGGTATTTCGACTTGGGAATAAATAGCTCCAGCAACAGCACCTGAATACATCAACCCAGCATGTGGTGATACCATTCCAATGGCTTTATGTTTTTTCTGTAATGGATTGATTAGATGGCCTTTTATATTTTTCTCAAGCTCATACCGGTTTGCCGAATAAAACTTTCCTGCAACAGCTGGAATGCGTTTATTTTTTTTTAAGGCACTCATTTTTAAACCTTGTCCATATTTGCCTGAAAAATTATTATTGCTGGGGAAAAATTATTTTCAGCATCTCATTTTTATCATCCCAATAGAATGAAATGTTTTGATATTTTTTTTAAAAATACAGTATTGAATTACTCATTCCATCGATACCTAATTTTATCAGAAAAAATTTTGTGGTTGGGAGGCAAGGCTGGATTGGGAAAAGAATAGATACTGTGATTGAGCACGTCAAACAGATATTGGGAATTAGCTTAGCATGGTATGCAATATTTAAAAATCGTTGCTTGTATAAAGTAACTAACACTTAATTTTCATGTCACTTTTGGTGATATCAAAACTTAAATAAGATGCAGCCTCAAATAATATTTATTAAATAAATACGACAAGAAGTTTAGAAAATTAGCCCATTGTTTTTAAGCCATTCTTCGGTATTAAAATTTTTGTTGGCAAACTCTTGGAATTCTATTTCTTTTTTACTCAGCCGGTGCCCGTCAATAAATTGAGCCTTTTTTGTGGGGTTTTTGCTAGAGCGTTTTCTTGACGTTGGTGGTTCTTCGGTCAGTCCTTCCTCTACTTCTAACTCCAGAGAATCAGTCAATACTTCCATCTTAAGTACCAGAACCATAAAACTTTTTGGACATATTTCTTCATTNTTTTGGATTTCCGCAACGATTTTTTTTACCTTTGGGGAAGTCATTACTGCTTCGGTAATGGCTTTGGATAATTTTTCAAAACTACGTTCCGCTCCATCAGACTCGCTCACAAAATCCCCCTTTCGGTTTTATTAAAATCGAATCCCATATCTTTTTAAATTATTATCACCTTAAACCTACGCTAATCTCTTGTCAAGGGCCCCTCAAAAAAAGAATGGATATCAAGGATGCGCTATAATTATTTTCTATTCAAAACTGGCGATAAATTTTGATTAAAGGTGTTTAATGGGATTGCTTGAAAAAATTTTAATTTCCCCTTCTCTGATTTGGGTACTACCAGCGATGGGGTTTTATTTGACGAATATATTTGTGGGGCTTTTTAATGCTTTAAAGAAAAAAACAGCACAAAACCTTAGAATACATAAATGGCTGTATTATTCTATTGGGCTTAGTTTAGTTTGTTTTCTGACCATGAACCAGATTCATAATGAAAATACTTTGATAGATTATATGATTTTCCTCTATATTGTCTCGCTGGTACCCTACAGCAAACGTTGGAGTTATTTAATCCATGCTCTAATAGCGATAGTCGGTTTTACATTATTACCTTTGCTGATTGTCATCCAAATTTAGCTAGCAATGGGTTGTGAACAATTTAAGTTCGGTATGCCTTAAAAAGTAGTAAAAGATCTTGGTGTTTATAAAATTGCTAAACAGCAAACGGAAGCAACGGAATATAGGAGTCTGCCTATATAGAATAAATGGTAAGAGATAGACTTAATTTTAGAGTTTGTTCCCTAAATAAAAGAGGTAAAAATCTGAACCTAGGTTAGCTTAGTCTGCGATTGCTGCTTTAACAGTGATGTCACCATATACTTTTACACGGCAGCCTAATTTTTGGTGGTCTTCAAGCTTATGGATTTTTTCAAAAAAGGTACGCGGGTTAACGTTTTCCATAGGCTCAACTTCTACTACACATTTTGCACATAAACCGCTGCCTCGGCAATTGAGGAATTTATTAAGGCCTTTATAAACTTCGGCGTCATTATAAAGCGCCGCCTGACGAAGGTTAGCTCCATAACCTGCTTTGAACTCAAAGCTCTCATCTGTTTCAGTATTGATGACTTTAATTTTCGGCATGGTACCTTTAGTGATTTTTATTTATAAGAGCGCTATTAATGCCCGAATTAGAGAACAATGTCAATGTCAAACTCTTTAAAACAGAAAGCCTTTTAGGATCAACTATATAGAATAATTGTGCCCTGTGAGAATTTTCTTTTCTTTCAGAAAGTTTTGAATTTTGTTCGATGCTTCCTTTACATTTTGGGCTTCATCTTTCGAAAGTAAAATATCCGGCTCACCAGTTGCTTTTAAGCTAATTTGAATTTCTATAACCTGATAAGGGTTCGCCAATAGTTTTAAATCTTCTTGATCTTCTCGATGAAACGCATTCGAAGTGGAAATTACAACATGACCAGCATCCAGAAATAATTTGGCCACTTCACCCAATCGTCTTGCCGACTCCTCTTCGATCGTCGATTCAGGGTTTTTTAAATCAGCTGAGACACCTAAACTCACATTTCTTCTATCCAGAAGATAACTCTGGAAATTATTTTGAAAAAGGTTTTGCTCCAGTGTTCTTGCTAAAGGTCCTTTGCCAGATCCCGGATCGCCTGTAATAAGAATCAATGCCGCACGGTGACCGTTACGATAAGCCCGTTCTTCGGGTTTAATATCACTTTTGATCCAATTNAAATCCCTNGTNCGNACCTCATCTCTTAACTTATCTTCTTTAGTTGTTGGCGTATAGGTTGTTATGATACCACCACCGCAGACATCGTATTTGTCAACAAGTACAAAACGCCCTGTAGTAGCGATAGACCCAAATAAGTCGAAGGCTACTGGTGAGCGAGTTTTTAATGTTAGTTCTGCAACATCATTTTTTGCAATATAATCTTGATTGCTAAGTGTCTCAAGAGTTGAAGCATCAATAGCTTTTTTAAATTCCTGAACTTCACATTCTACTTCTTGTGTATTCAGTTTTAGGATGAATTTGCGTCCTTTTTCTAGGTTACGTTGTCCCATCCAAAAGACATTTGCATCAAACGTTGTGGAGACAATGGGTAACTCCTCGCTTAAGGTACAAACATTTCCACGCTCTACAAATATTTGTTCGTCCAATGTGAAGCCAATAGATTCTGAAGAGTTTGCCGCTACTGGTTGTTCCGTTACGCTCCATGCTTCTATGGTTTTTACAACGGCTTGTTTATTTGAGGGGGAAAAGATAACGCGATCTCCAACCTTAAGCTTTCCTGATTCCACACGCCCAGCAATGATTCTACGTTCGTCGAATTTGTAAACATCCTGTACTGGAAAACGGAANGGGAGNTGATCGGGTCGGGGCTTTTTCTCAAACTGATCTAGCATATTTAAAACTGTGGGGCCTTTATACCAAGGCATTTCATCTTTAAGTTCCGCGATATTGATTCCTAGTTTGGCAGAAACGGGAATAAAATCTTTTGCTTCTACTCCTAAAGATTTTAAGAAATTGGAATATTCCGTTTTAATGTTGGAATAGATTTTTTCATCATAACCTACAAGGTCCATTTTATTAATAACAACCGCAACCTGTGTTAAGCCTAATAGCTTTAAGATATAGCCATGTCTTCGTGATTGCTCCTGAACACCTTCTTTAGCATCAATGAGAAGGAGCGCGGCTTCTGCATCGGCAGCACCGGTCACCATATTTTTTAAAAATTCTTTATGACCAGGTGCATCAATGATTACGTATTTTCTTTTTGGGGTATGAAAGAAGATCTGTGAGGTATCAATTGTAATACCTTGCTCTTGCTCTTCTTGCAATGCATCCAACAAGAAAGCGAACTCAAAATTTTTNCCTTGTTGGTCGCAAATNTCTTTTACGAATTCNAGTTTTCCTTCAGGAAGGCTTCCTGTATCAGAGAGCAAACGNCCTACCAAAGTAGATTTGCCATGGTCAACGTGACCTACAATAACCATCCGCATCAAACGACTTGAAAGATCTGGTGNGCTGCCNTTATTACCCATTTACATATACCCTCGCGCTCTTAGTTTTTGCATGGCGTAGGTGTTTTCCTGATCTTGGGCTCTACCAGAACGTTCTGATGTTGTAGCATTTTTCAATTCTGCAACGATTTCTTCCACATTTTTGGCATTGGAATCTATCGTGCCTGTACAAGGCGCGCAGCCCAAAGAACGATANCGCTTACCTTCNGAGTTTGCAAAGTACAGATCTATGATGGGAATTTTCTCTCGTTTTATGTATTCCCAAACATTTAATTCTGTCCAATGAAGAATAGGATGGATTCGAATATGAGTGTCATCTGAGAAAGTGGTTTTATATTGGTCCCAAAGTTCTGGTGGTTGATCTTTAAAATTCCATTCAAAATTTTTATCCCGAGGCGAAAAATAACGCTCTTTTGCACGAGTGCCTTCCTCGTCGCGGCGAATNCCAAGGATGAGNCCAGTGTANCCTTGTTCCTCCATGATACATTGTANNCCCTGNGTTTTAAGGGCNTCACAGCATACGATGCGGCCTTTTTCGTGGTTCATTCCTTCATCGAGAGCCTTTTGGTTTTTACCAACTACCAAATTCAATCCCCATTCCTTTGCATAAAAATCGCGGTATTCGATCATTGCNGGNATTTTATAGGTNGTGTCTATNTGAACTANNGGGATGGGGCAATGCCCGAAAAAGGCNTTNCGTGCAAGCCAGAGCATTATCGTNGAGTCTTTACCAATTGACCANAGCATNGCAAGGTTTTTAAAGTTTTTATAGGCCTCGCGTAGAATATAAATGCTTTGATTTTCAAGTTCGTCTAAATGGTCCATTTGTTNNAGTAATTACTTTAATTAAAAGGGNATATTGCACCTTATCCTNATTTTTAAATAGAATCAAGGGGGATAGAAATTTTACGGTAAATTANGTATTTCCGCAATGGTAATACTGCATTTTTTGGATTATTTATGNNAAAANNTACTCAAAAATTTTAAAAATGAGNACATCANGGAGTGATGNGGGTTTTGATTTTTAANANNCCCTAATAANCAAGCANGTGAAAATATTAGCGGCNATTATTTAATTTTCCATNCAGTTCCATTAGGGGTNTCCTCAATAACTACACCCATCGAATTAAGCTCGTCGCGGCAGCGGTCAGCTTCATTCCAATTTTTNGAGTTNCGGGCATNATTACGGTCGGCAATNAACTGTTCAATTNTTGCGACATCCAAATTCAGATTTTTATTTTTGATGTNNAACAATTCTTTNTCAAATTGTTTTGGGNNAAGNGCAAACAACCCNAATATTTTTGCAGCGTTGACCCANGCNTGTACGGTAATGNCAAAATTGTCATCTAGTGTGGATGAATTNAGNTANCGNAAACCTTCNTTTAAATGAGCNATGACAATAGAGGTATTAAAATCNTCGTTCATTGCTGCTTCAAATTTTTTNGTTAACTCATGATTTTTAATCTGTTCTTCGANTNTGGGAATAGAGTTTAGGTCNANGGTTTTTATCTTTTCNNTCNCCCCNGCTAGACCTTCATAAAAACGCGTAAGTACCTTGGTGGCATCTTCCAGGTTTTTTTCNGAAAAGTCGATNGGGCTGCGATAATGACTACTAATCAAAAACAGCCTTAGAACTTCTGGNTGATATTTTTTATAAACATCACGTANGGTAAAAAAGTTTCCCAAAGATTTTGACATTTTTTCTTTATCAATGTTCACGAAGCCGTTATGAACCCAATATTGAACAGGCTGTTTGCCGGTGCAACCANAAGATTGAGCGATTTCATTTTCATGATGGGGAAATACCAAGTCTTTTCCNCCACCATGAATATCNAATGTGTCACCGAGATATTTTTTACTCATAGCNGAGCACTCTATATGCCAGCCGGGTCTTCCTTGNCCCCANGGACTTGNCCANGAAGGNTCNCCTGGTTTGCTTTTTTTCCATAATGCGAAATCTAGCGGATCCTTTTTGACTNCATTTATTTCGACCCGAGCTCCNGATTGCAAATCGTCGATATTTTTTCCGGAGAGGCANCCATATTCNTTAAANGTTTTAATGGAATAAAAAACATCNCCTTTTGACTCGTAAGCTTTNCCTTGATCGANTAGGNTTTGGATCATATNTAGCATTTCGGGAATGTGNTCTGTGGCTTTTGGTTCTTCAGTGGGGGANGCGATATTGAGTTTGCCCATATCCTGNTGAAAGGCTTCNATATATTTTCGATTAATTTCATGCCACTCCACNCCCTCCTNGTTGGCACGGTTGATGATCTTATCGTCTATATCTGTAAAATTACGAACGAAAAAAACGTCATTGCCCAGGTATTTCAGATAGCGGTATATTGTGTCAAAGACAATCGCTGCGCGAGCGTGTCCTACATGACAATAATCATAAACGGTTACACCGCATACATACATGCCCACGTGGTTTTCTTTTTTCGGAACGAAACTTTCTTTCCTTCCACTCAAAGTATTGAATATATTTAATTTCATGAGATCAATATAGCATTCTGATTCTAAAAAGTCAGGGAATGTAAAAAGGGTTGTTAATAGTTTTCTACTTCCATACAAGAAAATCTTAGTGTTTTATTCTAGAGGTTGTGGTTCTAAGTAAAGTTTCTGATGCAAACTTTAGCAGGTACTGTTTTTAGAGTCTAATCAGATTAAATCTATTTCTTACTTGCTTTTGTTGGTTGGAGGCGAGCTTCGAGTTCTTTAACATTGTTACGCAGTGCAGCAATTGCGAATTCAGCCTGACTTTTTAAAGATTCTTCAGTGATGGGTGTTTTAGATTTACTGTAGCCTGAGATTTCTTTGCGAATTTTATCCAGTTTGCGTTCTAAAACAATACTTCGTTTTGAGCTAAAGCTTTTTGCTAGAGCACCTTTCAATCCTTCGCCATCAAAGTGCTTAGTGATCGCCATCAGCATACGTTTTCGTGATATGAATTTTTTACCGTTTTTCCAGTCTTCAATAGCTTGAAACATTTCTTTTTCAATATTATCGACAATGGCATTGTAATCGGTGGGATCAGTCATGTCATGAATCTCGCCTTGGACGGAAGCCGATTTAATGTCAAAGTTAAAAGTCTGATCTACCCCAGTAAGATCTGCTGAGCGAATATTTGCTGAAACTTCGTCTGGGCTCAACATGGGCGCCCA
>PBKP01000016.1 GCA_002721515.1 Nitrospina sp.
ATAAACAAGGGATTTTTGGGTTGAAATCTACCATATCTTCCACTAAAATCAGGGTTATTAGGAGAAAATAAATGAGCATTGATGAAGTAAGACAAATCATTTTAAACATTCTTCAGGATATCGCCCCTGATGAGGATATCAGCTCAATTGATGACAATACTAAATTGAGGGATCAGATTGATCTTGATTCTATGGATTTCCTAGATATTGTCATGGAATTAAGGAAACGCTTCAATATCGAAGTGCCTGAAAAAGACTACGAGCACTTGGCTACTCTAGCAGGCTGTATCACCTATTTACAGCCTCTTCTTAAAGACCGCCTTGCGGCCAGTTAATATTTTACCCCCCCCTGGTTTTTTGAACCCAGCACGCTAATTCGATCATAATAATTATGAATGGATTACTCTTGTTTTATAATGCTTGAGACATGGTATACGATGCAATCATTATAGGTTCTGGTTTATCTGGGTTATCCGCTGGCATTCGCTTAGCCATGTTCAATAAAAATGTCTGTATTGTTGAAAAACATACCGTTTTAGGCGGCTTAAATTCTTTTTACGTCCGCAAAAATAGGACTTTTGATGTTGGTTTGCATGCAATGACCAACTTCACCCCTAAAGGGGTGCGCAAATCCCCTCTCGGCAAACTACTCAAACAATTGCGCTTCAGTCATGATGATTTCCGCTTATGCCAACAACATATGTCAGAAATTCGTTTTCCAGAACATGTTTTGCGATTCACTAATGATTTTGAGTATTTTCGTCAGGAAGTATCCGAACGGTTCCCAAAGGAGATTGATGGATTCAATAAGCTTGTAAAAAAAATCCTCGCCTTCGATGAATTGGATATAGATGATAAAAAAGTATTAAGCTCTCGGCCCATCCTTGAAAGTTTTATAAAGGATCCTATTTTAATTGATATGCTCAATTGCCCGCTGATGTATTACGGAAATGCTCGGGAAAGTGATATGGATTTTTATCAATTCGTTATCATGTTCAAAAGTATATTTTTGGAAGGCTTCGCTAAACCAGTTGGAGGGATGCAATATATCTTGGGTCTTTTGGAACAAAAATTTAAACAATTGGGTGGAGAATTACGCATGGGTTCAGGGGTGACATCGATAAATGCTAAAAACCAAACTGTGGAATCGGTAACCCTAGACGATGGTGAAAATCTGTTTGCTGAGAATGTTATCTCTTCCATGGGGTATATCGAAACTTTAAATCATTGCTCCCCGCTTCTGCATAAAACAGAATATTGTGTTACGGGCCAAGTTTCTTTTATGGAATCTTTATGTGTTGTGGACTGTGAACCGAAGGATCTAGGGTATGATAAAAGCATCGTTTTTTTCTCCACCCAACCCGAATTCAATTATAAGGTTCCTAGTGAAATGATTAACACCACAACCGGAGTTCTTTGTTGTGCAAACAATTTTAATTACCCTGAGCCCATCAAAGAAGGTTTAATTCGATTAACTAACTTGGCAAATTTCTCTCAATGGGATTCATTATCTAGAAAAGACTATATCGCAGCAAAAAAATATTGGCGGAACCAAGCATTAGAATCTTTATTCACATTTTTTCCCGATTTTCGTAGTAATATGGTATTTATAGACTCGTTTACGCCAAAAACTATTAAAAAATATACTGGGCATCTGAACGGTGCTGTCTATGGGTCTCCAAATAAAATTAAAGATGGTAAAACCCCTGTAAAGAATCTTTTTATCTGTGGAACGGACCAAGGGTTTTTAGGTATTGTTGGGGCTACTTTAAGTGGTATTTCGATGGCTAATCTTCATATACTACAAAAATAATTTTAAAAATTCTTTGGTTACAACAAATAAATGAATAAACCACCTCTAAAACGTAACTGGTTAAAAAATATACAATCGGCTTACGATACAGTTGTAATAGGTAGTGGCCTTGCGGGAATGACATCTGCGAATATTTTGGCCAAAATGGGACATAATGTCTTACTAGCAGAACACCACTACAATTTGGGTGGCATGGCAACTTGGTTTAAGCGAAAAGGAGGCCATATTATGGATATTTCATTACATGGTTTTCCGTGCGGAATGATCAAGACACTCCGCAAATACTGGTCCAAGGATATTTCTAATGGAGTTATCCAACTCAAACATGTTCGGTTCGATAATCCCCAGTTTTCTTTAAACACCTCTTTCGATAAAGTTGATTTTACTCATATACTTAAAGAGCGTTTTGGAATACTAAAGGAAGTCATTGACGAATTCTTTCATGCCGCAAGGGAAATGAATTTCTATGACGATATAGTCATGACAACACGTGAATTATTTGAAAAATATTTTCCAGGTCGTACAGATGTCTGGCGTTTTTTAATGGAGCCCATAACGTATGCTAATGGTTCAACACTCGACGACCCAGCCATAACATATGGCATTGTTTTTTCAAACTTTATGGACAAGGGCGTTTTCACCTATCAAGGTGGAACGGACCACCTGGTCAAGGAAATGAAAAAAGAGCTCTTAAAAAATGGAGTGGACATACGAACCCACTGTATGGTTGAAAAAATCTATGTGGAAGATAAAAGAGTGCAAAGAGTTCGCATTAATGGCCAAGATATCGCTTGTAAATCGGTTCTATCAAACTGCAATATAATAACAACTATTGAGCAACTCGTTGGTAAAGAACATTTTGACCCGGAGTATATTAAGGAGGTAAAAGATGTGAGGCTTAACAACTCTAGTTGTCAGGTCTATATGGGGGTCAAGAAGGGTGAAACTATACCACACGTTGGAGACCTTCTGTTTTCTTCTGAAGCTGATGAATATTGCACCGAAAAAATATTAAGTAAGGATATAAGCAGCCGCACTTTCTCATTTTATTATCCAGAAATTCGTCCTGGCACTGACCGGTACTCAATAGTCTCCTCTACTAACGCCAGATATAAGGACTGGGCAAATCTCAGTGAAAAAGAGTACAAGCACGATAAACAAAACTTAGAGCAAACAACTTTAGATGCTCTTGAAAAATATATACCAGGAGTGCGAAAAAAAATTGATCATATAGAGGCGTCTACACCAAAAACTTTCAAACGCTATACACTGCATCCCTCAGGCACCTCTTTTGGTACTAAATTTGAAGGGCTAAAAGTGAGCCGCAATCTGCCTAAGCAAATAAGCGGGCTTTTCCATGCTGGATCTGTTGGTATTATTATGTCAGGTTGGTTGGGAGCTGCAAATTATGGCGTGATCGTAGCTAACGAAACCGACAAGTTTTTGAGACAAGTAAGTCCTAGTTTGGTGCCAGCTTAGCTCGTCGATTCCATGGAATAATAGTCTCTAGAAACTCCTGCCTTTCTTCTGCTCTCATTTTAATTTAATATTATTGCATGGAATTTAATTTTAAAGGACAAACAGCCATAGTTGTAGGTGGCACACGTGGTATCGGACGCGCTGTTTCATCTGCATTACTAAAAGCAGGTGCAAAAGTCCTTGCCACTTACCAAAACAATCAAGAAGAGGCTCAAAAATTTGAGACATCGAATGCCACACACTCGGATCGTTTATTTATCTATAAATTTGATGTTACTCATTACGATCAGGTAGAAGCTTTTTACAAAAAAGTTGAAAATGAACACGGTACCCCGCAAATCGTGGTTGTCAGCTCAGGAATCCGTAGCGATTCCATAGTAGGAATGATGAAAACTGAAGACTGGAATAACGTTATCGATACCAATCTAACTGGAACCTTCAATCTTTGTAAACTTTCGGTGCAATGTATGATGCGGGAAAAATACGGTCGCATTATTATTCTTACTTCACCTATTGGTAAAATCGGTTTTGCCGGACAAGCCAACTATGCAGCATCGAAAGCAGGGCAAGTTGCCTTAGTTAAATCTTTATCAAAAGAAGTAGCCAGCAGAAAAATTACTGTCAATTGTGTCTCTCCTGGTTTTATAGATACCGATTTTATTTCAGATTTGACCGAGGAACAAAAAGAAGCTTATAAAAATCAGATCCCTCTAAAACGTTTTGGGTCTGTTGAAGATGTCGCTACTCCGGTTCTATTTCTCGCTTCAAAAGAATCTTCGTATATCACTGGATCGGTATTAGAGGTAACCGGAGGTCTATAAACAATGCCGCAGGATTTTCTTCAATATATTCCACATCGCCCACCTTTTCTATTTGTAGATAAAGTAATAGAAGAAACCACGGACACCATTAAATCAGAAAAGTTTATTGATTCTAACGAGTCTTTTTTCCAGGGCCACTACCCCGATAGACCTATAATGCCTGGCGTTTTGATATTTGAGTCTATTTTTCAGACAGGGGCTATAATGATGGGAAAACGAATCGCGAATGAAGGCCGGATTCCCGTTTTGACGAGGGTAAACAATATAAAGCTCAAACATGCTGTCAACCCTAACGACACCTTAGAAATAGAAGTAATATTAAAAGAGCTTATAAGCTCTGCTGCCTATATGACTGGAAAAGCATCTGTGAATGGAAAAGTTGCGGTGACCCTTGATTTCACAGCCATGTTGGTTGAGGATGTTAAATAAGCTCGATTAACTTGGATATTAAAAACATTAAACTAATGAAGCGAAAAGTTGATTGTTAGTTTCTGCATTGAAAGTTTGCTGAATGAGTTTTCTAAACTTAAAAGATAAAAATATTCTGGTAATAGGGGTGGCTAACAAAAAAAGCGTGGCTTGGCATATCGCTAAAATTTTAGAAGAAGAGGGAGCTAATGTGATTTATAGTGTGCGCTCTGCGGATAGAAAAAAATCTCTGGATAAGCTACTCGCTGAAAAACCTGTCTACATTTGTGATGTAGAAAAACCCGAAGATATTGAAAATTTAAAAAACAGTATTGAAAAAAAATATAAAACTTTACATGGACTGGTTCATTCGATCGCCTTTGCTAATTACTCAGAAGGTTGGAAACCTTTTCATGAAACACTTCGTAATGATTTTTTACAATCCATGAATATTAGTTGTTATTCACTGATTGCCATATCAAACTCTTTAAAGTTTTTATTAGACAAAAAAGCTTCTGTCGTAACTGTTTCGATTTCTACCACGCGCATGGCAGCAGAAAATTACGGCTATATGGCCCCTGCTAAAGCAGCCNTGGATTCAACATTATGTTTTTTGGCNAAATCTTTCAGTAAATTCTCAGAAATCCGGTTTAACTCTATAAATCCGGGTCTTCTCAAAACATCAGCATCTTCTGGNATTCCGGGTTATATAGACTCTTTCCTACATGCNGAAAAAGCAACCTTAAGAAAAAAAGCCCTCACGACTCAAGAAGCCGCAAATGCGGCGGNCTTTTTATTGAGCGAGCNATCAAGTGGNATCAATGCCCAAGGAATANTNCTCGATGCGGGTATGTCCATCAACTATTTCGATCAAAGCTTGATAAAACCTCATTAGCGNATAAATACAGAACGACCTNGNTTAATAATTAGGATGGAATTAATTATTGCATTTAGAAAATAGGTAACGGAAAAATCTCCCCTTTAACGGTAGANTTTTCCATGCNGAGAAATTTTTTTTCTTTTTTAAAATTCTTTTAAAACAATATAAATAAAAGGTTCTANAGATTNCATTTAGGTTTGGCATCAGTTTTGCTCAATTGATGTTTGCAGGATAATATTTAAAACTTTAAACGGAAATCAATAGATGCCAAGTAATTCTAGCGTATTAGCTTTATTTTCCAAAAAAACCGCGGCAGAACCGACTACACCCAAAGTAGATCGAGAGAGTGAAGTCGATTTTAATGATTTTTTGACCAAGGCTACTCATCAGGTAGAGCGAACCAAAAAACCTAGCACAGAAAACTCTACAAAAAATCATCAACAAAATGAATGGGATAAAAAAGAAAAAATTAAACCCAAAACAAAAAATACCCAGGAAAAACATGTAGCGGTTAAGCAAAAACCTGTNGAAAATAAAAAAATTAAAACAAAAGACANCAAATATACNGAAACCGCTTCAAAATTTGAAAATACAACTGTTACTAAGACGGAAACTACTCCTACAGATTCCTTAAAACAAAATGAAGTCGTCTCAGCTAAACTAAAAGAGCTTGGAATTAAACAAGATGAGTTTGAGGCATTACTTGAGTATCTCGGGTTTAATGGTGAGGTTAGTTTTGAAGCTTTACTAAACACCCTAATTCAAAATCTAAATGGTTTNACAGAAGAAATTGATATAAATTTTATTTCCCAAAGTGAGCTTTTATCTCAGCTGCAAAAGAATCAAGGCGAAATAAAAAATGTTTCCCAAAATAAACTCCTGAGCCAACTTCTTCAAACACANGANGGAAAACANTTAAACNGTCCTCAAAGTGAGCTTCTGNCTCAGTTGCAAAANAATCAAGGCGAAGCAANCCATATTCTTAAAAAAGCTGGCCTGACTGAAGATCAATCAAAAAATTTACTAAACCAGCTTAATAATACAACAACTAACACCAATTCCGTTGCCGTACAAAATATAGAAAAAAACCTGGATTCTTCCCAAAGTCAGCTCCTAGCCCAACTTCAAAAACAAGAAGGCGAGGCAATCCATATTCTTAAAAAAGCTGGCCTGACTGAAGATCAATCAAAAAATTTACTAAACCAGCTTAATAATACAACAACTAACACCAATTCCCTTGCTGTACAAAAAGAACCAGATAAAACTATAGAAATAAAAAAAGATACCCAGCCACAACGAACTGAAACTGATAAAAAAGAAATAGCCAAGCAGTTAAATCAAACTGGGTTATTTAAAAATGCAGTTCAGGAAGAAAAAGGCAATGAACCGGCGATTTATATTCGACCCAAAGACGTTTCTCAAAAGATAGAAAAAAATGCTCGTACCGCTTCTCTAGATAAACTTCCAGAAATAGAAAAATCAGCTAAAATAGATCAAAACATCCCATCTGAGTTAAAACAAAATCAAGGTACAAAAACTTTCGACAATTTTAATCAAGTTTTGCAAGACAGCAAGTCTCAAATAAAACTGGTTCAAACCGAAGGTGGAAAGGATACCTTAAATTTTAAGGGACTTGAATCTTCTAAAACTGGACCAGACTTACAAGCTCAAGCCTCTAACTCTGCTGCAGAGAATGCAATTAAAACAACCCAAGCGAATCGATCCGTATTACCCGAAAAATTAATTGCCCGAGGTGCTTCTGAGACCAAAATTATTAATCAAATTATTAATAAATTAAACGTTCGCACAACGGGTGCTCAAAACGAAGTTCATGTAAAGCTTGACCCACCCTCCTTAGGCACTGTGCGTTTAAATATTACCACAGCGGGCGATTCAGTTCGCACGGTCATTATTGCCGAAAATCATGCAGTAAAACAAACAATTGAAAGTAACTTCAATCAACTTCGTGATGCAATGAATGATCAAGGTCTTAAAGTCGACAGCTTTTCGGTAACCGTGGGTGGAGAGTCTGGGAACTCAAATCAAAGTGGTAAACAGATGGGTGAACATGAGACAGCAGATCATTTAAACAAGCCACAAACTAATGCCTCCGGCAACGGGGATGAGTTTGAAGAAGCGCATTATCCATTAGTTTTTGATGAAGACCAGTCCATTAGCGTATTGGCTTAAAGAAAATTGAAATCAATTAATTTAAGGACGAGAAAAATATGATTGCAGCAATAACTCCTACTCCAAACCAAAAATCGGAAGGAGCCTCTTTAACCGGAGGGACCAATTTAGGAAAAAACGATTTTCTTAAGCTTTTAGTTGCACAACTTGAACACCAGGATCCGTTATCTCCACAAGAAGGACAAGAGTTTGCGGCGCAGTTGGCTCAGTTTAGTAGTCTGGAACAATTGACCAACGTAAACGATAATTTAAAAGCTGGTCAGGCTTTCGATCTAGCTATGAGTAATTCTTCAATGATCAACTTAATAGGAAAAACTGTAGATGCCCCGGGCAATAGTTTTGAGTTGGGCGAAGGCGAAACAGAGACTTTGAAGTTTTCTTTAGCACAGGACTCTACAGATGTAACTGTAAATGTTTATGATTCTGCAGGAGAAAATGTTGCATCTCTTAATATTGGGGCATCCAGTTCTGGAATTCAAGAGTTTGTATGGAGCGGGAAAAATGCCGCAGGAGCACAACTTCCTGCTGGTACTTATCGCTTTGGCATTCTAGCTCAAGATTCGGCTGGTAATTTTATCGAAACACGAACTTTTTCAGCTGGCTCTGTAACCGATATTATTTTTGAAGAAAAAGATACTTTCGCAATTGTTAACGGGCAAAAAATTAATGTAAACCAGATTTCTAAAGTAAGTCTATAAAATAAAAAAATAGAAAGAGGAGATTTAATATGTCTTTAGTTAGTTCATTATTCACAGGTGTCACTGGCCTAGCCAGTAATTCCGAGGCAATGGGAGTTATTGGTGATAATATTTCCAACGTTAATACAATCGGATTTAAAGGAAGTAAAGCGGTTTTCAGTGATATATTTAGTTCTGTTTTAGCCAATGGATCTACCACTAGTCAGTTGGGTCGAGGTTCTCAACTTTCAGGAACTCTTCGATCATTAGAGCAGGGATCTTTCGAAGCTTCATCTAATGCCCTAGATCTTGCTATTGATGGTGCTGGTTTTTTCATTGTCAATAACGGATCGGGAAACTTTTATACCCGAGCAGGTCAATTCAGAATGAATGATAATGGAAAAGTTCAAGCGATTACAGGTGAGGTCCTTCAGGGAAATAAAATTACTAATGGTGTTGCTTCCAACGCTACAGAAAATATTGATTTAGCTGGCGTACAGTCATTACCTCAAGCAACTAGTACTTTTGAATTGGGTGCGAACTTAAATTCTGCAGCATCTGCGACTTCTACTTTTAATTCGCCTATTACTGTTTACAATTCAGTTGGTGATCAAGTACTCCTTAATGTGCAATTCACCAAAAGTGCGACAGCCAATAAGTGGACTTATGCAATAACTACATCAAAAGGAACTATTACCTCAGGTGCATCAGGGTCTGTTACTTTCGGCACTACTGGTCAGCTAACTCAAATTGGAACTGGCACTACCGTTGCAGATCAATCAATCGTAGTAAATTATTCAAACGAAACTCCTGCAGCTGAAACACAAACTCTTAACTGGGATGTGGCTGATGCTGCTGGTGCGACATCGGGCAAACTGACTGGATTTGCCGCAGCTTCGAATAATAATTCGGTAACTCAAAATGGCTATAGTACAGGTTCTCTAGTAAGCCTTCAGGTAGATAACACAGGAATAATCAAGGGGCTTTTCAGTAATGGGCAAACAAGCAACCTTTATCAAGTTGCTATGGCTGACTTTTTAGCTCCCACAGGTTTGACTCGACAAGGATCAAACCTATTTGCTGAATCCGCTACATCAGGACAAGCGGTTATTGGAACCGCAACAACAGGCGGATTTGGATCCATAATAGGCCAATCGCTAGAACTTTCCAACGTTGATTTGGCAGAGCAGTTTGTGGCATTGATTCAAACTCAGCAAGCCTTCCAGGCCAGCGCTAGAATGATTACCACTACGGATGACTTACTTACCGAGGCCGTGAATTTGGTCCGATAATTATTGGTCATTTAATCTCCTCATGACCCGGGCTTACGCCCGGGTCTTTTTTTTGTTCACTTGTTACTCAAAGGCGACTTTGTTACATTACATTCATGAACCGCGATGAACAAATCCGCGAAGTAAAATCAGCAACTCTTCTTCGTTTTAATCAGGTTTGGCAACGAAACTTTTCCAGAAACCGTGACGCCATTCAAAGAAACCCTGGGATAATTAAACTCAAAAATAAATTTCGTGACATACCTTGTATAGTTGTAGGTGCGGGTCCTTCTCTCGACAAAAATATAAAATATTTGAAAAAAGCCTGTGATAAAGCTGTTATCCTTTGTTGCGATGCGGCACTCAAACCTTTACTATCTCAAGATATTGTTCCTAATTTTGTAGTGGTTTTAGACCCTCAAGAAGAGATAGCTCGCTTTCTTAGCAATGTACCCCAAAGCAGAATCAACCTTGTGGTTCCTACAATTGTTCACCCTAATATTCTAGACTTATGGAAAGAGGGAAACATTTTATTTTTTAATAAATTTGCTCCAGATATTCCAACCCTTGTAGAAATCCAAAAGATGGTTCCCGAGGTGGGTACTCTAACCCCCGGAGGCACAGTGCTATCAGTTACCTACGATCTTGCATTTCAGGCAGGATGCAATCCAATTATTTTTGTTGGGCAGGATTTATCCTACCCTAAAAAAAACTCGCACAGTCATGGAAGCGATGCTGCTGGAAAAGGACTAAAATCAATGGTTGAAAGACAAAAAGATAGCATTGTCTTGGAAACAGATATAAATGAACAACCAATTCGTACCCTAAAATCTATGTCTGTTTCCAAACAGTGGTTCAGTTGGGCCTTCACTACTTGGAAGCGTGATAACCCTGTCGTCGTTTCCAATTGCAGTGAAGCAGGGATATTAAGCGAACATTGCTCTTTATTAACATTGAGCGAGGCAATTTATAAGTTTTGCAATACAAAAGTAAATATTCCATGGATCCTAAAAAAAGCCCTGAAACGAAAATAAATACAGAGTATATCTATTTTTTAAATTGTTTGGTTAATTATAAAACTGATCTTATCACCAAAAATGTCTTTGTCCTCAACCCTACTCTTCATCGGTTTAAAGAAGAAGATAACTTGTTGGTATGTTCTCAAGGAAATATATTTCGTTACAATTTCCTAATTCGANTAATCACGATCTTTAATTTCAAATTAGATTATAATTGATCAGTATCTAATAAATTTGCTGTCATGACATATAGATCTATTTTTTGCAATATGTGCCTTATCAATAATTGTTATGACTACCCATAAAACTCTCCCTAATACAATAAAGGCATCTCTAACTCTAATAGCTACTATATTTGCTTTGGCGTTAGCACTTAGATTCTATCACTTAGATAGAGCACTTGGTGGAAATGACGAGAATGCCATGCTTTTATATTTTGGGTATGCCCCATTAAAAACCATTGTCACTAACTATTGGGATGTAAATAATCATATTTTTCACAGTATTTTGGTTAGACTCATGGGAGCGATGTTTGGTGAGGAAAGTTCAATCGGAATTCGTTTACCCACCTTGGTATTTGGTTTGGCTAGCCTCTGGGTAATTTACTTACTATCTCTTGATTTATTCAATTCTCATTTAGTTGCTAGGATGGCATTGTTGATCGCCTCAGTGAACCCCGTTCATACCTTTTACTCACAAACGGCCCGAGGATATAGCTTAATTATATTCTTTTCCGCCACAAGCATTTTATTAACTCTTAAAGTTTTGCAATCAGGAAGGTTAAGCCATATAGGATTAATGCTCACGATATGTGGATTTTTTTCTGTTTATACCGTTCCTACCAATATTTATTTCTTATTCGGCTTAGCAGCATGGATTTCAACTGTTTTAATAATGCCAGATCCAAANAAAATATTTTTCAATGATAAAAAAGATCGGCAACAAAAAGGCATTTTCTTACTTAAGGTTTTTATAGCGATTACAATTTTTTGTTTGTTGGCCTATTTNCCATTACTGGGNCAGATGTTAGAAACAATCAAAAATCATCAAATAATGACGGCTGAAACTCATTGGAACTCACTATCTGAATTGATTCCTGGAGTATTAGAAAAAATTTTTCCTGGTGACTTTTTCTTATTTATTCCTTTATTGATTCTTGGTCTATCCTATAAAAACCCTAGAAACCAAACCCATAAATCACTATTTCTGATTATCTTTCTTTTACCATTTACAACCACACTGATTACCGGAGTGGGAGGATATCCTAGGAACTATTTATACAACTTTCCCTTGTTGATTATTCTTATGGCTGCGGGGATGATACAGACAGGAACTGTTTTTAGTTTTGTTGTTAAAAAATTAGAAACTTCTAGATGGATTGCTTTAGGAGTTTGTGCTGTCTACTGTATATTCTCTGTTCATATCCTTTTCCATGAATATTATCCATCTCTCACAACATTTGATGGTAGAAAATACAAAGAAAAAATTTTAAAACACAGCAAACCAAACGATCTAATCGCCATAGAAAATCCAGAAAACTATTTGTATGCGCGAAGTGTTTATCAGAAAAACTTTTTAAATATCTTGACCGAAAATCGTCTATCAGGGTTCCAATTAATTGCCAATAAAGATTTTAACTTAATCAATTATGCACCACCTCCAGGAGAAAAAATTTTTNCNCAGGTTCAAGGTCAAGTAAATAATTTATCTTCNGNCAATCANGCTGTNGCAGAAGAAATAAATATCAACCNGATGACTAATTTTGAAGGAGTTCCTCTTCTTCCAAAAAACTTTGAAACTTCTATTCCTTGGACTATTACTCAAGGGAAAGGTCTTGTTTCACAACATAACAATTTTGGTTCAAAAGGGTCGTCAGCTTTATTACTCAAGGCAAACGATTTAGAAGAAATGACTGCAGCAACAATCATACCCAAGCAAATTTCTCTTACGAAACCAAGTTTTATTATTCTTCTATGGAAGAAAAAGCTTACCAATCAGATTGTTTATAACCCGGTTCTAACATTTGAGTCCAACGCCATTAACGGTCGAAAAACGCTGCAACCAAAGCTTGGTCTGATTAACGATGGAATTAATTTCAATATCACTGAAAGGAAAGGGTTGTTCGGTTTTTCCCACTGGGGTGCCCACTCATTGCTTGGGGTTGTCCCTCCTGGCAATTATTCCATAGCCTTATGGCTGAGATGTCAGCCAAAGCAAACTCTTATTTATGAAGATTTTCGTTTATTTTTAATCGAATTAGCCGATGGGGGGTAAAAATCTACGTTACTATTAAGTGGGAATAATTACCAAAAGCCTAACCTAGAGCACAACGGAAACCTTGCCAAACTTTGAAGGTTTGAGGTTTTTCATTAAATCTGTAGGTTGTTCTCAAATAATAGGCTTTATAATACCAGTTCCCTCCTCGTAAAACTTTACTTATCCCAGAATCTGGCCCTTGTGGATTTCTTCTATTCTCATCTTGATAAGCCGACGCATCGAACCAATCAGAAACCCATTCCCATACATTACCGGCCATATGGTGAACTCCATAAGGAGAAACACCCTTTTTCATTCCATCTACCGGTTCCATGACTTTAAATTCTTGTTCACTAAATTTTCTTCTAAAAGTAACTCGGGTGTTATCCGGAAAGTTGTTTCCCCAAGGAAATATTCTTTGATCGTTACCTCTTGCTGCCTTTTCCCATTCTGCTTCCGTTGGTAATCGCTTTCCAACCCATTTGCAATATGCATCGGCACCAAACCACGATACTCTATTGACAGGGTAGTTCTCTAACCCTTTCCTTGCTTCGTAAACTTGGTTTTCATGTTTAATCGTAACAGCAGAAGTAATTTCAATAAAACTATGAGCTTGGTTTTTGTGTTTATTTAGGAAAGTTGAAAAACTAGAGCTGGTTACCTCATATTTATCAATCCAGTAAGATGAAAGAGTTACTGTATGCACTGGCTCTTCATCCATATCCCCCCATCCTTCTTCATTGTCAATTTTAAACCCCATATTAAAAGGACCTTCTGGGATAAATACCATGTTCTCTTTTATATTATTTTGAACTAATGAAGCACAACCAAAAATTGTATTGCCTAATATTAAAAGAACAATATAAGTAAGGTATTTGAATGAGTTTTTTTGTAAGCAAACCACTGTTAATAATAATATTTTTGAAATTAGAGAAAGCTTGTTTTATAAAAATTTTCAATCAGACTTTTTTATCTTTTCGTGAGAACCATCACAAAAAGGGCGTTTTTTCGTTCTATAACACCCGCAAAGATAGTAAGTTTTTTCTTTATCGAGTTTTAATATTTCAGGCTCTCCGCCCATTGTATGGTGAGTAGCATCACAAAATGGCCAATGATTAGATTGCATACAAGTACAAACCGCAATTTCAGAGGCATCAGTAATTTTAATCGGTCCGCCGGTTATTGACATATAAAATTCTCTTATAAATTAGGTGTTAAATAAAAAACTCAAGATAATGTAAAATTGCTATGCATATTGTTGCATCACTTAGGCTGCCTCTCAAAATGAAGAAGCCTTTATGCCTAATCAACTAGTTTATTTAGTAATTTNCAACNCAAAGCTCAGTCGATTAGTTTNGAGGTAATAATAAAATCTTTTACTACGTTTTCCTTACCTTCCGGAATTACTAAATTTGTTCCATTTAAAATTAACTCCGTACCTTTTTTATTACCAATGGTTAAACGAAATTTTTCATTCCCAACAAAACTTTGCTCCTTGCCTGCTTGAAGAATAAAATCTTCTTTTCTAAAGTTATCAATAGTCAAGTTGAACCATGAGTCGTTTTTTACTTTAATACTAAGTTTTAAAAGCTTATTTAAATCCCCAAAGTTTTTATCCTTGGTAAAAGGTAAACTGTTTTTTTTCTGCTTAGCTTGATTTTTTGGTGTGAGGGCTTCTTGTTTATTAGCTAAATCAACCAACTCTTTTCCCCCAAATTTTTTTAAAGGAATATTTTCTTTCTTNAATNCATATTTAGCCTCTACATTNTTTTTAGTTTGTTGAAGGTTTTCTTGATCAAGAAAATTTTCTGTTGAGACAGAATAATTNAAAATTTTTTCAGTTGATTNTTTTTGGAGGGAAAATAAAANTTTNGCGCCAAAAACCAACGCTAAAATCAGCAAGCCAATTAAGGCATANCCTAAAAATTTGATGGCTGANATATTNGATTGATCTACCGAGTCTAGGTTGTTTATTGGAATTNTATTACCAACGAATTCGTCATAAACATTCANCGTTTCCTCNGGATCAGACCCAATTGTATTAGCATAGGATTTAATATAGCCTCTTATAAAAACTTCACCTGGTAATTCTTCAAAGTTATTATCCTCCAAGGCCTCTAGAAATCTAATATGAATTTTAGTAGTCTCTGAAATTGCTTTCAAATTAACTCCTCTTAATTCACGTTCATNTTTTAAATAAGAACCAAAATTTTTTACCATAGAATAAATAACCTGCGTATCTGTCCAATTTTTTAAATATTATCCCTTACAATAAAAACTTAACTAAAATAACGGAAGAGATTTACTTTCCACCTTTTAATAAAACTTTCATGATCTGGGTTTAGCTTAATAAAGGTCCGTAATATAGATTAAATATATTCCTTTTTGGACTTAAGGGCCCAAACCTTAAATTTTTTCAATATAAGTGCAGCTTTTCCTCCCATTAAATTTTTAAAAACCTGTTTTGATAAGTCAGATTATAAAATAACCTCCAAGAACAGTCTTACGAAATTTGTAAATTANCGAAAATATGGATCTTTTTGAATAAAAACCTGGTTTTCGTGTTAAAAACCTGTGACTTTCTGTAAGCTATAAAAATTACAACATTTAGGCCGATTATGCTTAATTTGTTAAGACCTTTCTAATTTGACCATTTCATTTAAGTTTTCTTAAAATAAAGCTAAAGAGTTCTACACATGCGACCGATACTAGCTATGTAAAGTATTATTCTATTTATGAGTGAAGATTTTAATTTGAAGGATTTTATACTATAATATTCAATGAGTTAGAAGAAAATATTCTGGCCTTTAAAAATTTTTAAACTTACTTACAAATCATAAAACCATAGGAGGTGCTTGGCAAAATAAAAGCAGCAAGATTGAACCAAACTAGATATCAATTTCGATTTGAATCATATTGGATCATATTTCAATATGAATCATATATATAACAGGAGAGAAGTAAAATGAAAACCAAGCTAATACAGCGAGCTTCAAATCTGGTCGCAATATTGGCATTTCTTGCAATTTTTGCAGGAAAAGCTTTTGCTGTTGATAACGACTCCAGAGTTGTTTCTCCTTACTGGCAGTCTGACAGTGGATCGTATACATTTATTGCAGTTACCCATACCTCTCTTTCGGGTATGGCATCCCAAATCGGTGTTACGATTAATGCTATTCAGAACGATGAAACAACTTTTGGATCAGCTGTCTCCTTTACAATTCAGGGGGGATCTACCCAAAGAGTATTCATTACGCGGTCGGGGCACAGTACCATCAATCCAACCACTATTCCTACAGCAACTTTTATTCAAGGAACCACGGATTTTAAGCATGGGCATATTCGAGTTGATCCGGTCTCTAGCCATCCAAATTTCTCGGTAACCGGAAACAAATATGGGAAATTCTCCCGTTGTACTGACGTATCGAATTGTCAAAGCTCACTTAACAACGTAAGAAATGGTGGCGGATTTCGCGATGCAACAATGTTGTCTTACTGGGGTGCGGTTGTAATAGAGCAAAATACAACCGGCTTTGCTATGGAATTTATTGGTGATATGCAAGATTCATCACCAGCAAGTGGTAATGTGTCAGCTACATATTGTGATGGTTGTAATCTTCCAACGTTTGATGTTGGCGTACCGCATCCAGGTCCGGCTGCACCATAGGATTATTTAAAAATTCCATAATGAATGTAATGAATATTTAAATTAGGAGAAAGATCCATGAAACTTTTTAATAATATAATGCTGCTTTTTCTTTTTGGGTTTGCTGTTCTAACCCAAGATGCAAAAGCACAAATAACGCAAGCTGATCCTACAAATTTCAGCAGTCGACTAGTTGTTTCGCCTTACGCGCAGGCCGTACCCAATGATAGTTATACNTTCATTGGTGTTAGTCATCCATCNCTTGATANCGCCTTNACACAAATTGGTTTGGTGTTGGAAGTTGTTGGAATGACCACAACAGTTAATAATCGTGCAGGGCGTTCGGCTGTATTCACTGTTGATGCAGGCGAAACCCACCGTGTATTTATAGCTAATCAGACTCACTCTACAATTAATAGCTCTAATACGGCTTTTACGGATGCACGAACCCATATTATTCCAACAGCTGATTCAGCTCAATTTGGTTCTATACGGGTCACTTCTGTAAGCAAACGACCTGAAGCAGCTTCTACTGCCAGACATGTTACGTTGCAAAATGGAGCTAAAAAGTATGATGATTTGTCCCAAGTTAGTATTTGGGGAATTGTTTATACTCAATCTTCTGGAACTGGGTTCGCCATGGAATTTATTGGTGATATGCANGATTCAGCACTAGGNGGAGANCATNNANNANCAGTTCCGTCTCGAATGAACGGCAGTGCTAGTNTTGGTGGTTTTAACGTCGGTCGATCAGGCGGGTTTAATGATCAACCAAGACCTGGCCGCGGTATTAACTAGATTATTTTTTGATTTGTTAAGAGGCCAGCCATTAAATGGTTGGCCTCTTTTTTCTTTCCATTACTTATTGTTCAAAGGATCTGGACTATGAGACATATAATGTTATTCGCTTTAATTGTTTCTTTTCTCTCTGCCTGTTCTTCTAATGAAACTAATGTTGATATAAATAAATCTCAATCTCATTACCAGATGGGCTTGGAGTTTGCTCAATTGAGCCTGTTTAAAAATGCTGTGGATGAATTCGACTTNGCNATTAGGTTTAANCCCAANAATTCAAATATTTACAGAAAAAAAGGTCTGATTTTGTTTGGTATGAGTCGTTATGACGAGGCGAAAACAAATTTTCAGAAAGCCATAAGTTTAAATGCTAAAGATACACAAGCCTATGTAAATCTAGGAATGGTTAACTATATTTCCGGCAATAATAAAGAAGCCCTAAAAGATTGGGAAAAAGCTATTGCATTAAAAACGGACGATAACGATGGAAAAGCATTAAATAATATTGGTAATATTTATAAATCTGAAAAAAAAATTAGTAAAGCAATTGAATACTACAAAAAAGCAATAACCTTTGAGCCTGGAAATACGACTTTTTTAAATAACTTGGGAGATAGTTATCGTTTGGCAGGCGACCTTAACCAAGCAGAAACAATCCTCTTAAAATCACTTGATATAGACTCCAGTGGCATGCTCACACAATTTAACCTAGGAATACTCTATAAAACAAAAGGAAATAATTTAAAAGCCATTGAGTCTTTTCAAAAATCTCTACAAATAAACCCAGATTACACGGAAGCTTATTATGAGTTGGCTGCCACGCAACTCAAAGCAAAAAATAAAGAATCAGCAAAACTATCTTTAGAAAAAGCGCTTCAGGTTGACCCTGCAAACGAAAAATTTAAAAGACTTTATAAGCAAGTAGTAGCTTCCTAATTTTCTATTCGCAGTTCCTAAAAAATAGCAGTGCTTGCTTCTGTCTTTGGCATGGATGTACAATGCCCAAATGAATGATATAAATAACAAATCTCACCAAACAGTTCCATCTTCTGATCTAAAAAAAATTCTTGCCGACCATAAAAGGTGGGTGGAAACCAATGGAAAAGAGGGGGCTGTGGCGGACTTTAAAAACCGTAAGCTTAAAGGTGCTATTTTTCTTGGTGCAAATTTAAAAAATGCAAACTTTGAAGGGGCCTACCTTTACGGTGCTTATTTCAAAAATGCAAACCTTGAAAAATCCAACCTCCAAGGAGCAAACCTAAGAGGAGCTAATTTGAGGTGGGCAAATTTAAAGCACACAAATATGAAAAATACAAATCTAGTCAGGGCCGATTTATTGCAAGCAGAATTACAAGAGACCTTACTAGAAGGAGCTAATCTGAAAATGGCCGAAGGCCTTACCCCCGATCAATTAAAAAAAGCTATTACAAACTCANAAACCATACTTCCCTAGCCGCTAAAAAAGCTAAATTATTGAAAAACCATTTTTGCCGAGTCAATCATGCCTCGAAAAGTTGAGGTTGCTTCCTCAACTGCTGTAGGCTCATAACCACAATGAGCGGTGCAATCAGCACATTTTTTGTTGTTTTCATGGCCGTAATTCTCCCATTCCGTTGTTGCCATCAACTCTTCAAACGTTTCAGCATAACCTTCATCAAGAAGATAACAGGGCTTCTGCCAACCCAAGACGGAGTAGTTTGGGTTGCCCCATGGGGTACAAGAATAATCGCGCTTTCCTCTTAAAAATTCAAGATACAACGGAGAATGATTAATATCCCATCGACCTTTTTTATTCTTTTCNAGAAGCTTATCAAAAAAATCAAAAGTTTTTCTTCTGCCAAAAAAATGATCTTGGTCTGGAGCATCCGGATATCTGAACGCAGAGGCCATAGTAATACCATCCACACCAAGAGGTTTTAAAAAATCCAGAAACTTTTCTGCTTTTTCAATTGTAGTATCTTCAAAAAATGTGGTGGCGCTGGTAACTCTAAAACCTTTTTTCTTAGCTTCTCGGACTGCTTCCGTAGCTAATTTAAAAGTACCCCTTTGATCAACAATCCGATCATGGTCTTCTTCCATACCATCCAAATGAACAGAAAGGGTAAGATAAGGGCTTACTGGCAAAATATTCAAAAAGTCTTTTAACATTATGGCATTAGTGCAAAGATAGATAAAACGTTTCATTGCAATCAAACCCTCTACTATTTCTACAATCTCTGGATGCATTAATGGTTCGCCTCCTGCAATAGATACTACAGGGGCCCCACATTCTTTAGCTGCTTTGAAACATTTTTCTGGGCTTAGATTTTGCTTTAGTATTTCGTTGGGTTTTTGGATTTTTCCACAACCAATACATTCTAAGTTACACCTGAACAAAGGTTCAAGCATCATTACCAAAGGATAGCGTTTGTTCCCTTTCATTTTTTGCCTGATAATATAAGAAGCTATCTTAAATGCTTGGAAAACNGGGACGGCCATAATTAATTTAGATTAAAAAATAATTTTATTTTGTTTTGACTTAATTATAAAAAATAAAAATCTATTATAAGTTTCTTCCAAAAAAGAGCAAAGGATTTTATCTTTTACAGTTAACAGACTTAAAATACACTTTACAAAAAATCTCAAAGTGAGATATTTCATTAGTATTTAGGAAATAACCTTTGAAAAAAATTTTTATATTACTAATAGTTATAATTCTTGCCTTAGGTTTTGATGGAACGCTAGCAAAGGATATATTCGACTACAAGATAAGCAGTTTTTCAGATTGGTTATTGCTAATATTAATAATAGTGGTTCTGTTTGCTATAGCCTGGGNGGATTCTCCAAATAATGACCCCAAATAAAAAATAANCAAGTAGNAGTATCTTTTGCTTTAAAACTATAAACTAGCACANTGCNGAAGTACTTTTTAGNAAGCTTAGTAAAGAGAATGGCTCAACTTGTCCATCTGCTTGAATCCAAACGGTTCCATTACCCCCATGAGCAATCGAAATGCTTTTACCGCTTTTGGTTTCCATGGCATTAATTTTAAATTTATATTGTTGGTTTGGAGAAAGGTACTCGGCTTCATCTCCCAACTCAATTCTATTTCTCACATCAACTTCCATCCACCCCGACCTTTGATTTACTACTTGCCCTCCAAAAACCTGAGGCTGGTTAGATTCTTGTGGAGAGTCAAACCTTTCAGTTTCGCGGTTGGCGGCTGAAATTAAAAACGCAGACGTAAAACCTCGATTTGCCGTTTTGCTAATTTCTTTAACCAAGCTAGAGTCAAACACTCGATTTGCTTCCAAATCATTGATCGCTCGCCGATAGGCCTTAGTTACTAANGAAAGATAATAAATTGATTTAGAACGACCTTCTATTTTAAATGAAGTAACTCCTGCCTTTTTCATTGGGCCTAAAAACTCAATTGCACGAAGGTCTTTTGAGTTCATTATATAGGTGCCATGCTCATCTTCTTCAATAGGCATTAATTCTCCATCNCTTTGCTTTTCTTCAATCGCGTATTGNCCTTTAAGCGGTTNNTATTTCTCCGTTTCATTGCCTTGTTCCTTATGTATATCATACTCCCAGCGGCAGCTATTAGTACAAGTTCCCTGATTTGCATCTCGGTGATTAAAGTAATTGGACAATAAACATCGCCCTGAGTATGCAATACAAATTGCACCATGTACAAAGGCTTCTAATTCTATTTCTGAAACGTGTTTATGAATATCCGTGATCTCTTCCAGGGTCAATTCGCGCGATAAAATAATCCGCTTTACCCCCAAGTTGTACCAAAATTCAACAGATGGCCAATTAATTGTATTGGTCTGCACAGATAAATGAACGGGTATTTCGGGAAACTCCCTTAAGGCAAATTGAATCATTCCTGGGTCCGCCATAATAAAAGCATCGGGACCCATTTCAGCATGTTGAGCTAAAGACTTTTTAAATGACTCAATTTTTCTATTTGGAGGTAGTATATTAGCTGTTATATATATTTTTTTCCCCAACTTATGGCTGTAATCTATAGCTGCTTTTATTGAATCATCTTTAAATGGATTCTCTTTGGCCCGCAGAGAAAATTTTGGAATTCCTGCATAAACCGCATCCGCACCATAGGCAAATGCATATTTTAATTTTTCCGGGCTTCCAGCGGGTGATAGTAACTCTGAAATCATAATTTTTTCAAAATAGGTTAAATACTGGTATTTTTATAAACCACCAGCTTACACCACATTTATCCTTTACTGCAAGTGTCCAAAAGCAATTGGAGCAATAGGTATTAGCAATGCAATATAAATAAAAGTAATTTTATATTCTGTATTTATGTGGAAAGTAGAATGTCATTTAATTAACATTCTTGCAGCCGTTGGCGGCCCTATAACCTAAAACCTGAGCATCCGCAAGATTTCCAAATAATACATAGTTTTTATGTTTTTTAGGATAGCCTTCACACATAGGCCACTGATAAGTTCTCGTTTTAGGGTCTCCGATTATTCCGTAAGTTAAAATAAGATTATAATCCATATTGTCTACAGTAGAGGGGGGAGCTGGGATCTGTTTTTCACGACGAAACTCCCAAGGTGGTATGGGTTTTTCCTGTACCCACAGCCCTATTTTTTTTTTCCATGCCTTATACTCCATCTTTTCCATAAAAATACTATGTGGATGTTTCACCCGATAGTGCCATGCTAAACCAGCCTTCAAAATTTCTTCATTCAAAATTTTTCCATTTGGCAAAAAGACTTTTCCTATTAAGCGTTTATATTTGTCTGCATGGATATAATTTATGCGTACAACCTTATTTAAAGCCAAATCTTCAATTAACCTTTTTGCCGGTCTACCAAAAGGCTGAGCTATTTCTGGTGCATCAATATCAGCAAGCCGAACTTTATAAAACTTTCCTCGTTGATCTTTTATTGAAAATGTATCCCCATCTTTAATTGAAATAACCTCACCGTTTTTTGTTTTCATATCTGCCTGAGGCAAAAGAAAAAACATTAATGCTAAAAACCCGGATTTTATATCCATTTTAAATTGCTAAAATTTGTTCAATAGGTTTTTTCGATGGTTTAACCTTATCACTTTAAATAAAACTAGGTTAGGCATCTCTCAATCATAAATTTTACATTATTATTTGCATTTTTATACTCAATCTTTGTTCTAGAATATTTAGTTTTAAAAACACTGAATACTTCATCAACAAAACCCTGACCCACCACTGAAACGTCTTTAAAATCTAAAACCACATATTTAAAGTTTTCCAACCCTAAAATAATGCGTCGTGCTTGAGAGCGAGAGATATAGTTTTCATCACCTAACTTGCTTAGTTTTACAATAATATCTGTTTTTTCAAACTTTAGAACTCCATCAAGGTTTTCTTCTACAAACTCGGAAAAAATATCCTGTAATTTGTTTTTTGAATTAAGGCCAATAATCATTTTTACAACTGTTCCTGCAATAACCAAAGCCATCGATGAACCCAAAAACCAATCTTCATTATAACTATCTCTTGTAAATGAAAGTCCTTGTGAAAGTATTTGGAAATTATCAAAAGAGCGGGAAGCAAAAAAAATTCCCTCGCCAGTATGATTCTCCTTATTTGTAGTGAATTTTCCTTTGGAGAGATGAAGAATGCTTTCACGTTCGTCCTTTAAATCAAACACATTTTTTATTTTCCTAAAAATTCCAATACCGTTATCTCTAATTACTAATTCAAGTGATTCTTGTGTCCATTCTGAAAATATTTTTACCTCGGTTCCTCCTGAATGTTGGATAGCGTTGTTGAGGNTTGTCAAAAAACCATATTCNCAAATATCACGAATATTTTTAGGAAGCATTTCAAAATCTTTTTGNAAATTTTCTTGCCAAACTTTATGTTCCTCAANTTTATTTTTTAAGGAAATNATCACCTCTTTATTTTTGTCTNTTTTTAAAAAATACTGAATTTGCCTTGTANTTCCTGACTTAATTATCTGCCTATCACGGAGTANTCGATTTAAATGTCGGTGTACAGTTGTNCGACTACANGCAAAAGCCTTCGATGCTTTTGCAACAATGTTTTTTGGATGCAGCGGTATTTTATCTAATAGATAAGCCCGGATCTCTTCAGCTTGGTTTTTTATCATTNTTTATATANNAATAGTTTTATAACNAAGNATNAAATANTTTTACCACTAGTGTTAAATTTAAATAAAANANNTGANCGCCTATACTCCATATCCATTATACAANATTTCTTATTAGATTAATTATAACTATNTAAANTTTNTATTATAACTAAATTTACAGGTTATTTTAAAAGNNNCGAAAGAGAATTAANTTTAGGGNTTTCTTCGGGANTATAGAATNAGAAAACTTCCTAAAANTAAAAGGAAAAGGCTGTAAAAGCTGCCCCGGCTAAANTTCAAAATAAGTGGGGCATCGGGTTCCCGAAATTGTTCACCAAAAATCCTTACCGCTGCATAAAAAGACAAAAACTCCCCTGATAATTTACCGGGATNTGCTAAAACNCCTGTTCTCCAAAATCTCCATTGACTATATATTAATAGAAAGAATCCTTCCAATACAGCAGCGTAAAGCTGTGAAGGATGCCGAGGTAAAATTAACTCGACGGGGGTTCCAAATGGAGCGCTTTGCGGGAAGATTACAGCCCAAGAAACATTGGAAACTTTACCCCATAGCTCCCCGTTTACAAAATTAGCAATTCGCCCTAAAAAAATCCCGGGAGGAACAAGAGGACATAAGATATCCCCAAGTTGTAAAAAACTTAAATTGAGTTTTTTTGAGATCCACCAACAAGCAATCATCACACCTATAAACCCTCCATGACTTGCCATACCCCCCTTCCAAACTTGAAAAATACTCCATGGCCGATGGATAAAATCTTGAAACGCATATAAAAACATGTATCCCAAACGACCGCCAAAAAGAACACCCAACATAATCGCTGTAATCGTGAAGGATTGTTCTTCTGCTGAGAGTGCTGCCTTACCATTTTTGCAAAAAATATGAAGTAACCAAATACCAGACAGAAAACCCAATGCATAGGCAAGTCCGTAATATCGTATGCCAAAATTTTCTGTAAATTGGAAAAGAAAGGGATCTAAATTATGTATCCAGTATCCGGTCTTAGACACAATATGCTTTTTAGGTAATAATTATAAGAGGTGAAGATCGTTTTAAAATTCTAACTCTTTAAAATAGAAGCCGCGTCAATAGCCCCATAAGTAAAAATCATATCTGCTCCAGCCCGTCGCAGACTGATTAGTGATTCCATCAAACAGCTTTCATAATCAAGCCAGCCTTTTTCTTCAGCGGCTTTCAACATCGCATATTCGCCACTAACGTGGTAAGCGGCAATTGGCAATTCAGAATGTTCCCTTGCTAACCGTATCACATCAAGATATGGCAGACCTGGCTTTATCAATAACCAATCCGCTCCTTCTTCTTCATCGGAATGAATTTCGCGGATAGCTTCACGGACATTTCCAGGGTCCATTTGATAAGTTTTCTTATCTCCTTCTTTGGGTGCCGATTCTAATGCATCACGAAAAGGCCCATAAAAAGCTGAAGCGTATTTTGCGCAATAACTACAAATCAAAACATTATGATACCCGGCATCATCTAAGGCCCAACGAATTGCTTCGACCCGGCCATCCATCATATCTGAAGGAGCAACAACATCGGCACCCGCTTTTGCCTGAGCCACTGCCATACCAGCAAGAAGAGGTAGTGTTTCATCATTTAGAATCTGACCGTTTTGAACCAGTCCATCATGGCCATCACTAGAATATGGATCCAATGCGACATCCGTAATAACTATGATATCGGGTATTTCATTCTTCAATTTTTTAATTGCCCGTTGCAATAATCCGTTTGGGTTTAAGCTTTCCTTTCCTTCAGAATTTTTTAAAGAATCATCGATTGCAGGAAAAAGGGCTACCGCAGGAATTCCCAGGGAAAAAGCTTTCTGGGAGTCTGCAACCAGCTGATCTATAGAAAGCCGCGATACGCCCGGCATCGAAGCAATTGGGGTTCTTTGGTTTTTACCTTCTTGAACAAAAGTTGGCCAAACCAAATTCTGTGGTTGAATGTTGGTCTCGCGAATTAAACCACGGACTCCTCCAGTCAAACGGTTTCTTCTGGGACGGTTTATCATAGTCTATCTTATTGTTGAAAAAGGTGTTTTTTCTACTTGACAAAGAATAACCAATCATTTTTAGTAATGCAACTTGTTTCCAAAAAAACAAAACCCTGCCAATTGACGACAGGGTTTTTTAAAAACCAACCGCCTTGTTAATGACGGGTTATAATGGCTCCGGTGACAGGACTCGAACCTGTAACACATCGGTTAACAGCCGATTGCGCTACCATTGCGCCACACCGGAATGGAGTAAGTTTTTATCTTAAAGCATTGAAAATTAGTCCAGTTTTAACATATTGTCAAGTGGAATTAAAACCTTTTCTTTCACGATTAATTAGACAAATATTTATTTAATTTTATTAAAAACATTGCTGTGCTGTGTGCTTTTTCTACCTCGCTATTTAAAGTTAATCCTCGTACTAAGCTAACCCATTTCCATGCGTCCTTCGAGTGATTTCAAAAGTGTTACAGAATCGGCATATTCAATATCAGATCCCACTGGCAAGCCTCTAGCAATTCGGGTCACAGTTACATTTAAGGGTTTAAGAACTTTCGAAATATATACCGCCGTGGACTCGCCTTCCATATCTGGGTTGGTAGCAAGTATCACTTCACGTATTTCTTGATTTGCCACTTTCTCTTTTAAAACATCTATATTTAAATCATCAGGACTAATTCCATCCAACGGGGAGATAACCCCCATCAATACATGGTACACCCCTTTGAAATAACCCATATTTTCCATCACATAAACATCATGGGGCTCTTCTACAACACATATTTGCTTTTGATCCCGAGAATTATCCGAACAAATTCCACATGGGTCAGTTTCAGTAATTCCATGACATAGAGAACAAAGAATAATTTTTTCTTTTATATTCCGAATTGAATCTGCAAGTTTTGTTGCCCGATTCTTTTGAATACGCATTAAAAAAAACGATAGTCGTTCAGCGGTCTTCTGCCCAATACCCGGCAGCTTTTTTAACTCCTCTATAAGTTCGTTAACAGCTGGTGGTCTCTTCATAATACTATTTCGAAGACGCCAAGGAAGATTAAACCAGTATTTATTAAATCATCAAAGGTTTTCATTCTCTTAAACTTTATCCTCATTTTATATTTTTAATACATTGAAAAAGCTCAGCCTTATTCTCAAAAAGGCTTTCCTGTTATGTTGGAGGAAAGAGGCCGGGAATTTTCATACCACCAGTAATTTTGGTCATTTCACATTGGGCTAATTCTTTAACTTTTTTACTTGCTTCATTAACTGCACCGGTTATTAAATCTTCCAGAACTGCCCTATCATTCATATTGATCAGTTCATCATCAATTTCTACCGAGATAATTTCATTTAGACCATTCGCTACCACTTTTACCATTCCACCCCCCGTGCTTACTTCAACAGTCTTTACAGCCAATCCTTCCTGGATTTCGGCAAATTTGGATTGCATTTCTGTTGCCTGTTTGAATAATCCAGTCCACCCTTTATCAAACATAATGTTTTAAAATGCGCACACGCACCTTCCTTTTGTTTTGTACATTAATATTATTTGACTACTACGCCNCCAAAAATGTCTAGAGCGTCTTGAATAATTTCTAAATCCGTTTTTTGTTTATCCATTTTAAAATCTATTGGCTTTTTTTTTTTCTCTTTTTGTGTTTGTGTAGAGACACCCTCCGTATCTAAATTGAGTTTTAANTTAATTTCTANATCGTCACCACAAANNGTNTTAACGGTTTCTTTAAGGATTTGAATGTTTTCTGGTGTNTTTACTAAATCAAAAGTAAATTTATCATGGAACTCAAGAAGAATTTCCTTGTCAGTTAAAATAAGGACATGGCATTTTTCAAGATAATGCTCAAAAAAAGGTTTAGATAAAGACACTTGTTGCTTGATTTTATCCCATGAAACAGGGATATTCTGACTAACAACACTAGAGGATAAGGCGGGTTCGTCAGAATTGTTTTGACTTTTAATGGAAACTTGCAAAGGCTGTTTATTATCGTCTTCGGTTTGGTTGATTTTATCTATAAGTTCATCAATTTGTTTAAACGGTCGCGTTTCAACCAACCTCAATAATGCCATTTCAAAAATCATCTGTGAAACCGTACTTTTTTTCATTTCAGTTTCAGCTTTTGTTAAAACAGCAAACATAACTTGCAATTCATCAGCATGAAAATTTTCAGCCTGTTTTTTTAATGTNTCTAAACTGTAAGTATGAGTGTTTAACAATGATTCGGGTTGACTAGACACTTTTACTATCAAGAGGTTTCTTAGGTATTCCATAAGACTACGACAAAATAAACCGAGATCTTTTCCACGGTTAATTATCTCATGCACTAATGTAACTAAATCGGCTGGTTTTCGGTCTATCAGTCTGTCGATAAATATTTCAAGGGTGTTTCCACCCACAATTCCCAAAACTGCTTCAACAGATTCGGCATCAACCTTTTGGCCGCTATAAGCAATAACCTGATCCAAAAGGCTCTGGGCATCACGCATACTTCCAGCACCAATTTTGGAAATATCTTCTAATCCTCTTTTTTCGATATTAATTTTTTCCTGTTCACAAATCAGTTCTAATTGTTTGGTAATTTGCAACTGGGATAAAGGCTTGAATTCAAAACATTGACAACGGGAAAGAATAGTTTCAGGAATTTTTAGCAATTCAGTGGTAGCAAAAATAAAAATTACCCTCGGAGGAGGCTCTTCAAGAGTTTTCAATAAAGCGTTCCATGCTTGTTTAGTAACCATATGTGCTTCGTCAATGATGTAGACCTTGTAGCGGGCNGCTGAAGTNGCGTACCCTACTTTATCAATCAAATCTCGGACTTCTTCAACTTTATTGTTGGAGGCTCCATCAATCTCCAAAACATCTATGCAGTTTCCTTCTGTTATTTCATTACAAAATGTACAAGCACCGCAAGGTTCTGTGGTAGGGCCTTTTTCGCAATTTAGAACCCGAGCAAGAATCCTCGCAGTAGTTGTTTTACCAACACCACGAGTTCCAGAAAATACAAATGCATGGGATACCCTTTCTAACTCAATTGCATTGGAGAGGGTACGGACAATATGTTCTTGTCCGATTAATTCGCTGAATTTCTGAGGTCGCCATTTTCGGGCGGAAACATGAAAATCCATACGATCCAAACCTTTCCTAATTTTAAGAACGGAAAGTTAAAGGCAGAATTGTTGGGGATCTCACAGCACCCATGGGAATTCGCTACCGCTGCTTCCTTCCGGACCTGACGGGTTTCACAAAGCCGTGTTGCGTAAGGCCCAACAAAACTGCCAAAAAATATTATTTTAACCTAACAGAATTTTTCATAATATTAGGCAAAACCTACTTCTTAGGAGGAAAATAGTTTTAGTGGACTATATATAATGTAAGTTTAGTATTTAATGGGTCCCACTTATTCCTCCGAGCATAGCTTCCTGGCGGAGAGGGAGGGATTCGAACCCTCGGTAGGGGTAAACCTACACACGCTTTCCAAGCGTGCGCCTTAAACCGCTCGGCCACCTCTCCATNAAATATTATGTCATTTTTATTTACCAANAAGGTGTCTCTCGTGGCAACGCCATTATTCTTTGTTTAAGACGNTTTTCCCNGCCTAATATCAGGAATGAGGTATTCTAATTTTATCCTGTGAAATATTCAATCTTTATATACAAGACGGCTTAAGAACTTTACAAACTTGTTTTTTATTTTATAAAGCAGATCTTTTTTNGGGGGTTATAAAGATTAACTTTTGGAAAAAAAAGCGCGCCCAGCAGGACTCGAACCTGCGACCTACGGTACCGCAAACCGTCGCTCTATCCAGCTGAGCCATGGGCNCTTAATATCTAAATTATATCAGGAAACATCTGCAGGAATATANTCCATTAACTGCAGTTCAAACTCATCATGTTCAAATGCGTACATGCTAGGGTANTTNGCAAATGCCCATCCTTCATACAAAGTTTTTCCATTTTCTTCGATTAATAATCGCACGGCAGGGTTAATTAGTTCATTTCCATTTGAAGAATAATTTTTTTTTGTCATCACAAAGTTCGGCATAAAAGGACCTACTGTAACCTTCAATCTTGAACCATCCAAAATAAAATTATTTCCTAAGGAAGCTACTTTCATTGAGTTTCTTGATTCATCAAGTTTATTTCGGACCATTATTTTTACAGCTTTCCATTGTCCTTCAACTTCTTTAGGAACAACAATTCCTCGATCTATTTTTATTCCTTCTTTTAGCCCCGGATGNGCTTGCTCCGAATTTATTTCTAATTCTTGNTTAACACCTGCTTGAAGGGATTTAGATCTTGACCCTTCAAATTGTGGCATACCTACTTCACTTATTTTTTTTGCTTGTGGTAGCTGGGTATTATTAGNNTTACCACTGCAACCCACAANTAATACGACTATTAAGGTTAAACCANTTTTTAAAAANTTTATGNCCCTCAACATAATTATTCCTTTTTCAAAAAGGGTGGCGGAGAGGGAGGGATTCGAACCCTCGGTAGGGGTTAAGCCTACACACACTTAGCAGGCGTGCGCCTTAAGCCAGCTCGGCCACCTCTCCAAATTATTATTTTGTACCACAGCAACGAGTTAACCTTTAAGAAAGATGGTATTTGCTATAGTTTTTCCTTATCAAGAAACTTAAAAATAATATGGATAAAAATTGTTTGCCCTCTATCCCAATATCAAGCAGTGGCGGAGGGAGTAGGATTCGAACCCACGGAACTTTCGTTCAACGGTTTTCAAGACCGCCGCCTTAAACCACTCGGCCATCCCTCCTAAATGTTTTGGGCTGTATTTATACTTATCTACTTGAAGATAAAAGTCAAGCGCACTATCTTAGCATTTTAGGTTTTAAATTATATAGAACCTAAGCTCAAAGGGATAAAACTTCGCGGCCTTGCATATAAGGTCTAATAACCTCTGGAACCGTTACGGTTCCGTTCACATTTTGATAATTTTCTAATATAGCTACAAATAACCGACCCGCTGCAAGACCTGATCCATTAAGGGTATGAACAAATTCTGGTTTTCCTCCAGTTTTCTTTTTACAGCGTATTTTTGCCCTCCGAGCTTGAAAATCTTTAAAGTTTGAACAGGATGATATCTCTCTATAAGTGTTTTGACTAGGTAACCAAACTTCCAAATCATATGTCTTTGCAGCAGAAAACCCCAAGTCACCAGCACATAATTCCATAACCCTATAATGCAAATTTAATTTTTTTAATATTGATTCCGCATCATTTACAAGTTTTTCCAATTCTTCTTCAGATTTATTCGCTTTAGAAAACTTGACTAATTCTACCTTGTCAAACTGGTGTTGCCTAATTAGTCCTTGGGTATCTTTTCCATAAGAACCCGCCTCTCTCCTAAAACAGGGAGTATATGCTGTATAACAAATAGGTAAAGATTCTTCNTCTAGAATTTCTTCTCTATGATAATTAGTAACTGGAACCTCTGCTGTAGGAATAAGAAAAAGCTGATCATTCCTCATGGCAAAGAGCTCCTCTCCAAACTTAGGAAGTTGGCCTGTGCCCTGCAAACTGTCCTCATTAACGAGAAACGGAGGATAAAGCTCTTCGTATCCATTTTCCTTAGTTTGCACATCAATCATGAAATTGATTAAAGCCCTTAGCAACTCTGCTCCTATTCCTCGGTATACTGCAAACCTAGCGCCAGAAATTTTTGCAGCTCGTTTCAAATCAATTAAACAAAGCCCTTCACCGAGCTCTATATGGTTAAGTGGTTGGGTTGAAAAGTTTGGCTTACTGCCCCAATCACGAATAAATTTATTGCTAGTTTCATCCAAACCATCGGGAATCTTTTCATCAGGTAAGTTGGGAATATCCATAAGTTTTTCATGGATAATATTTTCTAATTCTTCGACTTTTTCATCCAAACTCCTCATAGATACATTAATATTTTTTACNTCATCCATTAAATGAGACACGTCCTTACCTTCATGTTTTAATGTGCCGATTTCTGCNGAAATTTTTTTCTTTTTATTTTTCAGTTTTTCTGATTCCTGAAGGTCTTGACGTCTTTTCTCTTCTTGCTGTATCAGTTCCTCCAAATCAATTGATACATCACCACGGCGTTGAAGACCCTTTGTAACCACATCAAGGTTTTCACGGATGAGTTTTATATCTAGCATTATCTTACCTTTTTTTTTCTATCCTTTTTTCAATTCCAACCAATTTCATTTTTAATATAGAGGGATATGCATACTCCCCTTCTAAAGATTTGAAAAGGTTATACGCGTCTTGGAGGTGTCCCTCCTCTTCCAAACAGGAGGCCACCACAAAATTCATTTCAGATTTAAACCTGCTATTAGAATATTCTAAATTGAAATGTCGATAGTGTTCTCTGGCTTCAGGACAACGATTGAGGGTATAAAGAGTCTCAACAATTTTAAATTTTGTTTCCTCAACCCAAGAACTCTTAGGATAATTCTCAAGAAGAGCTTCGAACTCCACCAAGGCTTGATAATAGTTCTCCTTTTTATAATAAATAGAAGCAATTCGGAATTGATATTCTCCTGTGGAAAGCTCCTTTTTAGGGAAATTAATCAGCTTTTGATATTCAATAATAGCTTGATCATAATCTTTTAAACCAAACTCTGCAATTTCCGCGATATATTTCTGCGCCTTGTACCCATAAGGACCATCTCGATTCATTTGTAGAACTTCCCTGAAAAAAACCAAAGCACGAGCACTATTATTTAAACTAAAGTAATAGATTTCTCCTATTCGAAAAAGGGCCTCTTCGGCTTTTATTCCATCAGGATTATTTTTTAAGACTTCATTTAATAATTCTAAAGCAATATGATTATTCCCCTCAACCCACTCTTGGTTGGCTTGTTGGGTCAAAGAATTATTACTTTCACCGCAGGAAAATAGAATAACTAGAGTAGAAATATAAATTGATACTCTTAGGGCAGGAAAAACTAATTTATCCATAATTTAAAAGATGAATCTTCGGTTATTTTACTCTACCAATTTCTCGACACTCACAACCCGATTCGATTCACCNGTTCCAACCAGTCTCACTCCCTGCGTGTTTCGACCTATCACGGATATTTCATCCACCTTCATTCGTACAATATTTCCATCAGAAGTGATAATTAATAATTGATCNTTTTCATTTACTTGTTGGATTCCCACAACTGATCCAATTTTATCGTTGCAACGAATTGTCATAACTCCTAGACCACCTCGCCCTTGAACAGGATATTCCTCCAGCTGAGTTCTTTTTCCGTACCCATTTGAGGTTACAGTTAGTAGCATATTACCTGGATGCACAATTTCTGCGCCAACAACCCGATCTTCTGGTTTTAACCGAATACCTCTTACACCTCTTCCTGTTCGACCAATGGGGCGGGCTTCTTTTTCAGAAAAACGAATAGAAAATCCTTTTTCCGTTGCCAACAAAATATCACTTACTCCATCACACAACTCCGCACCAATCAGCCGATCTCCTTCATCTATAGTCAGGCCAATTACTCCACCCTGCCTGGGTTTACTGTATGCCATTAAAGAGGTCTTCTTTACAACTCCTCGTTCGGTTGCAATCATTACAAATTTATCCTCTTCAAANTCTCGTACTGATAAAATACTTGCGATAGATTCTCCNGGNTTTAAGTTCAGCAAGTTAGCAATTGATTTTCCTTTTGCTGTCCGACCTACTTCTGGAATTGAAAATACACGCAACCAATGAACCTTGCCTAAACTTGTAAATATAAGCAAATGACTTAGTGCGGAAGCAATGAAAAGTTTTTCAACAACGTCCTCTTCTTTTAGATCCATTCCACGAATGCCCTTACCTCCGCGGCGTTGAGCCCTATAGTTGTCCACCGAATGTCGCTTGATATAACCGCTTCTTGAATAAACTACAACCGTTTCTTCATCGGCAATTAAGTCCTCTATTACAAGATCGCCCTCATCTGTTTCAACTATTTCTGTACGTCGTTCGTCTTTATATTTTGTTTTTATTTCTATNAATTCTTCTCGAATAATTTTTAATTTAACTTTTTCATTTGCCAGAATATGAAGATATTCCTCTATTTTTTTCTTAATTTCTTCTAGTTCATCAACAATTTTTTGCCGCTCCAAACCTGTTAAACGTTGCAACCGCATTTCCAAAATTGCTTTCGCCTGGNTTTCTGACAAANCAAATGCTGAAACAAGACCTTCTCTTGCAGAAATAGGGTCTTCNGCATTTCGGATAAGCTTTACAACTTCATCAAGGTTATCCAANGCCGTTTTTAAACCNTCCAGAATATGCTCTTTTTCCCTNGCTTTTCTTAATTCAAATTCGGTCCTAAGAGTAATTACTTCTTTGCGAAACAAAACAAAGTACCGCAAGTACTCTTTTAGATTTAGAACTCTAGGCTGTTGATTAACCAAAGCTAAAAGAATTACCCCAAACGTATCCTGAAGTTGGGTGTTTTTATAAAGTGAGTTTAGGACAACTTGTGCCATCGTTCCTTTTTTTAATTCGATTACAACGCGAATACCTTCACGATCTGATTCATCTCTTAAGTCNGAAATTCCCTCCAGTTTTTTTTCTCTAACCAATTCCGCTATTTTTTCAACCAGCCTAGCTTTGTTAATTTGAAAAGGTAATTCATTAATAACNATTCTTTCTCTATCATTTTTTTCAATAGGTTCAATTTCNGCCCGACCTCTNACACGAATAATGCCGCGTCCTGTCTTATAAGCAGAAATTATTCCATTTTTCCCTTGAATAATTCCTCGGGTTGGAAAATCTGGNCCCTTTACAAACCGTAANAGATCATCTATAGAACACTCTGGTTCTTCAATAACATGAATCGCCGCGTCCACCACTTCCTCTAAATTATGGGGAGGAATNTTGGTAGCCATGCCCACAGCAATTCCTGAAGATCCATTAATCAAGAGTTGCGGAAAACTTGCGGGAAGGACAGAAGGCTCTTTTGTCGACTCATCATAGTTAGGCACAAACTGAATCGTTTCTTTTTCAAGATCACGTAACAGTTCTCCTGTTATTTCCTGCATACGGATTTCCGTGTAACGCATTGCTGCAGCGGAATCACCATCAATAGAACCGAAGTTTCCTTGGCCATCAACCAACGGAATTCTCTGGGAAAANTCCTGTGCAAGACGAACTATAGTGTCATAAACAGCCTGATCTCCGTGAGGATGATATTTACCAATTACATCACCAACAATACGGGCTGATTTTTTATAGGGTTTATTAAAAACATTTCCTGATTCATGCATGGCATACAACACACGGCGATGGACTGGCTTTAACCCATCCCTGATATCTGGGAGTGCACGACCAATAATTACACTCATTGCGTAATCGAGGTACGCGCTGGTCATTTCATCTTTAATGTCTATTAGTTCAATATTGTCTTTTTCCAGCATGCATTTATCTTTTCAAAAAAGGAAATTTTAAAAATCNGTTATTTATAGATCTAGGTTTTTAGCCTGTAGTGCTTTTTCTTCAATAAATTTTCGGCGTGGTTCCACAGGATCGCCCATCAATTTATCAAATAGCAGGTCTGAGCCTGCTGGATCATCTGCGCGGACTTGTAAAAGCACCCGTACCTCAGGATCCATGGTTGTTTCCCACAACTGGTCTGGATTCATTTCACCCAATCCTTTATAGCGNTGNATATACATACCCTTTTTGGCCATTTCTAAAACCGCCTGTAATAAGCCGTGTTTGGAATCAACGGTGATAATCTCTCCATTATTTTTTAAAACAAACGGCGGGTAATCATTTGCTTTTATGGGTTTGTAAATTTTTGTGATGTTCTGAATCATCACGGAGTTAAAGAACTCTTGATTTAAATTGATTTCAAAATCTCGGCCATTACTTGACCCTGAGAAAACGACATTATAAGCTTCTGTTTCTTTTTCGAACCCTATTAAAAAACTAATATCTTTAATTTCATTATTTAGATCTATTTTTTCGAAATCATGATTCGTTTTTACTCTGGAAATACCATCTTCTTCGCCATCAATTTCTAAAAGAAACTCTTTTAATCTGTTCTTTTTGTCGATGTCAATTTTAATACTATTATTAAACTTGATGGGTAGGTTAAGGTTGTCTTTTTTAAAACTGTATTTGTTCTTATTTTCATTATCTATTAAACCCTCCGCAATACGAATTAATAGAGCGATTATGTGTTCTAGTTCTTTAAAATCTCTATCTTCAATATCCAAACTAATTGCTGTATCCAAAAATGCTTTTGGAATGTTGTTTTTTACGACCTGATTAAAACACTCTTCAAACTTAAAAAGGTTATCAATTAGATGCTTCAAGTTAGAACCCGAAACTACTTCGCCGTTTTTGCTTATAGATATTTCCAGTTTTTCGGTACCTTGATCCATCAAATGCTGGAACAAGAGCTTCTCATCTTTTAAATAGTTTTCTTTTTTTCCTTTTTTAATTTTAAAAAGGGGGGGCTGTGCAATATATAAATATCCATGTTCTATAATTTGTGGCATTTGGCGAAAAAAGAAAGTTAGCAAAAGTGTTCTGATATGAGCACCGTCGACATCAGCATCTGTCATTATGATTACTTTATGGTATCGGAGTTTTTCAATACTAAAATCCTTTCCTATTCCGGCTCCCAGGGCAGTAATTAATGTTCTAATCTCTTGATTCCCTACCATCTTATCTTCTCTAGCTTTTTCTACATTTAAAATCTTTCCCCTCATGGGTAAAATCGCTTGGTTCGCCCTGTTTCGGCCCTGTTTTGCAGAACCGCCAGCCGAATCACCCTCAACGATATAAAGCTCTGAAAGAGCAGGGTCCTTTTCAGAACAGTCTGCCAACTTACCAGGAAGCGAGCTAACTTCCAGAGCACTTTTTCTTCGTACAAGGTCCTTGGCTTTCTTGGCTGCCTCTCTCGCTTGAGCTGCACTAATAACCTTGGATACAATCTGCTTAGCAATAGCAGGTTGTTCCTCAAAAAACTGACCTAATTTTTCATTAACAATTTGTTCTACTATTCCNTTAANCTCTGTATTNCCAAGCTTTCCNTTTGTCTGTCCTTCGAANTGGGGGTCTGGTATTTTTATGCTTAAAACTAAAATTAGCCCCTCCCTTACATCGTCACCAGTTAAGGTAATCCCAGTATTTTTAAGCATATTGTTTTGCGTTGCATAGCTGTTTACCGTCCTCGTTAGGGCTGATCTGAAACCACTTAAATGTGTTCCGCCATCACGTGTGTTGACATTATTTACAAATGAAAACATCTCTTCATGGTAACTATCATTATATTGAATNGCNAANTGAAGATCACAATCCTCTTTTTGCCTTTCAATATAGATCGGTTCTGGATGAAGAACTTTTTTATTCTTTCCAAGATGCTCAATAAAAGAAACTATTCCACCTTCAAATAAAAAGTCATTATCTTTACCATCCCTTTCATCATGAATATGTATTTTTAAGCCCTTATTTAAAAAAGCCAGTTCTCTTAGACGATTAGATAAAATTTCAAAGCGGAAATTTAAATCCTCAAAAATTTCTTGATCTGGTTTAAACCTTATCTTCGTTCCGGATAAATTTGTCTGTCCAATAACCTTTAAGGGAGCCATCGGTTTTCCCTTAACGTATTCTTGATAGTGTAGATTTCCCTCTCTCTTTATTTCTAAACTCAGTGTCTCTGATAACGCATTTACAACTGACACGCCTACGCCATGTAAACCCGCAGATACTTTATACGTATCTTTATCAAATTTTCCTCCAGCATGAAGAACCGTCATTACAACTTCTGCGGCAGATATATTCCTGCTTTTATGCATACCTACTGGTATACCCCTCCCATCGTCTGATACAGTTACAGTTCCGTCAATATGCAACACAACCTCTATTTCTTTACAAAAACCTGAAATAGCCTCGTCTACACTGTTATCAACCAACTCAAATATTAAATGGTGAAGACCATCAATTCCCGTTCCACCAATATACATAGCAGGTCTTTTTCTAACAGCTTCTAGACCCTCAAGGATTTTTATATTTGAAGAATCATAAGATTTATTTTCTGGAGATTTCATGGTTACTTGTTTCTTATTCATAACTAATTAAGATAAAGAATTTCTTCAATATCTAGTAGTAGTAATAGGACCTGAGGTTTTGTGGAAAACTAGTCTAAACTTTCAATTTTAAAGGTAGATTTTAATGAAGAACTTGTTATTAAAAATGCTACATTTTTAGCAAAGGTGGGGAAAACATTTACTANCTTAATTATACCCTATTTTAGCAATTTTTTTAACCCGTTTTTAACAAGTTTTCTACAAGTTAGTTNTTTTCTATAAGTTCTAAAATATCTTTAATTNCTGTAACTAATTCATTGTTCTCATTTAGGTTTTTTGAAATCTTTTTATGAGAAAAAATAACCGTTGTATGATCTTTACCTCCAAANTGTCTACCTATTTCTGGTAAAGAGAGCTTTGTNTGTTCGCGTGATATATACATNGCAATNTGCCGAGCNGANGATATTTCGCGAGTTCGNTTNTTTGATTTAATATCTGCTNGTTTTACATTGTAATANGACCCTACGGCTTTNANAATATTTTGGATAGTGAAGTTTTTTGCTTTATCGAATGTAAAATCTTTTAAAACTTCTCTAGCTAACTCTAGNTTTATGCTTCTNTGNGTAAAAGAAGAATAGGCAATNACNCTTAATAAAAAGCCTTCTAGNTCCCTTATATTAGATTTAATGTTGCTAGCTATAAAAATAGCAACATCTTGTGGNATTTGTTTTTTATGAACCTCAGCTTTCTTATATAAAATAGCTATTTTAGTTTCAAGGTCAGGCGTATTAATATCAGCAACCAAGCCTGACTCAAATCTTGATTTTATTCTTTCCTCTATGTTTTGAAGGTGTTTTGGATATCTATCACAGGAAATCACAACTTGTTTCTGCGATTCATAAAGAGCATTAAAGGTATAAAAAAATTCTTCTTGGGTTCTTTCTTTTCCAGCGATAAATTGTATATCATCTACTAATAGAACATCCAGAGGTCTATATCGTTTGCGAAAAGAAGGCATTCGATCTTTTTTTATTGATTCAATTAAGTCAACTGTAAAGCTTTCGGCCGAGATATAGCGAATGTTTAAATTAGGGTTTTTTTTGCGGATATCATTGCCAATTGCATGTAACAAGTGGGTTTTACCGAGACCTACTGATCCATAAACAAATAAGGGGTTATACGCCATAGAAGGGTTTTTTGCGACCGCTTGAGCTGCAGCGTGTGCAAATTGATTGCTGGATCCAACCACAAAGTTAGAGAAAGTATGTTTCGCATTCAATAACCCTTGGTTAACCTCAGGTTTTATAACCTTAGGGTTTTGTTTTTCCAAAATAACTCCATTCCCATTATCTCTGTCTTGTTCTGTTTGGATGTTTTTTTCTGTTTCTATACAAAAGTCAACCAAGATACGCTCGTTTGCTATTGTGCTTAATGTGTTTTCAATTAATTCACGGTAGTTTTCAATTAAACATTTTCTATAAAATTGATTAGGAACAGTGATTGTTATTAAGCCATCTTCTAAATCGCGCGGATAAGTTGGAGAGAACCAGGTCGCATAGCTATCTGGAAGAATCTTTCCCTCAATTTTTTCCAAGCATTTTTTCCAAATTGTTTCTTTGGCTTCCATAGAATATTTACCGAAAGAAAATTAACTGGGGGGAGATTTGCGGCAATATATAAAATCGATACCATAAATGCAATAACAAAAAGTAACTAATAAATTTATTTGCACAACTTAAAAGTTAACAAATGTTTTTGGTTCGGGTTTTTAAATTATTTCTTTATCTGGTATTGTTTGATATTTTTAAAATACTTTGCACATAATGATTAAATTGGACAGTTTTTAAATTCGAAATTGTATTCAAATTTATGAAAATAATAGTTTGCATTAAACAAGTGTTAGATACAGCAGCGAAAATCGAAATACAGGGTGAAAATATTGTTTCTCCCGGGAGTTCGCTAATTATGAACCCTTATGATGAATTCGCGGTAGAAGAGGCGGTTTGTATTAAGGACAGGATCCCCGAATCAGAAATAACTGTTATTTCAGTGGGTCCAGATACCGTTAAGGAAACCTTAAAAAGAGCGTTAGCAATGGGAGCAGATCACGCTATTCATATTTCTGAACCATTATATCCAAAATTAGATCATTTCCAGGTTGCGAACATTCTTTTCAAAGCTATTGCGAAAGGACCTTTTGATTTAGTGCTTTGCGGTCGCCAAGCGGTCGATGATGATATGGCTCAGATTGGACCCGCCTTGGCAGTAAACTTGGGTATCCCATTTGTAACTGTTGTAACCAAAATTCAATTTGCAGATGATTTTAAAACAGCAGATATCACAAGACAGATTGAAGGCGGTCGGGAGACTAGAAAAAATATGCTCTTGCCTTTTTTAGTAACATGCCAAAAGGGGTTGAATAATCCTCGCCTTCCATCCTTAAAAGGAATAATGGCGGCAAAGAAAAAAGTAATTCAAACTTTCAATGCTATTGACTTGGATATAGATGCAAATAATTTTGATCCCAAAAATAAAAAATTGGAGACGGTAAAACTATCCTTGCCTCCTGAAAGAAAAAAGGGAATAATTCTTGAGGGTTTGGATGAAGAAATTGCTAAACAGCTAGTAAAAATCATCCGTGAAGAAAAAAAGATCATTTAAATTTAAAAGGTTTTTTAAAAATGGGCGAAAATTTAATCTCTGATAAATCTGTAGAGAAAAATTTTTTAAAAAGAAACAAAGAAAAACTTGGTTTAGGTGTTCTAGTGGTTTATGTCCTTCTTTTAGGGCTGGGAACTATAGGAGAAATTTGGGAAATTGAGTGGATTTTAGATCTTCCTCTGTTTCGACCCCCCGGTAAGTATTGACCCAAAAATATGTCCTTTTGGGCGAATTCTTAATTACCATTATTTATTAAATTTAGTTTTTCTTTCACCTTAATTTTACAATTGTAGTTTGCTTTTTGCTGGATCATTCTTGCAGGTTTGCAGACTGGTAATATCTATGGTTTTATTTAATGGAAAATAAATTTATTATCGGAGTGGTTGTGGAGCACGACCACGGTGAAATAAAACCGGTGACCTATGAGATTTTGAATGCTGCTAGTGGCTTATCCGGATTAGTCATAGCCTACTATTTTTCTGAAATTCAGGATATAGATACCAAAAAGCTAATTGATAATGGTGCTAATGAGGTTAAAGTTTTTACCAACCCGACCTTTGGCGAATATTTTCATGAAACTTATGCAGCGGGTTTGCTAGTTGAAATTCAAAAATCTCAACCGGATATGGTTTTGTTATCGTCATCGAATAATGGCAAGGAGTTGTCAGCTGAGATAGCCACACGTATGCAAGTAGGGTTGGCTACAGACTGTGTTGATCTTCAAATCGATGATAATGGAGATGTTCTCGTCAAAAGACCAATTTTTTCAGGTAAAGCTTTTGCTTTATGTAAGTTAAAGGGAACAAAGCCCTATTTTATTACTTTAAGACCTAATGTCTTCAGAGATGAAAAGCTTGAGAATACCAGAAGCGGAATAGTTAAAAAAGACCAAATAACCTTACCAAATGTTCCACAATTTGTTGACAATCTGGTTCGAGAAGTAGGAGCCGACCTAGATATAACTGAAGCAAGAATTATTGTTTCAGGCGGTCTAGGTATGCAGAATCCAGAAAACTTTAAACTCCTTGAAGATCTGGCAGGGGTTTTGGGAGCCGCGGTCGCCGCCTCACGACCTGTAGTTGACAACGGCTGGCAAGAATACACGCGTCAGGTTGGTCAGACAGGCAGGACGGTTTCACCCGATTTATATATAGCCTGCGGTATTTCAGGCGCAGTTCAGCATTTGGCTGGGATGTCTTCTTCCCGCTGTATTGTAGCTATAAACTCGGATCCTCATGCACCTATTTTCTCTATTGCCGATTATGGTATTGTGGGAGACACACTTAAAATAGTCCCTTTACTTACTCAGGAATTCAAAAATATTTTAGGTTGTTGAGAGCGCTCCTTAATTTTCTAAATATATGGAAATTTTTCAGATACTCCAAGACCCTCGGTTAGACATTTCTCCTGATTTGCTTAGCTTGAAGCAAATTAAAATTCAGTTGTCTTCTTATGTTGATCTTTTGGTCAAGTGGAATAAAAAAATTAACCTTACCTCTGAAAAAACAGTTCAGGAAATCTTAAATAGACATATTTTTGATTCTTTTCAATTTGCCAGAACCCTGTTACCAAATGATCGAATCATTGATATAGGGAGCGGCGCAGGCTTTCCTGGCATACCTTTAAAGATAATATACCCCAATTTAGAGATAACGCTTATTGAAAGCCAAAGAAAACGATGTAGCTTTCTTAATACAGTAGTTCACCAGTTAAATCTTCAAAAAATTACAGTTATTAATGAAAGGGCCGAAAAAGTTTTTCCGATACCTATAGCCGATGCGGTCCTTTTAAGGGCGGTCTCTGATATTAATATTTGTCTAAAGCTAGCGACACGCTTTTTGGTAAAAGGCGGCAAAGTTGTGTTAAAAAAATCCCCTCAAGAAAAAACCAATGAACCTTATAAGGAATTTCAGCTTAAAAAAGATTGGCAGGTCTTCGGATACAATAATAAAATATCTAATTTGTTGGTTTTTGAAAAATGTTTCACGTGAAACATTAGAAAGGCTTTTACCAAGGTTGTTCCATGTGAAACAATTTATCCAATTTTAAGATATTAGTTAGCCAAAAAGAAAAATTTATGCTAATTTTAAGGGGTAAATATCGACTATTAGATTTTTATGAGCAAAATAATAAGTATTGCAAACCAAAAAGGAGGGGTGGGGAAAACAACCACCGCCATAAACCTAGCCGCATCTTTAGCCCTTTCGGGCAAAAAAGCATTATTGATTGATGTGGATCCTCAGGGAAATGCCTCCAGCGGGTTGGGTGTAGAGGAAGATTCCAAGGGTGTTTATGAGCTATTGATGGGGGAAGCAAGCGTTGATGAAGTCACTTGTTCTACTGAAATTGAAACCCTCAAAATTATCCCTTCAAGGGTAGATCTGACGGGGGCTGAAATAGAATTGGTAACAAGAGAATCAAGGGAGACTGTGTTGAAGTCAGTGCTGTCACAAATTGATGAATATGAATTTGTAGTTATTGATTGCCCACCTTCATTGGGTCTTTTAACATTAAATGCATTAGCTGTTTCTAATTCAGTTTTGATCCCAATGCAATGTGAATATTATGCTTTACAGGGACTCAGTCACTTACTGAAAACTTTAAAACTGGTAAAAAAGTCGATCAACCCGGATTTGAAAGTGGAAGGTATTTTATTGACTATGTTTGACGGCAGAACCCTTCTTGCGGCGCAGGTAAAAGATCAGGTACAAAAATATTTCAGTGACTTTCTTTTAAAAACCGTTATTCCTAGAAATGTTCGATTGAGTGAGGCCCCAAGCCACGGAAAGCCTATTATGCTTTATGCTGGCAATTCAAGGGGTGCTGACTCTTATGTCGAGCTTGCGAAAGAAATTATTCTAAGATCCAAAACCGATTCCAAACTTAAAACTTCCTTAACAGGCTCTGCAGCATGAATAGAAAAGCTTTAGGTAAAGGTATAAATGCTTTGATCCCGGAATTTGAAATGGGGGTTCCTGAAGTAGAATCTTCTTCAGCCAAAGATTTGCTAGTCGATGAGATTTTCCCAAACCGAATGCAACCCAGGAGTTATTTTGATGACAAAAAATTGGATCAATTAGCTGCTTCCATCGACGAGCACGGTATTTTGCAACCAGTTGTTGTTCAAAAAACTGATTCAGGCTATGAATTAATAGCGGGTGAAAGGCGTTGGCGCGCTTCAAAAAAACTTGGAATAAAAAAAATTCCTGCTGTAATTCGTGAAGTCAGCGATGAGCAATCTTTGGAATTTGCAATCATAGAAAATATTCAACGTCAAGATTTAAACCCAATAGAAGAGGCTGAGGCATATTTAAGACTATCCTCAGAGTTTGGTCTGACCCAAGAAATGATTGCAGATAAGGTTGGTAAAAGCCGCACAGCAGTTACTAATACTTTGCGACTGTTAAACTTATCAGAAATTTTAAAAGATGACCTTGTATCAGGCACCATATCCATGGGTCACGGAAGAGCTTTGCTGGGGTTAGAAAATCCTAAAAAGATGGAAATCCTAAGACAAGCGATCCTTAAAGAAGGGTTAACAGTTCGACAAACAGAGAGAAGAGCGCAAAAATTAAAAATAGATTCACATGCAAAATTAGATTCTTCACTGGTGGCCCCAAAAGATATATTTTTAAAAGATCTTGAAAAAGATTTAGCAAGAAGATTAGGGACCAAAATAAATATCTCTCCCAAAAAAAATGGTGGAAAATTGGTTGTGACTTATTATTCTGACGATGATTTGGAACGGATTCAGCAATTAATGGGAAGCAAAAAGGCTTAAAAATTTTAACCTATGGTTTATCATGTGGAAAAAAGAAACAAATATGAAACAAGACGACTCTGAAATAAAAGCCTATATGGGCGAAGATACTGTTTTCAATGGATCACTTAATTTTGATGGTACGGTTCGTATTGACGGTAAGTTTGAGGGAAAGGTCACAACTGAAGACACTTTGATCATTGGTGAAACAGGACATTTGATGGCTGAAATTAATGCAGGTACTGTCATTTGTATGGGACGAGTAGAAGGAACCATCGTGGCTTCCAAAAAAGTGGAAATTCATTCGACTAGCAAAGTATTAGGAAATATAAAATCCCCAGCTATTGATATTGAACTAGGCGGTATCTTGGATGGAAACTGTGATATGACCGGAAAAGAAAAAAAAATAATTCCTCTAGTAAAAACTGAAGAAAAAGAAAACAAGTCTGCAAACCAAATTCCTATGGGTTAATCCAAAAACCCAAAAGTCATTGTTTTAAAAATACTTATTGAGATTTTTGAGACCAAGGATTAAAATAGACTCTGGTTATGGGAAATGAGGAAAGGGATACACTGGAACCTGGGACTATTTACATTGTAAGTACTCCAATTGGAAATCTAGGCGATTTGACTCAAAGAGCCATCGAAACTCTGAAAAGTGTATCTTTGATAGCTGCAGAAGATACCCGTCGTACTAGGATTTTGTTAAATCGTTATGAAATCCAAACTCCCACATCAAGTTACAACAGCTATAACAAATTTAAAAAGAGACCTTTATTTATTGGTCGACTTAAAAATGGTCAAAGCGTTGCTTTGGTTTCCGATGCAGGAACGCCAGGCATTTCTGATCCACATTATTATTTAGTTCAATCAGCATTGGAGGAGGGAATTTGTGTAAGCTCGATTCCTGGTCCGTCAGCTTTGTTAGCCGCTTTGACAGTTTCCGGTCTCCCAATGGACAAATTTGTGTTTGAGGGTTTTCTTCCAAGAAAGAAAGGTCGAACCACAACACTAAAAAAGCTCGCATGTGAAAAACGAACACTTGTCCTTTTTGAATCTCCGAACCGGATTCAAAAAACTTTTCGGGATCTTTTTGATGTTTTTGGTAATAGACAAGTTGCTATTGCTAGGGAGTTAACAAAAATACATGAAGAAGTACTCCGCGGTAACTTGGCAGACTTTGTTAGTCAAGATCGCAATTGGAAGGGTGAAATAACTTTAGTCATTGCTGGATCAAATGAAAAACATAAGAACAATCAATGTTAATAATTATTTATTTAAAAAAATTGTTTTAAAAACAACCAATTTTAGCTTTAAGAAATGAAAAAACCTTGGGGTGGTAGATTCAAACAATCAACAGATTCATTGATGGAAACTTTTTCAGCTTCCATATCGTTTGATAAGCGTCTTTACGATTGTGATATTGAAGGAAGCATTGCCCATTGCAAAATGCTTGCTCGGTGCAAAATTATTAGCACTACTGAGTCTAAAAAGATCATTAAAGGGTTGGAGCGCATATTACGAGAATGTAATGAGGGGCGCTTTAAATTCAGCGATAGTCTTGAAGATATTCACATGAATATTGAAAATCGGTTACGGGAAATAATAGGTCCGGTTGCAGGAAAACTACACACGGCTAGAAGTCGAAATGATCAGGTTTGCCTTGATATAAGGATTTTTCTTCGAAAAGAAACGGATGATATTTTAAGTGAATTGGACCGGCTTGGCAAAACCCTAGTAGACATCGCGAAAAAAAATATTGACCATTGTATCCCTGGTTACACACATTTACAACGAGCGCAACCCGTATTACTTTCTCATCATTTACTGGCATATGTTGAAATGTTACTTAGGGATAAAGAACGTTTTTTGGATGCTTATAAAAGAATTAATGTCATGCCTCTAGGTTCTGCGGCTTTGGCTGGTACTAACTTTCCGATTGATCGTAAGATAACAGCAAAACTTTTAGGGTTCCCTGAAATTTCGCATAATAGTATGGATGCCGTAGCGGATCGGGATTTCGCAGCTGAGTTCTGCAGTTCATCCGCATTGACCATGATGCATCTTAGTCGGTTTTGCGAAGAGGTAATCATTTGGAATTCCAGTGAATTTGGTTTTTTGGAACTTTCCGATGCGTTCACGACTGGTAGCAGTATCATGCCGCAAAAAAAGAACCCGGATGCGGCAGAACTGATTCGCGGTAAATCAGGAAGGGTGTTTGGAAATCTGGTGTCTTTACTTACTTTGATGAAGGGCCTGCCCCTAGCCTATAATAAAGACTTGCAGGAAGACAAGGAGCCCTTATTTGATACCGCTGAAACGGTTAAGGTCTGTCTTCGGGTTTTTACTGATATGATAAAAACTGCGAAGTTCATACCAATCCCACAAAAAGAATTGGAGTCCATTGGTTTTCTTACCGCAACGGATTTGGCCGACTATCTTGTTTTAAAAGGAGTACCATTTCGTGATGCTCATGAGATTACTGGAAAAACGGTAGCATATTGTATTGAAAATAAAAAAGTTTTAGCTGATCTTTCGTTGCCTGAATTGCGTAAAATTTCCAAGCGTATTGACAAAGAAGTATTCGATCATATAGCGATCAAAAACTCGATGGACAGAAAAAATATTTATGGTGGAACGTCAAAAAAACAAGTCCTTGGGCAAATTTTACGGTTGACTAAAAAACTAAAAAAGAAAAAACGATAATGCCAAACAGATTTTTTATGATTCTTATTGTTTTCTTTATCGCATTTTCGGGTTTGACAGGCTGTGGCCATAAAGCCCCCCCGCAACCCCCTAGCACCCCTTCTGAAAAGGCAAAGGTATAAACCCCGCCTAGGATTGGAAAAGAGCTAATTTACCTCAAATCTTAAACTCTTTGTTTTTAGTATCGCAAATTATTGTTTTTATTGAATTTATGTCTTTTTGCTAGAGTGCTTTTATGATACGCTACTACTGGTTTTGTTGAATTATTACCAAAAATTGCTAGGGAAATTTAAATGAATAAAGATCAAGTTGCAATTTATTTGGATGAGCACCCGGAGTTTTTTAATGAATACCCGGAGCTATTAAGAAAAATAAAAGGAATTAAAGAAGACGATCTTCCCATTGAACCGATGGGTACGCTAAGCCTTGCTGATCGAATTATCAAGCGAGTAAACGATGATAAGGAAAACCTTAAAACCAAACTTGAATGGTTGTTTAAAATTTCTCGTGCTAATGAAAAAATTCAAGATCATTTATATGAGATAGAACAACTTATTTTAACCAGTACCAACCTAAACCAGATGGTTTATCAATTAAAAAAAGAAATTCCCAGTCGTTTTGAAATTCCTAAAGTTGCTGTTTGTCTGATTCAAGGCTCTGACCATTTTATGGAAGATCGATTACGGGAGCGATACAATGGAGATCTTGATGAGACAATAAAGTTTATTAGTAAAGAAACCGCATTAGAATGGTTTGACGGTAAACCTAGATCCGTTCTACGTGGAGAAATCGTAGAATCAGATGTGTTCGGCTCGTTTTCTAGTGAAGAAGATTCGATAAAATCGGAAGCACTCATCCCGATTGTGGCACAGGAAGCTTTTGTTGGTATCATTGCGTTTGGAAGTCCTAAAGCTTCTCACTTTCATAAAGGACTTGGTACGGAGTTTCTTGAACGCATGGCAGATAAAATTGCAATTTCTATCAATAATATTCTTCTTATTGACCAACTTAAGGATCAATCGGTTCATTAGCTTGCCCAATTAGTAACGGATACAATCTGTCTGAAGTTATAAGCAAATTTTCTATTAGAGACTATTATTTCGAGCCAGCCATATTGATGTCTTACTAGGTTGCAACTGCTGTTCAATTACCCGAATCCCCTAAAATTTTGTCCGATAATTATGCTTCGTATTTCCTCTATTTGCTTTTTCCATTATTTTTAGAAGTTTTATTAATGTAAAATCTAAAATTTTTGTTTTGTTGGCTTTGTTCCGTGCTTTAACAGCAGACTAAACTCGTTGATTGGGGTAGCAATTCCAGCTACAATAACTTATCTACTAAAAACTATAAAATAGAAAAANATTTTTAAATGGTACGTACAGGAAAATTGAAAGATGCGCAGGCTATTCAAAACCTGATCCGGTTTTATTCTGAAGTAGGTAAGATGTTATTTCGTTCTTTAGAAGAAATTGAACAAAATATCAATGAATTTATGGTGTATGAAAAATCGGGTGAGGTNATTGGTATNTGTAATTTAAAATATGGATGGGATAAGNTAGTTGAAATCCGTTCGCTAGGTGTTGATCCACGCTATCACCGACAAAGAATTGCGACAAAATTGATCCAAAGTAGTATTGAGCAGGCTTTATTGAATAAGAGCTGCGACACGATTTTTGTTTTAACCTATGCAATTCCATTATTTGAGAAATTGGGATTCCAAATCATAGATAAATTAAACCTACCACATAAAGTATGGAACGATTGTAAGCAGTGTCTGCACCAGGAAAACTGTGATGAAACGGCAATGAGTTTTTCTTTGCTCTCTCTTAGAAAAGCACCTTATTCAAGCGNTGTGAAAAATAATAGNGTTCTTATCTCATAATAAAATAAGGGTTATATAATGTTAGGNNCGACTTTAAGTGCTTTATCNGGGTTAAACAATNCAGTAAAACGNTTACAAAATAGCGCTAACAATCTTGCCAATGTCACGACGTCCGGATTTAAAAAAGGTAAAGTCAATAGTATTGAAAACAAATCAGGCGTTACTCAGGTAAACTCGATATCCAAAATCAATACTCAAGGCGGGTTGATACCCACTAACAATCCTTTAGATCTCGCTATCAAAGGAAATGGTTTTTTTCAGGTTGCAAATCCAAATGGTGGAATTAGTTATACTCGTTCAGGAAGTTTTAAGTTGAACGGAGCAGGTCAAGTCGTTGATGCAAGTGGTAACTCTTTGATTCCCAATATCAACGTTCCAACTCAAAATAATGGAATCAATGTTGGAACCAACGGCCAGGTATCTGTAAAAACTAACGAAGAACTTGAAGTTGCAGGCCAGATTCAAATTGCCAATTTCAATAATCCAGAAGGGCTGATTGCTGCAGGTAACAACTTTTTAAATGAATCGATTGCATCAGGAGCCCCAATTTTTGGTGTTCCGGGCGAAGGTGTTTTTGGATCAGTCTTATCAGGTTTTTTAGAGAGTTCTAATGTGGATATTGCTGAAGAGATGGTCGACCAAATTGTTTCTAGAGCTGCATTTAAGGCCAATAGTAATATTATTAAAACCAATGACGAAATGATCGGTTCTTTACTTGATATCAAGAGTTAAATGAATTTTTTTAGAGAGCGCCCAAAAAATTAATGAAAAATGAAGATTACCTAGTAACCGTAGAACAATTTGTTCTATCTTTTAAAGAACTTGGTTTATCTCTTTCTGCAACGGATTATGATCTCATCCAAAAATGGGAAAAACGAGGCATACCAATAGATGTGGTGTGTCGAGGAATAGAAACTGGATTCACGGAGTTTGAACGCACTAATCCTAGACAGACAGCCCACTTAAGCCTAAACTATCTTAAGGTTTTTATTGAAAAAGAAATGACACACGGATGAAACAGAAAATTAAAACGGCAATCGATTGCGGACGTTGTCGTGATAAAAAATATGTTTTTTCAAACAAGAAGGGAAAAGTGCAAGCTGAACCCTGTACTTGTTTCCAGTGCAAATTTTGTGAGGGTAGTCGTAGGATTTTTGATGAAACGCCAGAAGGCCTATCCAAAATAAAGGAATGCGAATGCAGTGAACTTTTTAAAAGGATGTCTTTGTTTAATCAGGCCGGTGTACCAGGTAAGTTTGTTCATGAAGATTTTAGTTCTTATTTAGTGGATCCGCCTCAACATAGAACCCAAAAAAACGCTTTGCTTAACTCTAAGAAGTTCATTAAAGATTACGTCGACAGAAAAGGACAATACAGCCAAGGTCTTATTTATATGGGAGCACCAGGGCTTGGAAAAACTCATATTGTAGTTTCAATAATTAAAGAATTAGTTATGCAATATGGGGTGGAATGTAAGTTCGTCGATTTTTTTGAACTTTTAAGAGATATTCGCCATGGGTACGGCGAGGATATTTCAGAAAAGGACTTTATTGATCCTTATGTAGGAGTAAAGGTGTTAGTGATTGATGAGCTGGCTAAAGGTCGCAATACAGATTGGGAAATTACTATTCTTGATCATTTTATTTCCACACGTTACAACGATGACGATAAAGTTACACTGGTCACTACTAATTTTAGTGATAAAGTTGAAAACTGCTTGACGCCCCCATCTGGTCGAAATGACAAGCAAGGTCTATCAAATGCATATGCACGTTTTAGCTTGGAAGAAAAAATAGGTGCCCGTATTCACTCTCGACTTATGGAAATGTGCAAGAAAATAAACCTTGAAGGTACAGACTACCGCCGATAGATTTTTGGTTTTGAAAAACTCTTCTAAATTAACCAAAGTCTTTGATATTTAAAATTAATTAGAAAAAATAAAATAGTGAAGAATTAAAGGGGCACGTGGGAGGCGGTTCCTCCTGGATTTGCCTCCCACGTAATAAGGAAATTCCAATTTTTTGTCAACTCAACCTTGGTGGAGGATTAGGAGTCAGCCAGCAATTGAAACATCCCTTAATTTGATTTGTAATTAACTTATAGCTATTCNTGTATTATTAAGTNTCGGGAGATAGGTTTTCATCATCANAATTTGTGAAATTAATTGTTTTTTCACCACCTTTTTTCCCTCTNTTTTTAATGGGTTCCCCNATTTTGTAAAATGAGTCCCAATATTTTTTACTGAGCTTTTTACTGGAAAGGATTTTTTTTACTTTTCCTTTCTTGTCAAAAATTTTTACTTCGTGAAACATCTTATGCTCCAAACTTCAAAGCCTTTTAGGACCCCTAAACTTGCGCATTGTGTAATGTTTCTTTATAACGTCTAAAATTATGGGTTCAATTGGCTATTGAAAATTATTTTATGAATTTAATTTATAATTAAATCTACATAAAGTGATGTCAAGCTGCACAACCAGATTAATTTCCCAAGCCTTATGAGGTCTTATCGGAGAAATATTTTGAAACAATTAACACTTTTTTTATATTTTTGCGTATTTTTCTGTTTTATTGGTTGCGAAAGGAAAATGAAAGAACATCCCTTGCCAGAAACGTTGAAAAAAGAACTGGCGCGTAAAAATGATCCTAATATCCATAAAAATGATGTTTCTGGCACTATATCGATGTTACCTGATTTGGGGGTTTCCATTAAACCTAGCGCTGGTTTGTTCATATTTGCACGCCCAGAAGGCGTGGAAACAGGCCCCCCATTAGCAGTGAGAAAGCATGGGATATTTGATTTCCCGTTTGAATTTGAAATTGGTCAACTCAACACTATGATGGAAGGCAGCGTTTTCGAGGGAAATTTAAAGCTGACAGCGAGGCTTGATCAGGATGGAAATCGGAAATCGAGTCCTGGTGATATTGAAGGTAAAGCCCGGGTAAAAGCCGGAGAAAAAGGAGTGAAGCTAGTTCTTGATACAGTGGTGGCAGGAACAACCCTTAATATCGAGGGGACGATAAGAGTTAGCGAAGGGCTCAAAAAAAATATTAAAAAAAATGCCGTGTTGTTTTTGTTTGCAAGGAGCTCAGAGGTTAAACGAGGCCCGCCCCTTGCGGTTAAAAGAATTCCAAAAATCAAATTCCCCTTTAAGTTTAGTTTAGGAGCAACGGACATTATGTTTTCTGGAGCCAATTTTGAGGGTCCGATGGTGCTGACAGGAAGAATCGATTCAGATGGTGATGCCCAAGTTGGTGCAGGTGATATCGAGGGGTTTGTCAGTGTTAAACCAGGAGATAAAAATGTAGTATTAATTTTAAACCATTTAACGACAGGTTAATTTAAATTAATTTTTATGTAAGTTTTCTCGATGTTAAACCCAAAAAGACCGTTAGAATTAGACACAACCAACTAAATACATCACCGTTTACGCTGTAAAAAGTGTTTGCACCTGTTTTGGGATAAATTTGTGTAATACGAAAATCATCAACAAACAATTCTGTTTCGTCTTTTAACTTTCCAGTCACTTCTATGGTACCAGAAATACCGGTGTTGGCAGCGCGAACAATAGGCGTTCTGTTTTCCACTGCACGAAGTGAGCCCATGCTCATATGCTGATAAGAGGCGGCACTTTTTCCAAACCATGCATCGTTAGTAATGTTTACGAGAAAATTGGCACCGTTTTTTACAGCTTGCCTAATTAAATTTGGNAAAATTATTTCATAGCAAATGGAAACACCTGCTTTATTATCTTCATTTACCATNATCTTTGNTTTTGTACCGCGNCCGAAGTCGCCGACCATCACTACCAGTTTTTCAATAAANAATAATATNTTTCGAAAAGGAACAAATTCGCCAAATGGTACTAAGTGAATTTTATCGTAGCGGCTTAAAGTTTCACCTGACGCTGATACCAGATAAGCACTGTTAAAATGAATTGTATTATTGTTTATATTTTTGCGATAGGGGCTACCAAATAAAAGAGGTATTTGAATTTCCCGAGCTAAATTTTTTATTAATTCGGTTTCAGTAGTATTTTCTTCAAAATAAAACGGCGTTGCCGTTTCTGGCCAGATTATTAAATTGGGTTTTTCTTTCGCGGCCTTCAAAGTTAGGTCTCGGTACTTATTCATAACCAGGTTTTGATAAACTGGGTTCCATTTCATGAATTGTTCTACATTTCCTTGAATTAATCCTATTTTAATTTTTTTATTGGGGCTTTTAGAAAAATGAGTGAGCCTTTGACTTCCATAAACTACCCACAACGCAGAGATAAGAAGTGTGACACATAAAATTCTCCATCCGGTTTTAAGTTCCAATTCTTTGGTATTTTGTTCCCGCCAACACTTCCAAGATAAATATATTCCGCTGTTAACAAATAGAATAATCCATGAAANCCCNTAAACCCCTGTCCATTCGGCANNTTGAATGACAGGAAGATTTTGGAATTGCGAATAGCCCAGGCCTAACCAAGAGAAACCATATTTAGAGTGGGTAGAACGTAAATATTCCAGNGAAACCCAAAGAACCGGCGCAAACAAAAAGAAACGAATATGATTTCTAGAGCAGACTCTTCTCAATAAATAACAGAAAAGCGCNATAAAAAANGATAGATAGGCAGATAAAAGNCCAAGAGCACCAAAACTTANAGTCCAATGCAAGCCCCCATAATTGATGAGGGTATTNTTGATCCAACTTAATCCNGAATTATAAAAAACCATTCCTGTAATGAATCCAAGACATGCGGCCCTTTGNGGCGAAGAATTTTCNATAGCATAAAAAATAGGAAGCCAAGCNACCCAAATCAACGCTTCTAGGTTNTATTCAGGATAAGNNAGGGTGAGCAATACTCCACTGCATGCAGATAGGATGAAAGGTGTANTTTTTTTAAGCATTAGGNATTTTAAGNGGTCTGGTTTACAATATNTGTNNNGAAACAAGTAAACATGTTTTGATTTATTTTAAATTTTCAAAAATTACTTAATTAAAAAAAGNCCCTATNAATCATAGCGGCAACTATATATATTTTGGAAACAAAAAAAAAAGATTTAATAGANAGCTTTAAAAAGGTATGTCTTTGTCGAAGTATAAAGGCTGGNACNATAATGGNNGCTATTCAAGAAGGATCTATGACCTTTGAAGCGCTGAGAAAAAACATTGGTGTTGGAACAGGTAACTGTAAAGCCAAAAGGTGCCGGGCTAAAATTGAAGAGCGAATTAGAGACTATAAAGAAAGTATTAAATCAAAATCAGGTGTAAACCGTCCTGAGATATCATAAAAACCAAATCAATCTTTAAAGTTGGTTATTGTAATAGTTTTACGGCTTCCTTAATTCGTTTAACGCCTTCCTCAATTTTTTCCATCGAAGTTGCAAAAGACATGCGAGCATTTGCATCTGACCCAAATGCAATACCGGGGACAATAGCTACTTTTTTTTCGGTTAAAAGGTATTCGGTAAAATCTAAAGATCCATGAATTGCATTTCCATTTTTATCTTTTTTGCCATACAAAGCTGAGAAATCTGGAAAGGAGTAAAATGAACCATTTGGTTTATTACAAGAAACCCCAGGTATATCAGTCAATAGATCTACCATGGTATTCCTGCGTTTCTCAAATTCACGGACCATTGCTATTACATCGTCATGAGGCCCCATCAGCGCCTCAATACTAGCCGCCTGCGAGATCGAACAAGGGCCAGATGTGCTCTGCCCTTGCAATTTTGTAATCTTTTTAACAATTTCGGCATCAGCTGCGATATAGCCGATTCTCCAACCAGTCATGGCATAACATTTTGATACTCCATTTATCACAACGCAATTTTTCTTTGCCTCTTTACCTAAAGAAGCGATGCTGCTGTGTTGAAAACCATCAAAAATTATCCACTCATAAATTTCATCAGAAATAAGCAATAAATTATTTTGCAACGCAAACTCTGTAATGGCTTCTAGTTCAGATTTTTCATAAGCAAAACCAGTTGGATTACTAGGAGTATTAATTAATATTGCACGCGTATTTGTAGTTAGGGATTCTTTAATTTGGTCAACTGTGATTTTGAAATTGTTCGTTGAATAAGTTTCTATAATCACAGGTTTTGCTCCTGCCAAAACCACCATTTCTGGAAACGATACCCAGTAAGGAGCCGGAATGATTACCTCGTCACCCTCATCCCATAATGCTTGGGCGAGGTTATAAAAAGAATGTTTTGCGCCACAGGAAGCAATTATCTCGTTTCTTTCGTAAACCAGACCATTATCTCTTTTCATTTTAGTTATGATCGCATCTTTTAACTCATTAGTACCTCCGACCGGGGTGTAATGCGTGTCGTTGGCTTCAATAGCTCGTATGCCGGCTCGCTTAATTCTTTCTGGCGTGTCGAAGTCCGGTTCCCCTGCGCCAAAACCAATCACATCTTCTCCTTTGGCTTTGAGTTCTTTAGCTTTTGCATCTATTGCCAAAGTCATGGAAGGATTTACTTGTTCTATGCGTTTAGAAAATTTCATTTGAAACTCTTTTTTAATTCATTAAATACGATTCTAGGGACTAATTTAGAAACATCGCCATCGTGCCTAGCGGTTTCTTTTACCAGGTTTGAACTCAAAAAGGAAAACTCCTGACTGGGAATCATAAAAAGTGTTTCTATTTTTTCATCCAAGGTACGGTTCATTAATCCCATTTGTAACTCAAATTCAAAGTCACTGATAGCTCGTAACCCCTTAATGACCACAGATGCTTTTTTACTATGAGCAAGGGAAATAAGTAAATTATCAAAGGGAATCACCTCTATATTTTTTAAATCTTGGGTTGCCTTTTTTATAAAATCGACACGTTTTCCCAGTGGGAATAAAGGGCTTTTATTTGGGTTTAGAGCCACGGCAACAATTAAATCATCAAACAATTTGAGAGCACGACGCATTATATCAATGTGACCAAAGGTGACCGGATCAAATGTTCCAGGGTAAATGGCAATACGTTTTTTTTTCATTTTAACTCCACAAGAAAAGGGGAGATTATAGCTCCAAATAATTTTTTTTCAAATTTTTAGCGATTATTTTTCCTAAAATTGTATGAATTTAAATGATTTAGGTAATATTAGGGGTAAAAACGCGATTTTTCTCCAAAAAAGTTAAGGGTTTATAAAAAAACATAAACTTAATAAATTTTTAAAAAATAGGCTAACTTTTCTAAATCTAACCAATCTATTTCAAATAAAAAGTTATATTTTTATTTGTTTTTTGATTTTGATAACAATAAACCATTTAAATGCAATGATTTATGGATTTTTCATAGATTTTTTTTAATTA